>CAZCCL010000022.1:26836-28444 GCA_964497095.1 uncultured Gaiellales bacterium | reverse complement strand
GTCCGGTCAAAGTGCGGTTGGGTACGGCATCCTCGACCAACGTGGTGCTCGCATCGTGGCAGTAGCTTCCTCGTCTTGATCGCCAGCCAGCTGGATGCCGGTCCATTCGGGTGCACGGCATGAACGTAGCGCGGGTAGCAGCGGTCGTCCTGGGCCTCTTCCTTCTCCTTGCCGGAGGACTGGGGTGCAGTGCGAGGCCCGCAGCGGTATCCGGCGAAATCGATCTTGGCCCTCTACCCACCGTCTCGATCGAATACGACCTCCCCCACATGACCATCGAAGACTGGACGAACGCGTCCGACCTCGTCGTGGCTGGCACCGTCGTCAAGGTGAACCCACCCCGCTGGAATAGCGACGACGGAAAATCATGGAAACCCCGCGGCGAGAATGACCCCATGGCCGTGGTCTACCAAACGTTCTACGTCCAACCTGAGGAGATATTGAAGGGCGCGCCGCAGTGGGGGACGCCTGTCGCCTTCCGCGCCGTGTGGTGGAACAGTCCCTCAGGGGGCGGCCCGCTCAGTGTGGGCGACCTCGTGGCCGCTTTCGGCCAGGTGGATCCGGAGCGGTATGGCGGGGGAGAGTATCAGCCAGCGGATGCCTACTGGCTAATGTCCGAAAAGAACTCCCTGTGGGTGAAGCAGGGGGATGACTATGTCAATCAGGGGATCCTCAAGGACGAGGCCGAGCGGACTCTCACTCTGGATGAGCTCAAGACCCGGATGCGCGAAGGAGGCGGGCCCACCACTCTCGGCATGTGGGACCCGGCACGGGAAAGCATCAAAGTTGGCTGGGGAGAGACTGCCACTGTGGATGGTGTGCTCCAGGTGACGGCCACCGCACCGCAACCCGATCCTTCCGCTCGCCCGGTCGAGTCCGCCCCCGACGGCATTGTCGTCTACTGCGTGATCACGATCAGAAACATCGGTAGCCACCCCAGAAGCTATGACCAGTCCTGGCTTGCCCTCATGTCAGAGAACGAAGGTTGGGGCGGCGGAAGCGACGGCCTCCAGACGTCGGTGACCCCGGCGCTTCTCTCGGGTACTCTTGAGCCGGGCGACACAGTGACGGGCGTCGCTCCCTTCCAGTTCAGTCCCGAAGAGGTCTCGAGCATCCACACCCTCAGGTTCGACACGTGGCCGACCCGCAAGACCGAAAAGCCAGTGGTGCTCGTGGAGTGGGGGTCAGGAGAGTACTGATTTGCCGAAAAGGAGCGCCCCGCGACTGCCCTGGCGATCACCATTGGCTCCTGTGGAGGGGCAGGAGCCGGCGTACCGGGGGTTCGAATCCCCCCTCTCCGCTTTGGAAAACCAAGAATGGCTAGTCGGGGCCCGGTCGGTCAGGCCAGGTTAGGGCGTCTTCGGGGCGAGTTCGGGGGCAAGCCGGGGGCGAACGCGACAGCACTCACTGGGACGAGACGGACGAGAGGACACCAGGTACCAGAGACTGCGGCTTCCACCAAGATCAGCCCGAGATGCTCAAATCCAGTATCGCCCACCTACTGCAGATGGCGCCTGAGGTGATCGACTATCATCTGCCACGCCTCGTCGGCCGCTGCGCCTTTGAACAGAGTGAAGCCGTGCTTTGCACCCTGGAAGAGCTTGTAGG
>CAZCCL010000022.1:0-26826 GCA_964497095.1 uncultured Gaiellales bacterium | reverse complement strand
ATTCGAGTTTGTCCTTGAAGACGGCTTCTTCGGCCGCCAAAGAGTCTTGGCTTGCGGAGATCAGCAGTGCCGGGGGAAAGGACCTGAGTTCCTCGGGTGTCGCATAGACCGGCGAGATCAGGGGGTTCTTGGCGGTCTCCCGGTCGAGAGCGTACGAGCGGTCGAACAGGCGGGCAAGCCGGGGCGAGAGGGCCCCCTTCGGGCGGGGCTTGAGATAGGGATCAGTGGATAGGTCGAGCACAGGGTAATCGAGTACGAGAGCCCTAAGGGCCAATTCCTTCGTCTCGTGATCGAGCAGGCAGATGGCGGCACTCAGGTTTCCTCCCGCGCTATGGCCGCCTACCGCGATCCTTGAGGCGTCGATGCCGAATTCCTCCGGGTGATCTTTGGCATACTTGACCACTACTGCGTAGCACTCATCGAGCGGCCGCGGGAAGGGGTTACGAGGGGCCAGGCTGTAGTCGATGTTGACGATCTTCACCCCCGCCTTCTCTGCCACCTTAGGCATGAAGCGATCGTCCATCTCGGCGCTTCCCAGGCAGAAGCCTCCCCCGTGAATATCCACGAACAGGGGCAGCCTCTCGGACGTCTCAAGGTTGTAGGCGAGCACTCGGACTCTGCCTGCCTTGGTCTCCAGGAACAGCTCCTTCCCGCGCCCCCTGTGCGTCACTTGAAGCGCCTTCTGCTGCATGCGGTTCAGGAACTGAAGGGGGGCCACCCTCCTTTGGATCTGCCTTCCCGTCAGTTGCCTTTCCCTTGGAATGCTCACCATGGATGCAATCCTCCTTCTTGGTGAAGTCCGGCACCTATCATTCCAGCAATGTGTGGTGGCCCACGATTCGCAGATTGTGCGTGCCCCCGGCGAGGTTCTGTCGTTCGGCGATCGTCCCGAAGATCGGACCCGGCAGCCAAAACCAGCCGGCCGGCTTGACATACGCTTCGAGGGTGAACTTCGTAGCGTCGCCAGACTGTTCGCAGACGTACCCGCCGGACCCTCGAAACGGGCCGGAATCGAGCGTCCATCCAGCGAGTTTGCCGGGCTCGTATTCGAAGACGGTCCACGTCTGGACCATCTCGCGGCCGCTGGCCTCGATTCGATCGAACCCGGTGTCGCCTACCCTGACCGGCCGGTTCGATGTCAAGGAGGCCTCGACCACGCCGGTACGCCATTCGGCATCGTTTGATACCGCCATGACGTGGTCGAACACTTCAGTTGCGCTTCGATTGATGACGATTGTTGCCGACTGGCCCATACCGATACTCTCGGCTCTGCTCGATCACAGGTCGATTGCAGCATCTCATGCTCGGCGGCGAGGGCGCAAACCTATCAGCCCGTTCGAAGACTGTCCATCACAGCCCGGGTGTTCCCGCCGAGATAGCTAACCATAGACCTTCCGTACTAAGTGCGTCCCCTCTCCCCTTTGCACCATCTTCAGGTCCTCGTTGCCTTTGAGCGCCCTTCGTAGCCCCGCCCTCAGCGTAGCGGGCTTCATCCCTTCAATGCTCACCTGCATGGACTTGGTGGCCTGGGCAACGAAGTCGGCGACGATGTCAGCATCGAGGCTCTGGCTATCGACTGCGCGTACTGAGAGCGCCTCCGGGGCGGTCATGACTGCGAGGTGCTCATACGGAAGGACAGTCACCGCGGCCTTGTCATTCGCCGAGACTGTTGACCCCTACATCGACCCCTACCCAGATGACACGTAGTGATACAGGGTGGACAGAATGGACCGGCAAACGGTAGATTCCTGAACGCAGTAATACTTATTGGTACTCGGTGAACAGGGGAACGCCGGTTTCCTAACCTCGTGCCGGAGGTTCGAGTCCTCCCGGGGGCATTTGATGATTTGCCTGCATAAGGGCGGAATATGATGCCACTTGAGCTGCTCGCGGAAGGCCCGAAACAGCCCCCACGACCCTACCGCTACCCCTACCGCAGTGATATTCAGTGGTATGTGGTGGGTCAGAATGGACGATCATGGTGGCGACAACGAAGCACATTCTCACTCGATACTGGGTATCTTGATGCGAGGCACCAGGGTTTGTGCGGATCCGGGGTACCAGACGTCAACAAGAATTCGCAGGTGGTGCTTCCGGGATTCCGGGCCCGCCTTGCACCTAGTCTCCTCTCTTCCGTGCTCTCGGGCTCGGAAGGCCACTTCGCTCGCTCGTGATCGGTGGTTGGGGTATGGTGGCGAGGAGCACTTCGTGAGCTGAGAGGCGAGAACATGAGTGGCTACGTAGGGTTTGCCATTACGGTATTCCTGGGGTTCTTCGCCATAATGAACCCCATAACCAACATTCCGATATTTCTTGGTCTGACCGGAGATGCTGATACACAAGCCAAGAAGCGCATCGCCAAGAGCGCTACCATAACTGCGTTTGTTATAGTCATAGCGTTTACTGTAATCGGAAGGTATATATTCTCGTTCTTTGGCATCACCATCCCTGCTTTCAAGATAGCTGGTGGAATCTTGGTCTTCTATGTCGGGTTCGAGATGCTGCAATCCAAGCAGTCCACCATCCATCATTCCAACAAGATCGCCATTGACGAAGGAATGGCCGTCTCCCCCCTGGCCATCCCCATCCTGGCGGGGCCGGGAACCATCGTCACCGCTATGAACTACGTTACCAATAGCAACAATGTCTGGCATATCGTCATCACCTGTCTCATCTTCGGCGTGATGATTCTCCTAACGTACCTTGCGTTCGTCTATAGCGACTACATCCTGCGGCGCGTGGGCCACAAGATCGTCGTCGTGCTGGGCAAGCTCATGGGATTGATTCTGGCCATCATCGGGGCCGAGATGGCTGTTGAAGGTATCCGAATCGCCTTCAGTTTGGGCGGAGGAACGTGATTGCAGGAACACACCTACCGCTACCCCTACCCAGGTGATATGTGGTGGTATCTGGTGGACGGGATGGACCCGTCGAGGCCTTCGCAGGCGCTCACCACTACTTGAGTCCGCGTACCAGCATCATCTTGGGCATCCCCATTGCCGTTTTGTAGGTTATGGAGACGTCCGAGAAACCAGCCCCTTCCATGAGAGCGCGGACTTCGTCCTCGGTCCAGATCCGGAAACCATACTTCTCGTGTTCCTTGGTGTGGTCCTTGCCGTCCTCTGCGTTCCACTCAATGCTGAGGACCGCTCTCCCCCCTGGTTGCAGAACTCGATGGATTTGCTTCAGCGACTCCTCCGGCCGAGAGAATCCAGGCAGTCCTCCCATGGAGGTGACGGCTGTGAATGTGTCATCGTCCCAGGGAAGCCTGGATGCGTCACCGCATACGAACTCACCCGTCCCCACGGCCACGCGATCAGCGTGCTTCTTGGAAGCCAACCGTATGCCTAGTTCTGAGAGATCCAGACCGGCAACACTGCGGACCTGAGGAGCGAACTTCTTGAGGAAGTAGCCGTTTCCACATGCAACCTCGAGCAGATCGTCGTCCGACCGAGGCGCCAACACCTCGGCCACGTTCTTGTAGATGGCCTTGTGTCCCTTGTTCATGAAGAAGTAGGTGACTCTACCAGCGAAGCCTCTGGGTAGCATGATCTGGGCAACTTTGTCATTGTGGCCCGCCATCGTTCTTGCACCTCCTCGCAGTTGGGCTCAGACCGGGCGCACGTTGGAAACTGTCGGGTGGCAGCCCACTGCGCCAAGACGTGTTTCCCGAAACAGATCGTGACCTTGGCATCCGATCGCCGTATGGATGCCCCTACGTACAAGTGTACGCGCCGACCAGCGGGATTCCAGAAACCTAAGCGGTACCAGGGGTTCGAATCCCCCCTCTCCGCTTCAGAAAGCCAAGAATCATGTATGGCGACCCCGTCCGAGTGACCGGGTCTTCGCGTCTGGGGGCTTGGTGGTGACATCCGGGCCGGCGGCAAACCTGCCGCACTGTTTGATTCTGCACACCATCGGGGATGCCCACCTTTAAGGAGGCAGCTTCGCTGCCCCTGTACCCGGGACCTGTGAGGACGAACTCAAGGAATGCGTAAGGAGTCATCATGCTCCGCAAAGCCGAAGCCTTTCGCAAGTACCCGTTGGGCGCTGTAGATGGAGAGATCGGAAAGATCAAGGACTTCTACTTCGACGACCGGTTTTGGACCGTTCGTTATCTCGTGGCGGATACGGGAGATTGGCTCGAGGAAAGGCTCGTCCTTATCTCTCCCTACGCGCTGGTCTCCGTCGATGAAGAACGCGAGATCATCGCCACGAACTTGACAAAAAAGCAGATCGAGAACAGTCCGCCCGTAGACTCGGAGATGCCCGTATCACGCCAGTTCGAGGTTCTCTACCATGACTACTATCAGTGGCCGGCATATTGGTACGGCTCACAGGCGTGGGGAGCCTACCCTTACCCCGCGCCTGTTCGCGAAAGAATAAGGGAGGATGAGCAGATGTCCTGGGACAGTCACCTGCGCAGCGTCGGAGAGGTCGACGGATATGGGGTGGGGACTCTAGACGGAGACATCGGTCACATCGCCGAGTTCGTGATCGACGATAAGGACTGGGCGATCCGCTACCTGGTCGTTGACACGCGAAACTGGTGGCCGGGCAAGCACGTGTTGATATCGCCGCAGTGGATAGCACGTGTGAGCTGGGATGAACACAAGGTCTATGCCGACCTAAGCCGTGGCACCATCAAGGATGCTCCCGAGTACACGCACGATTCCGTCATCTCTCGAGAGTACGAGATAGAGCTCTGTCGTCACTACAGCCGGGAGGGCTACTGGACCAAAGGCGAATGCGCCTCGGATACAACGTGAGTCGAGGAAGCTCACATAAGCGCGCAGTTCTTCATAGAGCTACGGATCAGGAGTCCGCGTTCATACCACGCCAGAGGGGACCACGATGACACGGCAACCTTTCACCATAGCGTTCTCCTGAAACCCACGTAGGTCGCATCAGAGGCGCACCCAGTTGACGATATGGTCGATCCCCACCATGACGCTGGGGCAGTAGGCATCGAGGAAGGGCTCGTCGAGCTCTTGTTCGGCTGGTACGTCTCTCGCGCCCACCAGGGCCCGCGCACCGTCGAAGTCGACGTACGAAATCCGCATGCTCAGTTCATCTCGGGGCCGCCCGAACGCGCTGCCCGGGAGGACCGCCACGCCGGTATCCTCCAGGAGCCGCTCGCAGAGCTGGACTCCGGTGCGGATCCCCCGTGCTTCCAGTCGGCTGCGAAAGCATTCGAAATCGGGGAAGAGGTAGAAGGCACCTTCCGGCTTAGGCACGTAGGCACCGGTGTGGTGCAACTCGGTCCAGGCGTGATTCCCCAGGCTCCTGAGGATCCGGCGGGATTGCCAGAGGTAGTCCTCCAATTCCATACCCCCCTGATAGGCGCGAACCGCCGCATACTGGATGGGTGCGCTGGTCGACGTGTACGTCTCGCTCGCGACCACGGCCATGGCGTCGAGCAGCCAGCGGAGATCGCGAGGGAAGGTGAAGGTGCCGAGCCGCCAGCCCCCTGCTCCGCACCACTTGCTGAGCCCTCCGCTCACGATGGTGCCTTCCGGATAGTAGCGGCTGATGGACACGTGGCGCCCGCGATGGTGAAGCTCTGCGTAGATCTCGTCGGATAGAAGGACCACCCGGTACCTGCGCGCCACTCTGGCCAGGGCCTTCAGCTCCTGGCCGGTATATGTCGAGCCCGTAGGATTAGCGGGATAGTTGAGTATCACGATGCGCGGCCGGCTAGGGTCCGAACGGCAGATCCGGTCGAGGTCCTCGGGCATCAAGCGGAGACAGTTCTCCCTCGAGGTGGTGACCCAGTGTATCTGCCTACCGATAATGTGGGCCTGCGGCGCATATGAAACCCAGCTGGGGGTGGGGATGACCAGGTCGCCGTAGTAGACGAGCTGCAGTATGAACATGAGCTCTTTGGAGCCGGGGCCGACTAGAACATCGTCCTCGCTACTCTGGACGCCGCTCCGCTCCCGGTGATACTCCGCCACGACTGCCCGCAGCTTGCGGAGGCCCCGCACCGGGAGGTAGTTCTTCTCGTAGGCGTGGGTGCGCAGCTCCTCGACCACCGAGGCGGGTACGGGGAAGGGCGACTGCCCGAGTCCGAGCTTGAACACGGTTCGCCCCTGGCGCACGAGCTCCGCTGCGAGCTCGTTGACCGCCAGCGTGGCCGACTGGCCGAGGCCGCGTACGTTGAGATTCAAGTCCATGGACGGAGCAGAACGAGGTGGCCGGTACAGAGGTGGTCCTGCTTCGTTCAACAGATCCTCCGCATCTGAGTTGATCGGGCTTTGAACAAGAGCAATAAGCGCCGCGTGGCGATCAAGAGGAGAGTATACCGGTAGGCCCGTGACGAAGATGTGTGACGAGGACCGTTCGGGAGTTGTCGGGGTCTGCAAAGCCAACTACCGGGTGCGGCCAATCGCCCACATGATGGGTTCTGGCTGTTCATGGTGAGGCCTATCTGGGAGTGGCCCAGGGTCTCCATGACCAGGCGGGGATGTAGTCCTTGGGCAAGAAGCAGTGCCGATTCCATCTCCCACGACGTCACCCTGCGAGAGATGGCGACGCTCCGGCCGGCCACTCCCCAGGATCTCCTGAAGGTGACCGGCGTGGGGGAGATGAAGCTGGAGATATGTGGGGAGGAGTCTCGGGGCGTGCGACGACGGGGCGTGGGACCTCCCGAAGCTCCTAGCCGAACTCCACGTCGACGTAGTGATCCCGGCGGTCATCCAACAGAGGGATGGTTCCCTGGGAGAGCCCGGATTGCCTCAGCTCCACGCCATCCATGATGATACGGTTCACCGGCTCCGGCTCGGTCGCCGCCCGCTTCCTCTTTGCAGGATCAGGCTTCTTGTTGGTCCGCGTGAGAGTGATGTGGTGAAAGGTCTCGCGGTAGCGGTAGTGGATCTTGTACGATTTCCAGTCGCTGGGTACCCTCGGCGCAACGCGCAACCTATCCACCTCCAGACGAAGACCGATCAGCGTTTCCACGGCCAGCCTGTACATCCAACCGGCAGCACCCGTGTACCACGTCCACCCACCCCGCCCGGTGTGGGGCGGCGCGGCGTAGATGTCGGCGCAGACAGCGTACGGCTCGACTTTGTAACGATCCGTGCTCGCCGGGTGACCGGCGTGACTGATGGGATTGAGGATCGACAGCAAGTCCCAGGCCTGCCGCACGTCTCCCAGCATGGCGAACGCCATCGCGACCCAAACCGCGGCATGTGTGTAGTGCCCTCCGTTCTCGCGGACCCCGGGCACGTACCCCTTGATATAGCCGGGCTCCAGGGCCGACACATCGAACGGCGGGTCGAGCAGCTTGATGAGGCCTGCATCGCGGTCGACCAGAAAATCGTCGACCGCCCCCATGGCTTGGCGAGCCCTCGTCGGGTCTCCGGCCCCTGATATCACCGCCCAGCTCTGACTGATCGAGTCGATCCGGCATTCGTCGCTGGTCGAAGAACCCAACGGCGTGCCGTCGTCGAAGTATGCCCGGCGGTACCAGCCCCCGTCCCATGCATGCTCCTCTATGTTGGCCCGGAGCTCCTCGGCCTGACCGGCGCAGATGCGCGCGAAGTCATCGTCTCCACGGCTTGTGGCTAGGCCTCCGAACGACCTCAGGTTCTCATACAAGAACCAGGCCAGCCACACGCTCTCCCCTTTGCCCTCGTTGCCGACGAGATTCATGCCGTCGTTCCAATCGCCGGTTCCTATCAGCGGCAACCCATGCCGCCCGAAATGGAGGCCGTGCTTGATCGAGCGCCTGCAGTGTTCGTAGAGGCTCGCGACTTCCGCCGACCGCTGGGGCTGATCGTAGTAGGCCTCTTCTTCCGGACCCAATTCCCGGCCCTCAAGGAAAGGCACTCTTTCGTCGAGCACGCCCGTATCACCGGTCGTCTGCACGTATCGACAGGTCGCGTACGGCAACCAAAGGTAGTCATCGGACGAGTGCGTCCGTACTCCCTGGCCACCCGGAGGATGCCACCAATGTTGGACATCGCCCTCGCGGAACTGACGCTGGGCGCATCGCAGCAGATGCTCACGCGTGAGCGACGGGGACGCATTGACTAGAGCCATTGTGTCCTGCAGTTGATCGCGGAAGCCATAGGCGCCGCCCGATTGGTAGTAGCCGCTACGGCCCCAGAGCCGGCAGGAGAGGGTCTGGTAGATTAGCCAGCCGTTGACCAGTATGTCGAGCGCCCGATCGGGAGTCTCGACATATACCGCCCCGAGGGTGTAGTTCCAGTGCGCCCACACTCCTTCCAGCGCGTGCCGGGCACTCGCCGGACCGCCGAAACGCAGGACGAGGCGTCTGGCTTCGTCGCTGTCTTCCGCGGCTCCGACGACGAACACGATCTCGCGCTCCTGACCGTCGGCCAACTCTATCTCGGTCTGTAGGGCGGCACAGGGATCGAGTCCCGCACCCGTCTTACCCGACAACCGGGTGCGGCGCAGTGCTGCCGGGTCGGCGAGTGAGCCATTGCGTCCGATGAACTCGGTCCGGTTGCCGGTGACGGTCTGCCTCGGTTCGCTCACCTGCGCGAAGACGATCCGGCCGGGACTGTGGCGGGAGTAGGCGTTTCGGGCGAACAGCGCGCCGCTGTCCGGGTCCTTCTCGGTAACGATATGCATGAGGTTGGCGTGCCTCCATTCGCCGAGCACCAACTCCCAGTACCCTGTGACGGATAATCGTCTGGAACGCCCGGACTGATTGCGGAGCTTCACCGCCACGAACTTCACGGGCGCGTCCATGGCGACATAGGTGGACAGCTCTGAGAAGATGCCGGATTCGGAGTGCTCGAACACGCTATATCCGAAGCCGTGCCGGCACACGTACCCGGACCGCCCAGGGGACGGCAGGGGCGTCGGCGACCAAAAGGCGCCCGTTTCTTCGTCCCGAAGATAGAGTGCCTCCCCACTGCTGTCGCTGACCGGATCGTTGTGAAAGGTGGTCAGGCGGAATTCGTGGGCGTTCTCCACCCATGTATACGCGCTCCCCTTCTCGCTGACTACCGTACCGATGTGCGGGCTGGCGATGACGTTCGCCCAAGGTGCGGGCGTGCTCCGACCAGGTTCAAGCGTGATGACGTACTCGCGGCCGTCCGCGGTGAAGCCCCCCCAGCCGTTGTTGAAGGTGCTTTCGCGCCCCGGCAAAGGCTCGACGGTCTCGGATGCAGGCGGACGCGACGGCACGAGGCGAGGGGGAAGCCGCTCTGCCGGGACGCGACGTTGCACCTGCTCGGCCAGCGACTCGGCTGTGGCGGTGAGAACGACGCGGGCGACGGTCTGGAACAACACCCGGTCCTCTTCGGAAAGCTCTTCCGTGCGCCGAACGAAGACGCCCCCCGGTTTGTCGACGACCAGCGCCTCGGGTCCCGCATTTATCAGGCCAACGATCTGATCATGAAGAGCCGCTCTATAACCCGAGAAGTCCTCGTTCAGGATCACCAAGTCCGATGCCAGGCCCTTGTTCCGCCAGTAGCCGTGAGCCTGCAGAGCATGCTTCACGAGGTCGATCCGATTGACGTCGCCGATACGGACCAACACTATGGGCAGGTCGCCTGAGATGCCAAAGCGCCAGAGTCCGGACTGACCGAGTCGGTTGCGAGCGATGATGCCCGGAGAGGCACGGCACCTGGCACTCGCATAGATGACCGAACCGGCCAGGCGACCGTAGATCTGGGCGTCCGCCTCGGTCATGTTGAGGAGCCGAAGTACCTCCTGGCTCTCGAACCAGGCCATCTCGAAGGCGCGCTCGACGAAGTGCCGGTCGCGATACTTTTCCAGGACCGCCAAGGCGGCTTCGCGCGTGTCTGCAACGCCCGAGATTACGTGCACGGCCCGGGACTCGTCCGGAGATAACGTCACCGTCCTGCGGATCGCGACGATGGGATCGAGGATGGAGCCTTCAGTATTGGCCAGGTCGAGCTTGCCTTCATTCTCGTCGAGAGCCACGGGATCGGCGGCCGTCCGTCCCCGGCCGATGAACCGGGCGCGATCGGTCTCGTATGAGGCCCCGTCATCAGGTGAGCCGGGCGCTGCCAGCATGTGGAACATCCACGGCGCCTCCTCGCGGGGTGCGCGGGGGCGCCGTCGGCAGAGGATGGCCGTGTGACCGGGCAATATCTCGGTCTGCACGAACAGGTTGCTGAACGCGCGATGGGCGAGATCGGCGGCCGACGGCGCCATGACGACCTCCGCATAGGTTGTGACCTCGATATCACGAGTGTCGTCGGACAGGTTGGTGAGTGTCACGCGCCGGATCTCGACGTCGTCTTCGGGCGAGACGCTGACCTCGGTGTGTGTCTCGATGGCCCGATCGAGCCTGCGGTATTCCGCGCGCGCCTGCACGAAGACCGTCTCGTAGCGTTCGGGCTGCCGCCGGGTCGGCTGATACGTGGTCGACCAGTAGCGGCCCGTCTCGCGATCGCGCAGGTAGACAAAGGTGCCGTGGTTGTCGCAGGTGGCATCCTCCCGCCAGCGGGTGACCGCCAGGTCGCGCCAGCGGCTGTACCCTCCACCGGCGTGTGTCGCCAGGACGTGATAGCTCCCGTTGGACAGCAGGTGCACCTCGGGTTGGGTCGTGTTGGGGTCGGTGAGCACCCTATGAATGCCGGTCGTCTCGAGAGCCGGTGGGCCCCCCGCTTCGGCCGGCTCACCCGCCCGCGGCGTCACGGTGACGGTCTGCTTCGGGATGCGTTCCTGGAGCAGCAATTCGGCTGTGCGGACGAGCGGGTCAGAAACGAATCGACGCTGGATGGGCGCGTCGAGCAACGTATGAGCGATCGCCAAAAGGCTCATCCCCTGGTGGTGCGCCATGAAGCTGCGCACGAGGGAGTGGCCCGTGCCCGGGAGCAAACGCGAGGGGGTGTAGTCGACCGCTTCGTAGAGTCCATAGTCACCCAGGACGCCGTTGGCGCTGAGGGTCTGGAGGTTGCGGCATGCTTCCCGAGGGACGATCATGAGTGCGAGGGCGGTGGCATAGGGCGCGATCACGAGGTCGTCCGCCAATCCGGTCTTGAAACCCAGCCCGGGAACGCCGAACGCCCGGTACTGATATACCTGGTTCATGTCGACCGCGTTGTAGCAGGACTCGGAGATGCCCCAGGGCACGTGTCGTTGCCGGCCGTACTCGATCTGCCGCGACACCGCGGCCCGGCAGGCTTGCTCCAACAAAGTGTTCTCGTAGCCGGGCAGGAACAGCCGCGGCATGAGGTATTCGAACATCGAGCCGCTCCATGACATCAGGCTTAGACCGCCGCCGTGGCTCGTGAGCAAACGGCCGAGAGCGAACCAGTGTTTCTGGGGTACCTGCCCTTGCGCGATCAGCAGATAGCTGGTCAGGCGGGCTTCGGAGGCCAGCAGGTCGTACCAGGAAGGATCCCGACGCCGCTCCCCCAGGTCGTAGCCGATGTTGAGCAGGTGACGAGATGTGTCGTAAAGGAGGCCGAAATCCATCGCTTCCAATCCATGACAGCGAGCGATTAGCCCGTCGATGAGCTTGAAACGGTTCTCGACCACTGCGCCTCTCCCGGCGGACCCCTCGTCGGCGTGATCGGATACCGGATCCGCTTCCCGCAGTTCCTCCAGGCTAGGCATCGCGGTGAGGCGTCGGGGTTGCGGCACCAGCGATCTGAGATCGTCCCGGAATCTGCGACACTGGCGATTGAGCGCCCGCGCCCAATACTTGAGCTCGTCCGAGGCATCGGCGGGCAGGGTGTTCACCAATTCCTTGGTGCCGCGAGTGAGCCCCTCCAGCAGCTCCTCTGCTTCCGAAGGATTCTCCGGGCCTAGGTTCATCGACTGAAAAAGGCTTTGCAAGGACTTGACCTGTTTCTCGACCTCGAGAGCCGGCGTGAGAACCGCCTGCGAGCCGAGCGCAAGCAAGGTGTCCTCGATACCGTCAAAAGCCTGCGGGCCGAGCACCGGCCGGTGCTTCAGCTCGTTGAGCCCCGCTCGCAGTGTCAACAAGCTGCTTGCGAGATTGCCGCTATCGACCGCGGAGATGTACTTGGGGGGGAGCGGTAGCAACGTGCGCGTGTCGTACCAGTTGTAGAAATGACCCCGGAATCGTTCGAGCTTCTCCATCGTACGGAAAGTGCGATCTGTCCGGCGCAAGAGCTCACCGGTGGAGATGTAGCCGAAATCGTGGGCGGCCAGGTTCGCCAACAGCGCCATGCCCATGTTCGTGGGGGAGGTGCGTCCGGCGACCATCGAAGACGGATACTCTTGATAGTTGTCCGGCGGCAGCCAGTGGTCTTCCGGGCCTACGAAATCCGTGAAGAACCGCCACGTGCGCCGGGCGAGGGCGCGCAGGAACGCCCTCTGTTGGGCGCTCAAGTCTGCCACAGGGGCCCTGACCGGCCTGCTGATCCACCAGCCCACGAGAGGGGCGACCAGCCAGAGGATCAGGAGGGGGAGGACGAACGGCCAGTCGGTCAACCGGGTGCCGGGTACGACGATGAGCGCCACGCCCAGCCCCACCGCCAGGAGAGGTGCGATCCACATTTCCCGAAGGAACGCGGTAGGGCTACGGCGGGCATTCCGCCGCCCGTAGGACGGCAGATACCAGACTAGTAGTCCCCGTCGGGTCACGAGCATGCCCCCGGCCGAGCGGAGTATGGCGTCGACGTAGATCAGCGCGTCGTACGGGAGGAGGATCAGCCCAAGGAGCGCTCGGAGGAGCGGCTGGACCGCCGACTTGCCGGTGAGGACCACGTGCAGCAGCCACTCACGCTCTGCCGGTTTGCGCAGGAACTCGATCGCCGTGGTCAGCACAGGGGGCAGGAACAACGCTCCGGCGGTCAGCAGCGGCCAGAGCCAGGAGGGCCCCGCGGCCCACAGCCATCCGCCTATGCACAGGATGACGAGCGCAGCCGGGAGAAGGCTCCGGCGTAGGTTGTCCCACAACTTCCATAAGGAGAGGAGCGACAGCGGGTTTGACTGTCGCTTTCCCCCCGGCCCGGGCACGCGCGGAAGAAGCCAGCCGGCAAGTTGCCAGTCACCCCTGGTCCAGCGGTGCCTCCGGCTTGCTTCCATGGGGTAGCTGACCGGGTGCTCCTCGATGAGGTCGACGTCGGTCACCAAAGCCGAGCGGGCATACCCGCCCTCTAGAAGATCATGACTGAGGATCAGGTTCTCCGGGAACTTCCCGTGCACGGCCAGAGAGAAAGCGGCCACGTCGTAGATGCCCTTGCCGACGAACGAACCTTCGCCAAAGAGGTCCTGATAGACGTCCGAGCTCTCACGAGTGTATGGATCAATGCCCGCTTCCCCGGCGAAAAGGCGCGTGAATCTGGAGCCGCTGCTGCTCGCGAGACTGATGGAAGCCCGCGGCTGTAGGATCGCGTAGCCGTCGACGACCCGGCCCTTGTTCGCATCGTAAACGGGCCGATTGAGAGGATGGGCCATGTTGCCTATGAGTGTGCGGGCTGCGTCTCGAGGAAGTTGTGTATCGGTATCGAGGGTGATGACGTACTCTATGGATCCGAGGATAGACCGATCACCGACGATGTCGGAAAACGCATCGGCGGCCGCACCGGCAGCCGGGTCCACACCGGCAGCCGGGTCCGTTCCGGCGTCCCCGCCCCCAGTCGGCATGGCTTCGCCCGATCGGGCCTGCAGCAGAAGGGCGTTGAGCTGCTCCAGTTTGCCCCGTTTGCGTTCGTAGCCCATCCACACCCGGTCACGCGGGTTCCAAAGTCTTGGCCGGTGAAACAGGTAGAAGATGCACGGGCCGCCCTCGCAATACTCGTTGTTAAGCGCCTCGATACCGGCCCGGACGAGGCCGACCAACTCGTCATCGCCCGGCATGGTGCGCTCGTGGGCGTCGCGGAAATCGGTCAGCAAGGCGAAGAACAGATTAGGATCACGGTTGCCGAGATAGCGGACCTCCAGGGCCTCCAGAAGATCCGGCAGGTCCTCGGCCGAGCCCAGCAGCGTCGGGACGACCACCATCGTCCTGTGGGCGGTCGGGATCCCTTCGGGGAAGTCCAGGCGAGGTAGGACTCTAGGGGGCACCGTGACTGTGATCAGCATGTTGACGATGGGAACGACCAACGCCGAGGCGGCGACAAGGCCGATGACGGCGAAGAAGACGGATCGCCCGTATCCCTGGCTGAGCTCCGCGACGTAGATGAACGGGAAAGCCACCGCCAGCGCGGTAAGTATCGAAATGGGCGCGAGATAGAGAAAGAGGCGAAGAGGACGCCCCACCCGGGTGACGCGGGTGACGAACGGCACCTTGCTGCCCATGGCCCGTTCGAGAACGGGTCTGCCTTTGCTGACGAGGTAGTAGCCGACATGGGCCGTCCGATCGTCTCTGCCCGCTTCGCGCTCAGCCGCCTTGGCCAGAGCAAGGGCGGTCTGCGCCACCTCCACCTCGCTGTGCAGGCTGCCGCGGGTGACGGTTTCGATCGAGTGTCGATAGCGATCGCGGGTGGGGAAATCCTGACCGGCGTAGACCCCGGCTGGATCGAGGCGCAGGAGATGCTCGACCGGGCTGAGGTCCTCGACGAACCTTCCCCAGTCAAGGGCTGAGATGAAGCGCAGACTGCCGATACTGTTCGCTATGGAGATCTGGTCGGCCGCAGCGGTGCGGCTGGCCGCCTCCAACAACTGGACGGCACTCACCCCCTGTTCCGATAGCCGATGCTCCAGCCAGGACTGAACAAAGGCGAGACCTGCGCCCTGGGCCTGAAGCCGAGCGTAGAAGTCCTCGACGAACGGGGCGGTCAGTGGTACCGAGGCATCGGCGAAGTCGGCGAGCACATGAATGAGGCGTTGTGGCTCTTTCTCAGCTGCCGCGAGCATGCGATCGGCCCAGGCGATCGCCACGTCTCGTTCTTCACGGCGGCGCGCTATCCGCGATCCTACCCGGCGGATGTTTTCCAGCAATCCCAGGCGCAGCATGATCGGGAAAGCCCACAGCTCCCCGAGGTTCAGGGGATCGACCGTCTGGTAGGCTGCTACGAACGCGGAGGTATTGTCCCGGTCGATGCGACCGTCTTGGTGAGAGATCAGATCGAGGGCAAGGCCGTAGATCCGCGGGAAGCCGGCCGAAGGGCTGTCGGTCAGGCGCGGCAGCTGCCTGCTGTAGCCTCGCGGCAGGTGCCGGCGGGCCAGAGCGATCTGCTGCTCGATGAGATAGTAGTTGTCGAGCAACCACGCTTCTGCCGGCAGGATCCGCTGTCCCGCGGCCGCGGCCGCGGTGACGACCTCATGGGCCGCGAGAAGGACCCGCTCGTTGTCGGCCAGCCGCGGGAGCAGCTTGTCCTTCCCGGGACGTGGATCGACTCTGTGGCTGCCCGCAAGGGCCACTGCATGATGCTTCAGCTGATCGATACTGAGGAGCTCCGACCGCAGTAGCCCCGAATCCATGGCGCTATGCGGCGGGTCCTGCTTCTTTCCGGAGAATCTCGGCCTTCGGACGATTATGGCCCCGCCCTCTATTCTTGAGCCTGAATGCGCCTTCTGAAGATACCCCGTTGACAGTCGCGTAACCCCCAGGAGAGCAATACGGCGCCATGGAGTTGCTTCCTCCAGGATCAGCGGCACGCCGGGGTGGAATGGGCATCGAGCCTAGCACGTGGCGGTCGGTTGCTCCCTGTCGGAGGCACCGCACGGTCGATCTTTGCTCCAGACTTCACAAAATCGGCCCAGAAACTCACCGCTAGGACCCAAGAAGCAAGGGCGATAAGTGCCGGTGACGAAAGCTCCGGTCTTGCCCGGGTGGAGTTCCAGTGCGCTCCTCAGTCGGCAGACCCGGTCTACCGCCAGATTTCGGTCTTGCCTCCAGATGAGTTGACTCTCTCGGGTAGCCCGCCCTACCAGGTGGCTTGGCCGGCCGAGACCGTCCTCGGTAGCCCCTTTGCGCCAGGGAGTGGGCGACGGCCAGTACCTCTTCCGGGTCCTCCTTACCGATAAGGCGGGAAACGAGGCCATCGTCGGACCCACGCCGGTTACCATTGACACCACTCCTCCCGAGGCCAGCATCCTAGACTCGCTTCTGCCTACTTGCCTTCGCACCTTGGGCGTGCCCCTCAGCAAGTCGCTACTCACCTTTGACAGGACTACAAGGAGCATGTAGTGTCCACCTCGGCGGATGTGCCCCGTCCACCGTCAGGAGAAAGCTCCAAGACCACACGGAGAGTCAGTCGAACGGGAGGTGATCACCTGGGCAGGCAGAAGCTGATACTCCTGCTCATCAACGTCGTCGGGGGGATCGCCGTCATCGGCAGCTACATCCTTGGGCTGAAGGGGGATTCGGGCGCGGAGGTGCTCTGGGGCGGGGTCCCGGAGGGCATCCGGCCCATCTACACGGTTTCCATGATCCTTTCAGCCATCGGGTATTTCGCCTTCCTCAACCTGCTCCTCCTGCGCGTGGACCCCAAGGAGGTGACCGTAGGCGGCCACTTCGCGTACAGCATCTTCTACCCCTATCTTCGGTCTGATGCTCATCCCCTCTGCCTTCTGGATGCCGCTCACCAACCAGTACGTCGACGAGCCCAGCAATGGTACCTGGGCGGGCATCCGCATCGTGCTCTTCCTGGTGGGGCTGGCTTCTATCGCGCTGGCGTGGGCCCTGTTCACCCTACGGCCGGGGAACCGAGGCAAGGCCTACTGGGTGGCGCTGGTGGGTAGCTGCTATTTCGCCTTCCACACCTTCGTGCTGGACGCGATCCTGTGGGCCGCGCTGTTCCAGGGCTGACCAGGCCCGCCACGCTCGCTCGCTAGTTGTCGGTCGTCGCAAGCGCGCGTAACAGACGCAGGGTGGCGACTACGGTCTGGCTCTGCTGGTCTTCACGACTGATCGTGGCGACCCCATCCCCACGCTGCTCTCCATACCAGCCGAACTGAGCATGGTTGCCGCCGTCGACGATCACGAACTCGGTGCCTGCGGGCAGCAGCGGCGTCGTCCGAACGATGTCACCCGGAGTCGTCAGACCGTCGTTCGTTCCGGAGACCGAGGTCACACCGCCTGCCCAGGCGGAGAGATCGCCGCCGGACGAAGGATAGGCGGCCCACAAAACGAGACCGTCCACCGCTGCGGGATCCGAGGCCACGAAGGCCGCGGCCATGGCTCCGCCCAGTGAATGGCCGCCCACAGCCCACCGGCGAATCTCGGGGAAGTCTGCGATAACATCCGCAGCCCGATCGGATTCCAGCACGGCCAGGTTGAGAGGCATCGGCGCTATTACGACCAAGAAGCCCTGTCCAGCCAGGGCGCGCATGGGAGGAGCGTAGGAAACCGGGTCGATGCGGGCCCCGGGATAGAAGACGAGACCTATGGTCGGAGTCGTCTCGGTTGGGCGAAACACGATCACGTCGTTCTGGACGACCGTCACCTCTTCGTCCGTTACCAGGGCCGCGACCGCCTCGGGCATGGGTCCCGAGGGAGTCACCGCCCAGATCACGAAACCGAGTACGGCTGCCAGCACCACTCCGCCGAGCGCCGCCAGCGTCCACACCCACCATCTACGCCTCACCTCGATACCCCCAGCATGGCAGCGACTGCCGTACCGACGACGAACCAGATGCGGTTAGCACAGACCACCACACCGACGATGATGAAAGGCCATCCCGGCCAGGAGGCGGTTATCACTCCGAAGGCCACCATGGCTCCACCGAGGATGACCCCAAAGGCGGCCGGCAAGGTCTGTGCTCGATCAGGCCAGATCACGGATCTCCGGTGATTTGCTAGGTGGCAGGCCAAGACTACCAAGATCAAGGTGGCTGCACATACAGCCCAGGCGTTTCTGCTGCGCAAGGCACACCGGGGGTTCGGATCCCCTCTCTCCGCTTCAGAAAGCCAAAAACGCGCCGCGGGGACCCGGTCCGAGATGCCGGGTTCTCACGTCCTTCGGGGCGAGTTCGGGGCAATCCGGGGGCACTACACTCGCGTAGACTTGGTTGAGTCAAAGTTCTTGGGAGCGCTATTGTTGGCGGGACAGATTCGTCTTCAGGAGGCGCATCCATAGACGCGAGCAGGCCCCAGGCACTAACACAGAGCGAACTGACCCGCCATCGTTGGCGCGTTCTCAGCCTCACCTCTATCGGCGCGTTCATGGGCCCGCTCGATTCCACCATCGTCTCGGTGGCGCTTCCGAAGATGGGGGAATCGCTGAACCTCAGCTACTCCGAAGCGCTCTGGGTGCAGGCTGCCTACCTGCTCGTACTGAGCATCTTCCTCATCCCGATCGGCCGCTTTGCCGACGCGCGGGGCCGCATGCGTTTCTACCTGGCCGGGACCGCCGCATTCGGCATCTTCTCCATGGTCTGCGCCCTATCTCCGAACGGGACCTTTCTTATCGCAGCGCGCTGCTTCCAGGCGCTGGGCGCAGCATGCCTGGTCGCTACTTCTGCGGCCTTGGTCACCGCCGTCTTCCCGCCGCAGGAACGCGGGCGGGCTCTTGGGTTGAATGTGATGGCCACTTACCTGGGGCTCACCGCCGGACCGGTGATCGGCGGCCTGATCGTTTCGCACGCCTCGTGGCGCTGGATCTTCTTCATCAACGTGCCGATTGCCATAGCCACGCTGGCAAACGGCTGGTTTCTGCTCGGCGCCGAGAAGCGTGACCGGAAGGCGGCTGGAGCCGTCGAGAGCGCGCCGGCTGAACCCCTGGCTACCGGCCCCGGAGCCGTGACCGGTGCCGTTGGACCGCCGTCTGCCTCTGGCAGGATCGACTGGCTGGGCGCGATCCTGCTCGGCCTTGGCTTGGTGTGCCTTCTCGTTCCGCTGACTCTGGTGCCGTTCTGGGGCTGGGACAGTGCGCGGACCATCGGGCTACTGGCGGCGGCGGTCGTGCTCATAGGCGCTTTTGTCTTCGTTGAGGACCGTGTGGCGGCCCCCCTGCTCGATCTCGATCTGGTTCGCAAAAACCACGCCTTTGCGGCCGGTACCTTCGCGGCGCTTCTGAACTATGCGGGAGTGTTTGCCGTCACCATCCTCACCTCGGTGTATCTCCAAGTGGTCGAGGGCTACACGCCGCAGCAAGCGGGTTTGCTGCTGTTGGTCCAACCGGTTCTCATGGCAGGCCTTTCTCCGCTGTTCGGACGGCTGTCCGACCGGGTCGGGTCGCGAGTGCTGGCCAGCGGCGGCATGGTACTCTGCGCCCTCGGCATACTGCAGTTGGGCATCATGCCCCCCGGTGTTCATCCCTTCCACGTGGTCCTAGCTCTGGGCACCATCGGGGTCGGTATGGCCATGTTCAGCTCGCCGAACACCTCCGCGGTCATGGGGTCGGTGAAGCGCCACCAACTCAGTCTCGCGTCCGGTTTCCTCGGGACGATGCGTTCCCTTGGTCAGGGACTATCCGTTGGGCTGCTCGGGGCCATCGCCGCCTCCGGTTTGGGAGCGGTGGGAGCCAGGGTGATCTTCCTAGGCGAGGAGGCCAGCCAAGCTGCCGCGACCTCCTTCTCCGATGGCTACCGGGCGGCCATGTTCGTGGCAGTGGGTCTGGCGGTGCTCGGAGCTCTTGTGTCGCTGGTGCGGGGCGCCCCGGCGGAGCAAAACGAAGCGCACGCCTGACGCCTGGTCCGTCACGCGGAGGTCATCGTCATGAGAGGAAAGGGCTGCCGGCTGCAAGGCAAAGGCACAGAGCTAATGCAGGGCGAAGAACGGAGCCGAAGTGTTCAGCCTTCGACCGGCCAAAAGTGTCGAATGTCCTACGGTCTCTTTCATTTCCCGGTGTTCCCGTCAAGGAGTGTGATAGGTGTTACATTTCGCCGGGGAAAGGTTTCTCTCATAAGCTTGATTGATGTCTGGTAGCGAGGGTGGTGGTCGATTCCGGGCCCTTGGGAGTGGTCCCGCTTGAGAAGGAGGCTCGAAGTGGCAAACCTGACCCGGTTCAGTGTCTCGATCGATGCCGCGCTTCTGGAGCGGTTCAGTCGCTATGCCCGGATGCACGGCCTCGGAAATCGCTCAGAGGCGCTGCGGTCCATCATCCGGGACGCTCTTGTCCAAGAGGAATGGGAGTCTGACGAAGAGATCGTGGGAACGATCACGATCATCTACGATCATCACAAGCGCGAACTAAGCGAGCGCCTCACCAGTATTCAGCACGATCATCACCAAGCGGTTCTCGCGGCAACCCACATACATCTGGATCATGACAACTGCCTGGAGATGATCGCCGTGCAGGGAAAAGCCACCCAGGTCCGCGCCATTGCCGATGCCCTCATCGGGACCCGCGGAGTGAAGCACGGCAAGCTGGCGGTCACCACCATGGGTAAGCATCTGGACTGAGCATACGGCATCCTAACCAGGCCCATCCTGGGTGTATTTGCGTGAAGGCATAGCCTTCACAATGACGGGTAGCGTCCTCCATCTGAAGAGCACTTGCCGCGGCACCGTCCTTCCACACACGAAGAGCGCCGGCTGGTTTCGTCTCAGTGTTACGTATGTTATGATCGTAACATCCACGGTTAGGCGGATTGAGTTGAGGCCAAACCGCTTGGATAGGGCTGTGCGATGGGTTGTAACTTATGGCCTGGGAGGTACGGGAACACATGCCGAAGGTCCTGGTGAGCGGAAGAGGTGGCAGCGGGAAGAGCACGGTGGTCTCATTGCTGTCCCGGGAGGCGGGTACGATGGGCCGGGTCTTGGTGGTGGACGCCGACGAATCCAACCTGGGCTTGGCCTCCATGCTTGGCGTGTCCCCTCCCCAGGAGAGCATCATGGACTACCTGGGCGGCAAGCCGGCGGTGGGAAAGAAGCTGATCGCGCGGCTCAAAGGAGAGGGGAACGAAGCGGTCCGCTTCTTCGAGGACGGTCTCACCTTAGAGGATCTGCCTGCGCAGTGCGTCAGCGCGAAGGGAAGCCTCTCTCTCGTCCGGATCGGCAAGATCCAGCACGCCATGGAGGGCTGTGCCTGTCCCATGGGAGCGGTGGCTCGGGCCTTTCTCAATCAGCTTACCCTGGCTGATTCTCAGTGGGCGTTTGTCGACACCGAAGCAGGGATCGAGCACTTCGGGCGCGGAGTGATCGAAGGCGTGGACGCGGTGCTGCTGGTGGTGGACCCCTCAAACGAAGCGGTGATCCTATCCGAGAAGGCGGCCGACCTCTGCCGCGAGGCGGAAAAGCCCTTCAGCGTGGTATTGAACAAGGTGGATGCGACCACCGAGGACGTTCTGCGAAACATGCTCTCTGCCAAGCACCTTCAACCGCTTGGGGTGGTTCCCTACTCGCCCGGACTGGTTGAGGCGGGCCTGGCCGGCCGCATACTGGAGGAACCGTCTGCGACTGCTGAGATCTCTCGCATTCTTCGGGCTCTGAACTAGCCAGAATGTTCGAGCTGATGCTTGGAAGGCGGATCGAGACCCAGGCGGTGGGTCAGTCTCGACGGTTGGGCCAGAGGTGTGTCGGATGTCGAAGCGCAGTCTAGGGGAGGCAAGAGTGACACGAAGGATCGCCCCGGTGGGTGTCGGCACCGTGCTCATGGTTGCGCTGGCTATCTTCTTTGTGGCCGGGTGCGGTGGCGGAGGGCCGTCCTCTGATGCCCCGCAGGAGGTCGGCAGGAAGACCATCAGCGATCTGGCCGGGCGCACGGTTGAGCTTACTACCCCCGCTGAGACACTCGTGGCCATCGGACCCGGTGCCCTTAGGTTGGTGTGCTACGCGGGTGCTGCCTCCACGGTGGTGGGCATCGAGAACGTGGAGAAGCAGTGGGGACCGACCGGACGACCCTACGCGCTTGCTCATCCCGAACTACTGGACCTCCCCGTCATAGGCCAGGGCGGACCGGATTCGACCCCGGACCCGGAAATGCTCCTGGAGGTGGCGCCGGCCGTGATCTTCGTCGCCTACTTGGTGGACACGGCCAAGGCGGACGAACTGCAATCCAGGACCGGTATCCCGGTCGTGGTCCTGAGCTACGGTGAACTGGGTACCTTCGACGACGCCCTTCTCGAGTCCATCAGGCTGGTGGGCGATATCACCGGGAACCAGACAAGAGCCGAGGAGGAGGTGGCCTTCATCGAAGGCTGCCGAGACGATCTTGCCGATCGCACGGCTGACATCCAGGATGCCGACAAGCCCAGTGTCTATGTGGGGGGCCTGGGCATGAAGGGGACCCATGGCATAGAGAGCTCGTCGGCCAACTACCCGCCCCTTGCCGCCTTCGGCGCCAAGAACCTGGTGGACGAGACCGGCTCGTCAGGCAGTGTGATGATCGACAAGGAGAAGCTCATCGCCTGGAATCCCGACCTCATCTTCATCGATGAAGGGGGCCTCTCCATGGTGAAGGAAGACTACGGGAAGAACCCCGGGCTCTACCAATCTTTGCAAGCGGTGGATGAAGGAAGTGTCTACGGATTCCTTCCCTTCAACTACTACACCACCAACGTAGATACCGCCCTTGCTGACGCTTACTTCATGGGTACGGTCGTATTTCCACAAGCTTTCACCGACGTCGATCCCCAGGAAAAGGCCGATGAGACATACCGCTTCTTCCTGGGCACAGCACTCTATGACCGGATGGCCCAGGACTATGGCGGCTTCATGAGGGTGGACCTGGCCTCTCTCTGATCCCGGGAGACGGGCCGGTCTTCGCTTCGTCGCGTAGGGAGAGCGGAACGATGGGCACACAAGCGGCAACGAATACGCTCGCCGCGGCCCGGCTGGGCGGAGAATACCGCAAGTACGCCCGGCGCAAGATCCTGATCATAGCGGCCATCGCTCTGCTCACTCTGGTGTTGGCGATCGTGGCCATGGGGTTGGGCTCTGCCGAT
This sequence comes from uncultured Gaiellales bacterium, assembly GCA_964497095.1. Lineage (GTDB taxonomy): Bacteria > Actinomycetota > Thermoleophilia > RBG-16-64-13 > RBG-16-64-13 > CAVPLM01. The sequence continues at coordinate 4,128 of CAZCCL010000022.1, read as the reverse complement.
CTCTCGCCCGTTCGGGTGATAAGGGCCCTGGTGGGACTGGCCGACGAGCGCACGGAACAGATCATCCTTAACATCAGGTTGCCCCGGGTGATCGCCGCTCTGGTGGCCGGCATGGGACTATCGGTAGCCGGCTGCGTCATGCAGAACCTCTTGGTCAATCCCCTCGCCTCTGACTACACCCTGGGGGTCTCCCAGGGGGCGGCATTCGGGGCGGCTGTGGGCATCGTGGCTTTGGGAGCCGGCACCATACAGAGCAGTGGCACCGATGCGGTTCTCATCAGCAGTCCGTACGTGGTCACCATATTCGCCTTTCTCGGGGCGTTTTCGGCGACCCTAGTCGTCCTTGCCTTGGCCAAGTATCGAGGAGTCACCCCGGAAACCATGATCCTGGCCGGCGTGGCCTTGGGCTCCCTGTTCTCCGCAGGGATGGTCATCACTCAGTACTTCGCCAACGATGTACAGGTCGCTTCCATCGTATTCTGGACCTTCGGCGATCTGGGCCGGGCCTCCTGGCAGGAGTTGGCCATCATCTCCGCAGTCACGGTGCTTGCCCTCGCGTTCTTTGTGGTCAATCGCTGGAACTATGCAGTGCTCGCGAGCGGTGACGATACGGCGAAGAGCCTTGGAGTGAGAGTGGAGAGGACCAGGATGGTCGGCATGCTCGTAGCCTCGCTCGTGGCCTCGGTCTGTGTGGCGTTTCTGGGAATAATCGCTTTTGTGGGACTGGTTGCGCCTCATCTCATGCGTAGGTTGATCGGTGATGACTACCGCTTCCTCATCCCCGGCTCGGCAGCCATGGGGGCTTTGCTTCTGCTGGCCTCGGATACCGTGGGTAGGACGATCATCGCCCCGGTGGTATTGCCGGTGGGAGCCATCACCTCTTTCATGGGTGCTCCGCTGTTTCTCTATCTCCTGATGCGGGGGTACCGGAGAAGGTGAGAGGATGATCCTCAAAGTCGAAGATCTGCGTTTCCGCTACAACAGCCACCCGGTCCTCGAAGGGATCGACTTCGAGGTGGGAAAGGGAGAGCTGTGTGCGATCCTCGGGAACAACGGTGCCGGCAAGAGCACGCTGCTCAGATGTTTGGCCCGGATACTGCGAGTTCGCAAGGGCGTGGTGTATCTCGATGGAGAGGACATCTCCAAGCTCAAGGGACAGGATCTGGCAAGACGTCTGAGCTACGTGGCGCAGCGGGGGACTGAGAGCGCCAGGCTCACCGTCTTCGACGCGGTTCTTCAGGGCAGAAAACCTCATCTCGGATGGACGGTCGGGCCCAATGATCTGCGCGTGGTGGAAGAGGTACTGCAGGCCCTCGAGGTGGGGGCGTTCTCCCTTCGCCATCTGGACGAGCTCAGCGGGGGAGAGCTGCAGAAGGTGGTGATCGCCCGGGCTCTCGCGCAGGAGCCCGAGGTGCTGCTCCTGGACGAACCTACCAGCAACCTGGATCTTCGCAATCAGCTGGAAGTGATGGGCCTGATACGGCGGATGACGAAGGAGCGGGGCATGGCGGTCCTGGTGGCCATCCATGACATAAACCTGGCTCTGCGTTTCTCAGACAAATACCTTCTGCTGCACGAGGGCATCATCTTCGCTTCTGGAGGAGACGAAGCCCTCACCCAGAGGAATATCGAAGAAACCTACGGGGTCACCGTTCGCCTCATCAAAGACAAGGGCAGGACTCTCGTTGTCCCTCAGTTACCCACGGACAATCCTGGACCCCGTGATGGTTAGTCACAGCGGGCGAACGACGGACAAGGAAGGTGGCGTGGAATTCACAGTACGATCCATAGGCGTGGCGCACACTCCCTACCATGATATGGACAATGCCCCCTTCCAAGGGCGGCTCTCGCCTTCAGAAGCGGTCCTCGACATCCGTGAGGAGTACGCGGCGGGACTAAAGGATGTGGAGATGGCGACCCATCTGATCGTCCTTTACTGGGCCCACCTGGCTCGGCGGGACGTGTTGCAGACCCCCACACCCTGGGGGCCAGAGATACGCGGGGTCTTCGCCTGTCGGTCGCCCTCTCGTCCCAACCCGATCTTGTTCTGTGTGGTCGAGTTGGTAAGAAGGGAGGGCAACCGCCTAATCGTGCGGGGGCTGGATGCGACCGACGGGAGCCACATCCTCGACATCAAGCCGTACAGTGACCGGATCGACGCGGTTCCCGACGCCTCTATCGGCTGGTTCGAGGAACAGGACAGAAGCCGTCAGTCGGGCTCACAGCCCTAGTCAGCCCCCGAACAGGTCTCGAGTGCGCAGGACGTCGGATGTAGATCTCTTCTAACAAATAGGGCAAGGCGGAGCCCTATCGATTCGACTCCGCCATCGTTTCGGAGGACTGACCCGGAAGCTACAGAACGAGATCCCGGGTTCGTGAACGGCAGCTGCCGAAGTGGGGCCCGCCGCTCTTCTTGCTGACTGGGCTTCCGGCAGACGATCTGGGCCATGGCTCTTCGAGGGTTTTCCAGGAGACCTTCAAAATAGTGGATTATGTGCCAGTCCTGAAACCAGTCGGCCAGCTCCCCGGGTTCCAGCAGATAGTCTGGATTGTGAGGGTGGCCGTACTTGGGCTGTTCGCTGGTGAAGGTCTCATAGATGAGGATTCCTCCTTTGCGGATTCCTCTCCGTAGATAGGGGATGAGCGGCCGATGGAGGTAGCGGAAGACCAGAATCGCCCGGTAGTATTCCTCTTGAAGAGGATTCCTGCCGGTTTCCAGATCAACCTCCCAGAATTGCACCTTGAGTCTCCGGTCTTCTGCCGACCTTCGGGCCACTTCCAGCGCTTCCGGGGATTGATCTGCAAGAATGATCGGCAGGTTCAAGTCGGCCAGGAAAAGCCCGTTCTCCCCCCTGCCACAAGCCAGATCCAGGACAGGACCTTCCAGGTTCTCGTCCTCCAGGAGAGAACTGAATTTCATTAGCAGAGGATTGGGGGCCATTATCGAGTACCTACCAAGCTTGGCCGCCTGTCTGCCTTGAGAACGGCTTCCTGGTCCCCTGCCTGTCAGGCAAGCGCAATGACCCTGGCCGGGCCGGAATCGGCCTTTAGCTTGATGGGAAGGGCCATGATATAGCACCGCTTACCGGTGACCTCGTCAATCTCTCCCCCCAGATTCTCTATGAGCAGTATTTCGTTCTCTATGAGGCAGACTCGATGCAAAGGATGGTCCCAGTGATCTTGCTCGCTGCCCGGTTCCACGCAGATCGTATCCATACCGATCATTTTGATCTTTCTTTCCAGCAAGAATCTCTCTACGGCCACCCCGTCCAGTCCGGGGTGCAAGGTGCCGTACTCCTTGGTCCCGAATTGTTTGTGCCGGCCTGTATTGATGATAAGAATGTCGCCTTCCTCAATCTTGGGCTGCGCTTCTTCGAGGTCCTCCCCCGTGATGGGCGCGCAGTCTCCCAGATGCCTGAAATCAAGCACAACGCCTGTTCCCATGAAGGCGTCGAGTGGGAATTGGTAGATTCCCTTTCCTTGTTTATTGAAGTGCCAGGTTCCGTCGACATGTGTTCCCGTGTGGGTTGTGATCTGCACGTCGTGATAGATAGGCCATCCCGGCGCAGGTCCGCTGCCCCCACTACCCATGGGAGGCACATCCTCGGGCATGTCGTGCCGTTCGACCAATGTCCGCGCGCCTGCGGCCTCCTCGGCAGGATGCATCTGCATGTCGGAATATGTCAAAACGCTTAAATCATAAACTCTCTCAAACTGAATGCTGTTCATCTTATATTCTCACCTTCTGCTGTAATCAACGGTCAATATCGATTAGAAATCAAGTTAAACGTGAATATATGTATTTATTGAATCTCCCTTCCAGGTTTAATAAACATTATTCTATACATCTTTCATACTCATGCACGGTAACACCACGGAATGCGGCAGAATGGAATCGAACGCACCAGACAGCAGACCTGCGCTGACCCGTGCCGGTCGCCCAACGTCTCGCGCAATGGCTGCGGCGCAATGCGCCGTCCGCTGGAACCTGTTGTTAGCGGAGCATTCTTCGTCGCCCTGTCAGAAGCCCTCCAAGACGTCGATACTACGATCAGGCGAGGTCGAAGCGGTCAAGGTTCATCACCTTGTTCCACACCGCTACAAAGTCGTGCAGGAACTTCTCCTGGG
>CAZCCL010000021.1:0-28566 GCA_964497095.1 uncultured Gaiellales bacterium | reverse complement strand
TGCGGTCCCGTCTCGTGCGATCCCACACTCAGCCCCCGGCGTTTCCGGCATCGTTCGGCAGCCCCGGGGACCCATTACCCGCTCGTCCTTCGGGCCCACCCGCAGGAGGCCCGCCCGGCTGCAGCCCCATCGGACCTCCCAGCGGCGGGCCACCGATGCCGCCAGGCCCTCTTGACCCCCCGTTGCCGCTCCCGTCGCCCTTGCTCGCAGCCTGCTCCCCACTCAGTTGTGCGGCGATCGACGCGGTCCTCTCCTCGACAAAGGTGATCAGACCGACGAAGGCGCCCCCGGGCGTGCGCGCGTTGGCGGCGCCTGAAGTCAGGTCCTGGGTAAGGCCCTGCTCGAAGTCCTCGAAGGAGAAGAACAGATTGTCATCCGCCATGACGTAGGGTCGGATGAGGGAGGCGATCTCATCGATCCGGGCAGTCATGCTCTCGACCGAGAAGGGACCCTCGAGAAGCTGCTGGAGGTAGCCCCGGTATGTGGCCACGTATTCCGGCTCGGTCATCAGTTGCTCTACGAGCGGGTACTGGTCCAACGATGCCGCCGTCGGTTCGTCTATGAAGAAGTCGATGATCTGGGCCCGGCTCAGACCCGAACTGAACCCTCCGAACGACATGTTCAAGTCCCAGGGAATGATCGAGAACCTGCCGCCGTCTTCGTACAGGTAGTAGTTGTGGCCCATCCCAATGTAGTTGTCGAGATGTACCAGAGCGACCGAGACGGCCAGGAAACGGAGGATCTCGTCGACCTCGAGGACGCTTTCCAGGTCCTCCGTGGTCGTTTCGCTCGGCTCCCGATTGATGATCTCTAGGAGTTTGTACAGCCCCGAGTAATCCGGCGAGTCCTCGTTGGTCTTCAGACCCACCGAGGTCAGATAGTCGGAGCCGCCCAGCATGCCGGCCGGCTCCCTCACGAAGCCCGCACCCGGTCCAGGACCTGCCGCCGTCTCCGCAGGCTGGTCTTGCTCGGCGGAATCGATTCGGCCCGGTATCCAGCCGGCTTCATCTCCAAGCCGCGCGATGATCTCCTCCAGGTCGCCCCCATCGATGTTGACCGACGGTGTGGTCGATGTAGTCGTCGATCGGGCCTGCTCGGTGGCGGCTGCCCCGGACACATCCTCCTCGGTCCAGTCCAGGGTGCCGGCCATGAGCTCCGGCTTGTAGAGGTTCCCGTCGCCGTCGGCGAAGTTCTCTGTCAGGAAATGTGCGTCGACCTGTTCCACCTGTGTGTAGACTCCCAGATGAGTGTCGTTCACCCAGAGGTCCACGAAGCAGGCCCGGGGGGAAGGGACACCCATCGCCCCCATGAGCTCGTAGCTCAGGAACTCCTTCATCAAAGTGGGGTCGCTGAATCCGTTGCTGTAGTTGAGCTTCTTGATGCCGTGGTAGGAGCGGGCAGAATTAAAGAAGTTCAAGTCGACCTTGAGTCCGACCCGATTGCTTCCGGACATGGCCACCGTGCGCAGGGAGCTGTTGCCCTTGGCCCTTACCGCCACGTCCTGGACCAGTTCGTCGTCGATCCAGATGTCCGCCCGGTAGTATTCCTCGGCCAGCTTGTTGCCGAGCAGAGACTCCCAGTCCTGCTCCTCCATGATGACGCGGACCGTCTGGACCCGGTCGTCGGGGAACAGGTCGTCGTAGCGCTCGGCCAAGGCGACGCCCGCGTTGGTGCCGCCGCCAGCGAGTTCGGTCGATTCGCTCGCCTCCCCGCACCCAACGGCAAGCAGGAGTGAGCTCAGTATTACGACGATGCCGAGTTTCGGCAACCACTTGTTCGGCGGACCAGGGACCACTGCGTTCCTATCCCCCCAAACGCTGTTGGTCAGGCAATGTTAGCGATTCCTTTATAAGCTGGGTGTAAGCACTCAGCCAAGGACCGGGCGCCCACCGGTCGCCGCTTCCCAGCCCGGTGAAAGCATCCCAAGGGAACTATGGTTCCGCTAGAGGCCGGCCATGGCGGCTTCGATCGCGGCCACGGTCTTAGGAATGGAGGCGGTAAGGTTCTCGTTGCCGGCCTCGGTAAGAAGGATATCGTCCTCGATACGCACTCCGAGCCGGCGCTGCGGCAGGTAGACCCCCGGCTCGATGGTGAGCACCATGCCCTGCACAAGCGGGCCGTCGGGAGTGACATCATGGACCTCTATGCCCAGCTGATGACCGACACCATGTATGAAGTAGTCCTCGTACCCTGCCTTCGCTATCACCGCTCGCGCGGCGTTCTGCACGTCGGTGATAGTGGCGCCGGGACGAGCGGCTTCTATCCCGGCGAGATTGGCCTCGAGCACCACCTCGTAGATATCCCGCTGTTCGGAAGTGAAGACGCCGTCCGCCGGAAAGGTCCGGGTGATGTCCGAGGCATATCCACCGAAGGCCGCCGCATAGTCGATGACGATCAGCTCCCCCTCCTTGACGACCTGGTCGTTGTCGATGTAGTGGAGCACGGTCCCGTTCAGACCGGAACCGACGATGGGAGCATAGGCGGGCTCCGCTCCCCGTTCGCGGAAGGCGGCTGTCAGTCTCTCGGCTATCTGTGCCTCCGTGACCCCGGGACGGATGAAGCGCATCGCCTCCTCGTACCCGGTGGCCGAGACCGCGATGGCCTGCTGGATCAGAGCCAGCTCCGCTGAGGACTTGACGGCCCGCATCGCCGGCAACACCCCGGTACGGTCCTCGATGGCCACACCCGGGATCCTTTCCGAGATCTTGTGGAAGATATCGAGATCCGGTGAGACGGGGGCGTCATAGGGAGCGAAAGCATGCAGGCAGGCCAGGCGCCTGGTGCGCCGGGCAGCGGAGCTCAGTCTGCCCGGTAGGGACGGGGTCCGCGCGATGCTCGTGAACCCCGTCTTGCCCTTGAGGGCGAGGCCCAGGGGATCGCGTGAGCCGTCCCAGCGTTCCGTCTCCGGGTCGCGCGGGCGCAGGAAAAGCGTCATGCGGCGCTCTGGATCCTCCGCGGCCGGGTCGAACAGCACTGCGGCGCCACTCTCATAGTCGAGGCCGGTCAGGTACCAAAAAAGCCGGTCGGTCTTCCAGCGATCGACGGGCGAAGAAGACGGTGTCTCGTGGCCGGCCAGAACCACAGCCGCCGCGCCTTCGAGCGCCTGCAGGACCGCTTCACGCCGGCGTGCGTATTCAGGGACCTCTATGAGGCGAGGGGGCTCCATTGGCGCGCATACTATCACGCCCTCGCAGGCTCGATGCTGCCCACCCCGCATCCGCATAGAAACGCGAGCGCCCGGGTATAAGCAGGCAACCTGCACCCAACGGGTGCCAAGCCGCTCGGCGGGATGCACGGAGCGGGACAGCCAATCGCGTCACAGGGGGGTCTGTTCATGAAGCGACTGTTGGTCGTCGGCGCTGGGACGGCGGGGACTATGGTCGTCAATCGCCTGCGTCGGTTGCTGGACACCGACGAATGGAAGATCACTATCATCGACCCGGTCAAGACCCACTACTACCAACCGGGCTACCTATTCATACCCTTCGGCATGTACAGCAAGAACGACGTGATGAAGGCCAGGCCCGACTTCATCCCGTGCGGAGTGGAGTTGATCGAAGCGGAGGCGGACGTCATCGAACCCGAGCACAATCGCGTGAAACTCATGGACGGTCGCATCCTCAACTACGATTTCTTGGTGGTCGCGACAGGCACCCGGACCCGGCCCGAGGAGACCCCCGGCCTCGAGGGGCCCGAGTGGTATCGGTCCATCTTCGACTTCTACTCTCTCGACGGTGCGGTCGCTCTGGCCAAACACTTACGCTCGTGGCAGGGAGGCCGGCTCGTACTCAACGTCGTCGAGAATCCCATCAAATGTCCGGTGGCTCCGCTCGAGTTCATCATGCTGGCCGACTGGTTCTTCCACGAACAGGGTATCCGCGATAGGGTCGAACTGAGCTACGCCACCCCGCTCTCGAGTGCGTTCACGAAGCCTATCGCCTCCAAGTACCTCGGCGACATACTCGAAGATAAGGGCATCAAGGTGGTGCCCGACTTTCTGGTCGAGCACGTCGACCCCGACGCCAGGAAGCTCGTGCACTACGACGAGACCGAGTTGGAATATGATCTGCTGGTGACGGTGCCGCTCAACAAGGGCGACGAGTTGATCGCCCGCTCGGGCCTGGGCGACGAACTGAACTACATCCCGGTAGACGTCCACACCTGCCTGTCCAAGGAACATGAGAACATCTTCGCCCTCGGCGACACCGCGGCACTTCCCACTTCGAAAAGCGGCTCCGGCGCCCACTTCGCCGTGGACTGCTTCGCCGAGAACTTCCTGCGCCACGTAGACGGCCTGGAGATGCTGTCCCCATATGACGGGCACACCAACTGCTTCATCGAATCGGGCTTCGGCAAGGGCCTGCTGATCGATTTCAACTACGACGTCGAGCCCTTGCCCGGCCGCTATCCGCTACCCGGTGTGGGACCCTTCGCCCTGCTACAAGAGTCGGAGATGAACCATTGGGGGAAGATGATGTTCCGGTGGATGTACTGGAACATCCTTCTCAAGGGCCAGGAGCTGCCGCTGCCCGCGCGCATGAGCATGTCGGGCAAGTGGCACAAGTGAGGAGGGGGGCATGGAACAGACACTTGCACCCTCCGATCTCGATGCTCTGCATGAGAAGCTCGATCTCCTCACCGCCCAGGTCCAGGTCCTGACCGACCAGGCCCGAGCGGCCGCACGCTGGCAGGCCGAGCGCGAGGAGCTCATGCAGGACGTGATCCCGATCGCGGACGAGGCCCTCCAGCTCGTCACCGAGCAGCTGGAGGAGGTCCAAGAGTACGTAGACCTGTGCGATCTGGTCCGTCTTGTCAAACGCCTGCTACGCAGCGGGCGCAACATCGACAGGATGCTCGATCAGCTCGAGAGCCTCTTGGATCTCGCGCAGACCCTCGGCCCCCTTACCGACAGCGCCTTCCAGAAGGCGACCGATGCACTGCAGTCTGCGGAGCAGAGAGGTTACTTTGCTTTCGCGCGGGGCGGCGCCGAAGTGGTGGATAACGTGGTGGCGTCATTCGGCGAAGAAGACGTGAAGTTGCTGGGTGACAACATCGTACTGATCCTGAACGTCCTCAAGGACGTGACGCAGCCCCAGATCCTGAGCCTCGTCCAGAACATCATCGCGGCGAGCGAGGCTGAGCTCAAGCAGCCGATCGACACCTCTATGCGCTCGCTACTGGGACAGATGCGAGACCCGGACGTTCGCCGCGGACTCGTGCTGACCATGCGTGTGCTCCGTGTGATCGGCGCACAAGCGGCCGGGAAGTAATCGACCAGTCGACCCCTCGAGCGAAACGTACTCGACCATCAGGAGGAAGAGCGTATGCCGACCAAGACGATCGCAGGCAAGGTGGTGCAGGTCAACGATGAAGGCTTCATGACCGACCCCAATGAGTGGGACAAGGATATCGCGGCGGAGATCGCCAAGGAGGAGGGACTGACTGAGTTGACCGAGGCTCACTGGAAGGTGATCGATTGGTCCCGGGAGACGGCCCAAGGCTTGAACGGGAAATCACCCACCCTTCGGCAGATCACCACCGGGACCGGAGTCACCACCAAAGAGCTGTTCGCCCTCTTCCCGAAAGGTCCGGCCAAGAAGGTGGCCCGTATTGCCGGTCTGGGCAAGCCGGAGGGGTGTGTCTGACCAACCGGCTGCTTGACCGAGCGACGTATGGATAGAAGGAGGAACGCATGGCTGACGAGACACGCAAGATGGCATTCATCTGTTCCAAAGGTGACCTGGACATGGCCTATCCGGGACCGATCATGGCCTGGGGGGCGTTGGGAAACGGCATCGACGTGACCCTGTTCTTCACGTTCTGGGGCATGGATATGATCACCAAGAAACGGATCGACCACCTGCAATTGGCCCCAGTGGCCAACACCAGCATGAAGATGAGCATGATGGGCGTGCCCGGCAATCTGGGGATCCCCAACCTCATGGGCGTGTTGCCCGGCATGACGAGATTCGCCACGTGGATCATGAAGAAGAAGATCAAGCAGGTGGACGCGCCGCCTGTTCACGAGTATATGCAGATGCTGGTCGATGGGGGTGCGAAGCTCTACGCGTGCAAGATGACCGTGGACATGATGGGGCTGAAGAAAGAAGACTTCATCGACGGAGTGCTCGACATCGTTACTGTAAGCGACTTCCTCGACATGACCGAGGACGCCCAGATCATCTTCATCTGAGCCCGGCGACATACCCGCGCCCAGCGCGCGGGCGAGCGCATGAAGAGTGGGGTGGAAGAATACCGGCAGGCTCTCGCAGACGTGACCGGTCGCTAGGTCGCCAGACCCCTTCAGAGGCCGCGTCAGAGTCTTCTGAGTATGTCCTGGCGGGAGCGAGCCAACTCGGTGATCAGAGCTCGGGTGAACGCAGGGATGTCTTTTGGATCCCGGCTGGTTATCAGACCTCGATCGACCACGACCTCCTGGTCTACCCAGTCTGCCCCGGCGTTCTTGAGATCCGTCTGAAGGGTGTGGTAGGAAGTCATCCTCCGGCCTTCGATGACCCCAGCGTCGATGAGAGTCCAGGGAGCGTGGCATATGGCCGCCACCGGCTTGTGCGCGGCAAAGAAGCCCCGTACGAAGCGCCACGCGTCCGAGTTGCGGCGCAGACGGTCGGGATTGCGCACTCCCCCCGGTAGGAGCAACGCATCGTAAGCGTCGGGGTCCGCGTCCTTCAGGGGTACGTCGACGGCGAACTCGTCGCCCCAATCTCCCCTGGTCCAGCTGCGGACCGTGTCTTCCTTTGGCGACACGACGTCGATCTGGACACCGGCCTCCTTGAGCATCTTCGCGGGCCCGATCAGCTCGACTTCCTCGAAGCCGTCCTCCATCAAGGCCGCCACTTTCAGTCCTTGAAGCTCCTTAGTCATGGCATTCCTCCTTCTAAAGGTAGGCTTCCCACCGTCCCGTCACACGAAACGGGTGTCCCCGATCCGGCGGCAGGGCGATGCCGGCGGCCGCCGGCAGAGAAGAAGACGGCTGCCCGGCGAATGCGCAGGGCAGCCCGCATGTCACGAGTCAGGCGCTGCTCCCAGCCCGGTCCCTATTGCCCCGTTTCGAAACGGAAGTCCTGCTCCGGGTCGACGAGGGCAAGGAGACGAACGATGCAGCCGTCACCGCCCGGCCAACGCCAGGGGAAACACATGAAGGTGCAGCGCTTGCCCGTCACCGCATCGAGGTCGCCGCCGGCGTTCTCGATCCCCGGGATGCCGCCCTTGATCATCAGGGTCTTGTGGGCGGACTCCCAGCCGGGGAAGTCCTCCAAGGGATCGTGTCCGTATTGCTTCTTCCATTCCTCGATGAGATGCGGGTGGGTGGGTCCAAGCCCGTGGTTGACCAGTTTGGTGGCAATGGGGTGGTCGTTGGCCTGGCAACCGTAGGCCACCATCTTGACCTTCTTATCCACCAGCCACTGCGCGCCTTCCTGGTAGATCCCGCAGCCGTAGGCGAAGTACTCGTCGGTGTCGCCCCACAGGTGATGGAAGCCGGTGTTGATGACGACGATGTCGCCCTCTTGAATTTCGGGACGGGCGTTCTCGAGATCCTCCGGGGTGATGATCCCCCATTTCCCCTTCGGGATGGACACGCACACCCCGGTGCCGAACAGCCGCCACAAGGGATAGTCGGCGATGGTGGGAGTGTTCTCTGTCACGTGGAGAGGAGCGTCCATGTGGGTGCAGCGATGCATGATGCCTTCCCACTGCACCTGGTAGACGCCGTCCCTTGCATGAAACTTGTCGATGTCAATATCCACGCCCGGGCTCGAGGGCCACTCGGGCATGAACTGGGTGAAGGTGTGGCTGAGGTCATATATCTTGACGGCCATGGCTCGTTCCTTTCGCCTCGGCGGGTGATCAGTTACCGGGCTCGATCCGCAGCGTACCGCTGGGATCGCACATAGCGACGAACCGGACCTGACAGGCATCTCCATGCGCGAACTTCCAAGGGGTGGCGGCCAGAGTGACGCGCTTGCCCTTGACGACGTCGACGTCGCCCCCCACCTGCTCGATGGTAGGGATGCCGGCACCCAGCAGGACTTTGTGCGCCACGTTCCACTCAGGATGCTCTTTCTTGGGGTCGAGACCGGTGGCCTTGGTGTATTCGCCGGCCAGACGTTTCATCTGCGGGCCGCCGCGGTGGTTGGCCATGGAGGTCGCCAGCGGATGATCGATGAACGGAGTGTCGATGGCGACCATCTTCGGGTTCTTAGTCACGAGCCACTCGGCTGCTTCCTTGGAGAGACCCGGCGCCTCGCCGTAGTACTCGAGAGCGTCGGAGTACTTGTGATGCCAGCCGGTCACGGTGACGACGATATCGCCCTCTTCGACTCCGGGCTTGGCGCTCTCGAGATCGGCGGCGGTGATGACTTCCCAGGGCTTCTTGGGGACATCCAGGACGCACCCGTTGCCGAAGAGTCGCTCGGGTGAGACGGAGGCCAGGTCGCCACCCTTCTGAATCAGGTGGAGCGGAGCGTTCATGTGGGTGCCGGTATGCATGACGGTGGTGACCCGCCAGGCTAGGACGCCGTGCTGGGCATGCTTGACCGCGCGGTACATCTTGACGTCGGTCTGCCCGGGATAGGACGGGGCCCCGTGGCCCCAGACGTGGCTCAGCTCGACGAACTGCAGCCCCGAATAGGGGTCGGTGACGACATTTGCCATAATCTACTCTCCTTACACGGATCGGTGTCTCGTGCCGCGCCGGCTCTTTCTGGCGAAGCCGCGCGCTCCAACTCGACTAAGATTCTGGATTCCCTCCTTGATGCTCTTCAAAACCGGACCTTCCCCGCTCCGACCAGGTCGGTCGGCCCCTTCTGCTCGCCGCCCATCGACCAGCTGCAGGGCGGGTAGACATGGGGTGATCGACCGAATGAAATGAGTATACCAATTACTGACGGCCATGCCGCCCGACCAAGCCGGTCGGCATGCCCTGTCCATCCGCCGCTCAGAAAAGCGCCGTACCTGAGCGGCGCCGTACCTAAGCGCAGAAACCGGACAAGCGCCGCTGTGCGCCAGGCGGCGCCGAAATCGGGGCAGAGGCCTGCTATGGCATCAAGAGCACCGGTTTTATCACCCGCCCAGAGTGTGACTCCGCGAACGCGGTGTTGATGTCCTCGAAGGGGAATGTCTCGATCAACCTGTCGACCGGGAAGCGGCCCTGTTTGTACCATTTCATGAGCTGGGGAAGAAAGATCCGGGGAGTGGCCGCGCCGCCAAGGATGAACTGGATCCGCGCCGCTTTGGAGAGCATCACATTGGGATCGACTCCGAACTCGGATCCCCTGGGCGGGGCGGCAACCCCGAACACGCCCCCCACTCCGATGCTAAGCAGGGCCGAGGTCCACGAGGCGGGGGCACCAGAGGCGTCGAAGGCAAAGCGAACGCCGCCCGGCACTATCTCCCCTACCTGAGCGACCACATCCTCGGTCGCGGCGTTTACCGCGTGTGTCGCCCCGAGCTCGAGGGCCAGAGCCAGGCGGTCGGCGTTGACGTCGACGGCGATGATCGGATCGGCTCCCACGAGACGTCCGGCCATCACCGCGCTCATTCCCACCCCTCCCACACCGAAGACCAGCAGGTCATCGCGCACGCCCACTTGGAGGGCATTGATGACAGAGCCGGCGCCGGTCATCACACCACAGGGGAGAGAGGCCAGCAATTCCCAGGGCAGGTCGTCCTCCACCCGAATGAGCGAGTCGGCCGGTGCGATCGAATACGTGGCAAAGGAAGACTGCTGAAAGAACGCACCTGAGATCCACTTGCCCTCGAGCTTGATGGTATGGGACCCGTCCAGCCGCCGGCCGCTGAACAGTAGAGCAAATTGGTTGTAACAGAGGTCACGCCTCCCCGAGATACAGCTAGGGCACTCCCCGCAGGCCGGCCAGGATATGATGACCCTGTCCCCGGGTTTCACATAGTCGACGGCCGCGCCGGTCTCCTCGACCACGCCGGCGGCTTCATGGCCGACGACGGCCGGCATGGGGACCACGTGCTGCATCTCCAAGTCCGTATGGCACACCCCGACCGCTGCGATGCGGACCAGTACCTCGTCCGCCCGCAGATCGTCAAGTTCGACAGACTCGAGAGTGAATGGTCCTTCCGGGGTGCGCACTACTGCAGCGGTTATCGTTCTGCCCATTCCTCACTCCTTGTCTCGGGGGTCATATGTGCACTGTCCGGCCGCTAGCCGAGACAGTCGCTCCTCGGCCCCATCATACCGCCATCCGCCGCCTTATCTCTTCCTCGCTTCCTCTGAAGGGACCGGGAGACTCCATCTTGATCGAGGCCACAGCGGCGGCCAGCTTCAGGGAAGCCGCAACGCCGCGGTCCAGCCGGCTCGCGAGATACGAGCCGAAGGTGGTATCACCCCGCCCGGTCCTGCCCTCTACGCTCCTGTTGGAGAAGCGCTGGAAGAACCTCTGCCCACAAGAGCGGACCAGGACCCCGTCCGCGTTTGTCACCATGATCTCCGAGGCACCCCATCCCTCTATCTGGCTGGCTGCCACCTCGGAATCAGACGAGCCGGTCAGGTATTGAGCCTCCAGGGCATCGAACTTCAGCTTCGCGGCCAGCTTCGCGACCTCTTCCTTGGCGGGGACGTCGCCGTATGACACTTCGCCGGTCCGCGGGTCGGCTTGGCGGATCAACCCCTGGAAATCGACGGAAAAAGCGTGACCCATTTTGGCCACACCCTTCATGAACGCAAGCGAGAACTCCTGGTCGGTCAGGCCGGCCAGGTGAAAGAACGTGGGCTGCATACGGGGCAGCTCCTCCACTGTGAAGGCCCCGGCGCTCTCCTCCAGCACGACCTGTCGCTGGTCGACGTCCTCACTCAGGTGGAACGCCTTGTGGCGAGTGGTCTCGGGAGTATAGGTGACGTACACGTCGATGCCGGCGTCCCGCAGAGGTTGAAGCATGTGCGCGTCGCGCCGTGCCATCCGGGTGATCACCGCGATCCGCTTCCCGGACCAAAGCGCCGCCATCGAGCTGAAGACCACGCCTCCGCCAAAGAGCGTCTGGACCGGTCCTGCAAAGGTATGGATCTCGTCGATGGAAGCATTGCCCATGAAGACGAGGTCATAGACGGGGGTCATTTACTCGGGCTCACTGATCGTATTCAGGTTTGCGGCTGCAGCCTACCCACGCCCCCCTCACGATGAAGCGACCGCCACCTACGAGACTACGCTCTTTTTCGTCCCCGGTCGCGCCCTTTTTTCGAAAGAAACACACCTAAAATGGGCTACTTAGGCAGAGCTTCACCCGACAGCTTGTATGGTTGCTCGAACCCGTACTCCAGCCACTTGTCCAGCACAGTCCGCGTGGTGGTCTCATTCAACTCGACCAACCGAGGCTTCTTCTCCCACTCGACCGGCGTGGTCGCGTCGATCAAGATCTTCGATCCGATCGCCTTGGCCCCGGCGGGCAAGGCCGGGTCGAACGGGGTCGGTCGCATCTTGTTGATGATCTGAGTGTCTCTACCCGGGTCGAAGCGGCAGGCCAGTGACCACCAGACACCAGCCATGTCGTCCGCCGGAACGTCCTCGTCCACCACGATGATCCCCTTGATGCCGAAGTGTCCCGTGGGACTGCAGGAAACGGCCTCGGCCACCCTTTCGGCTCCCGCAGGATGGGCGATCTTCGCCGAGACTATGGCCCAGAAGCGGCCCGCGGCCTCCGGCGGGCAGTAGACGGAGCGGACGCCAGGCACCTTCATCATCTCCAGGTCGGCCCACAGGTACGCCATCCGGCCGACAGCGTTGATCATGTGAGCATCGCCCACCGGTCGCCCGACCGTGCTGATCACGAATACGGGGTCTTTGCGCCTGTATATCCGCTTGACCTCGAGCCAGGGTTTCGGGCCTTCGCCACTGGCGGCATAGAAGCCGACGTACTCACCCAGGGGGCCCTCGGGCCGGAACTTGTCCGGATCGAGCTCCACTTCACCTTCGAGGATGATCTCCGCGTGGGCCGGAAGTCTCAGCCCGGTCAGGTCACTGGTGAAGACCTCCACCGGCTGACCCATGACCGCCCCGATGACACCGTATTCGTCCTGCTGGGCCGGCACCATCGTCGAACCCACCACCAGGTGGAACATGTCGCAGCCGCAATAGACGGCGGCGGGCATCTTCGTCCCCTTCTTGGCGTACTTGTCGATGTGGATCCGCCCGTGCTTGGCCTTGCCCATCATGTTGGCGCCGATGGTCTTCTCGTCCATGATCATGCCCCGATAGGTCCCCAGATTGGTCCATCCCGTCTCTGGGTCCTTGGTGATGTAGTTGCAGGCGAGGGCAAGATAGCGGCCGCCGTCCTGAGGGTAGAGACGCGGGGAAGGAAAATCGAAGACGTTGATGTCGTCTCCTTCGAGGACCTCGTACATCACCGGGATGTCGTCCTTGACCTCGACCGGCTGGACCAGTTCGCCCCGTTGTATGACGTTCTTCCATTCCCGGGATACATCGCAAAGCGTGTAGTGGGCAGGCTTCCCGCAGGTGATGGCCATCTTCTTGGCCGTGGTGACGGTGCTGGTGAGCACGGGGATGTCGTAGTCCTTGACGTTCTCGAAGAGGAGAGCCGGGCCCCACGCTCTTTCGTTCAGGGTGGCCACGTGTCCCAGCTCCAGCTCCCAATCCACCTCCTTGGCGATCCGCTTCAGCTCGCCTTGCGCCTCGCAGGCCGCTATCCAGTCCCTGAGATCTTTCATCGTCTCGCCCCCGCCAGTCTGGTTACCATGGATTCGATGAACCCGTAGACGTCTTCTTGCCTGTAGCTTCCCCGGATGCCGGCACCTGTAGCGAGCGCCCCGTACTGGGTCACCCGCTCGGGTTCCGCGGAAGACAGCAGTCTGTTGGGATCGAGGCCCTTATCATCCAGCTCCCGCTTCAGTGCCTCCAAGACCGGTTCCAGAGCCTCGCTACTGTCTTCCACCTCGTGTGGATACTTGTCGCTGGTCTTGTCGAACTTGACGTACTCCCGTTTGCCTCCGGCCCCGAAGATCCCCTCCCAGCGCTCCACCGAGCTGTCCAGAGCGTAGGATTTGACGCCGTCTTCGCCCACGATCACCGCGCCGACCAGGTCTCGCGGAGTGCGCTCGATGACCAGCAGCTCCGGGTAGTCTCCCCCGTTCTCCAGGGACAGCCGGCCCCGGTCCTCGATTCTTTCGATGACGTAATACCGAAGTAGGTCCACGGAGGCCTCGTCCACACCCAGGACCTCTTGCCAGCCGTCCTTCCACCGCAGTAGGAGATAGTGCTGGGAGTGGCCGACGTGGTCGGCGGCAGGACTCAGTCCCAAGCGGGCCAGCCGGTATCGAGTCTCGCCGTCCACCTTCCTGTAGTCCATCTCCTGGGTGGATCCGTCATCGTATTCCACGACCAGCTTCACTGGCAGACTCATCTCGTCACCCCACCGGTTTGATGATGTTCTTGAGCTCCGACAGGTGCCTGATCTCGTAAGTAGCATTGGACGGAGCATGGTAGACGTAGCCCGAGTAATGGATGGCCTGGAAGCCGCGCTTCTGAGCCGGGGTGATGTCCGACCACTCCTTGTCGCCCACCATGATGGCGTCTTGGGGCTCGATCCCCCGCGAGCGAAGATCGTCGGCGAGGACATCGTAGAGGTCGCCCACTTCCTTGGAAGTGCCCTTGTAGCGCAGGTCGGCCTCACCGCTGCGCAGGTCGATCTTGCCTTGGGGACTGACGAGTTCGTCGAAATACTCGATCACGCCCTGGCTGATCAGGAACCGGCTGACCATGTCGGTGCCGATAGGCCCCAGAGTCCTCTTGAGCTCCGCCACGATAGAGACTTCGATGCCCTGGTCGCGCAGGTACTTGATCGCGTCGATGGCTCCGTCGGCCACCTTCAAGTACTTCTGCTCGATCCGCGAGAATACCTCCGCCGCTCCCGGCCGGTCGTCGAAGACGTAGCTCATGATCTCGGGCCTGGCCTTCTCCTTGATCACAGGATAGGAGCCGTATTTCTCCTTCATCCTCCGCCACCGGCGACAGCGCTCTTCTACCAACTCCGGTTCTCCCAGTTCCTTGCTGGTATCTCCGATCATCCAATAGGTGCGCTCCGGAGACGAGTCCATCAGGGTCTGGCCGAAGTCGATCCCCACCCACTTGGCATACATCACCATACGCCGCGCCTCCCTTTGCGCCGGTTTGCGCCGGACGTCCCCGGCCCATGGTCCAGACTCAACACGCCGGCCCTTCTGTGGCCTCCGCCCTGTAGACCCTGCAGGGCACGCCGCGCAGCACCATCACCCCGACGGCCGGGTCGACCGGCTCGTCGTAGCTGGTCAGCATGTTGATGTTCCCCCAGTCCCAGCCGAGCGCACCAGAGACGTCTTCGGGGAACCACCAGCCGAAGTCGGCGAACACCACCCGCGGGTCGATGTCCCGGTCGAACACCAAGCGCTGCCTGACCCTCCCCATCCTTGTCTCGATGTAGACCTCGTCCCCGTCCTTCAAGCCCAGGTCCCGAGCAGTGGCCGGGTTCATCTGGACCACCGGTTCGGGCCGCATCCCGCGGAGGGCGGGCACGCCTTTGTAACTCGTGCCGATGAAGATCTCGGACTTCGAATTGGTGAGTAGCAGGGGATACTCGGCCGGGATCTGCGGGATGGCGGAGAGCTCTCCCCAGGTGGGCAGCACCGCCAAGCCTAGTTCGGCCAGCGGCTGGGCGACAATCTCCACTTTGCCCGAGGGTGTCCGCAGGTTGGCGTTGCTGTAGTTCTTCGTGGGTAGCAGGGTCCGCCGGTCCTTGAGGTCCTCGAAGGTCAGACCACTGGGGGCCAGCCAGGCATCGAGAGCCTCGTGGTCCTCTTCCCAGAAGTCCGTCAGTCCGAGCCGCTTCGCCAACTCGTTGATGATCTTCGTGTCGGGCCAGGCCTCCCCCGGCGGGTCCACGACCTTGGGATGAGCCCTCACCTCGTTGTACCACCCGGGCCAGTAGCCCACTTCGTCGTGCTCCATCCCGAAAGCGACGGGTAGGACGATGTCCGCCAAAGCCGCGGTGGGCGTCATGAACAGGTCGAGCACCACCGAGAACTCGATCTTGAGAAGCGCCTCGCGAGTCCGCCTGCTGTCCACGAAGCTCGTCATGGGATTGGTGAGCATGAAGAATGCGGCCCGAGGCAAGTACGGCTTCTCCTCCAGGATGGCTTTCACGAGGCTCCACGAAGGCACCGAGGTGGACTTAAGAGTCATGGGGAACTCTTTGCCGATGGTCTTGCCGGCCACCGGCAGGCGCTTGCTCAGCATGTAGAACCGGCCCGGGCGGACGAAATTGGTCTCAGGATCGGGGAGCACGATGCCCCCGGGCACGTTCAGGTCGCCGCTGATGGCCGCGAGGATGGAGATAGCCCGGTGGGTCTGGAAGGGGTTGACCCCCTGGTCGATGCCGTTGCCCCAATGCAGGCAGGCGGGATGGCTCTCTCCGATCATGCGGGCCAATCTGAGGATCTGCTCCTCGGGAACCCAAGTGGCCTCCGCCACTTCGGTCAACGAGAAGGCGGACAGCTCGGTCTTGAACTGGTCGAAGCCGATGGTCCAGTCGCGCACGAACTCCTTGTCGTACAACCCTTCCTCGATCACCACCTTCAGAAGACCCATAGCCAGGGCTCCATCGGTGCCGGGGCGAGGTTTGATCCACAGATCGGCGACCCCCGCCAAGTCGATCTTGCGCGGATCGATCACTACGATCTTGGCACCACTCTCCACGATCTTGATGACGGTCTGTCTGCGGATGCCCCCGGAAGTGTGGTTGGGGTTGGTCCCCCATACCACCAGCAGTTCCGGAATGTGCTCCTCATCCGGCACGGCCCCCTGGCCGAAGGTGAAGGCGTTGGCGGTCTGGAACGGCACTCCGCAGAACCAGCCGGGAGTGGTGACGTTGGGCGTACCGAAAACTGAGGCGAAGCGCTGGGCGAAGGCGAACTCGAGCCCATGCGGTTCGCCCAAGCCGAACATCACGTATTCGGGGCCGGACTCCTCTCTGATGGTCCGGAACTTGTCCGCGACGGCATCCAGGGCCTCGTCCCATGAGATCCTTTCCCACTTCCCCTCACCTCGAGCTCCCACCCGCTTCTGGGGATGGAGCAGCCTGTCGGGATGACTGTGGATCTCGGGGATCGACAGGCGTCCTTTCTTGTAGACGCATTGCTCGTTGGAGAGGCCGCTCTCCTGGTCGGGCGCCATGTCGATGATGACGTTGTCCGCTACGGTCACCTTCACCGCACAATGGCCGCAGCAGAGGTGACAGAAGGTCAGATACTCCTGGCGCGCGCTGAGAGAGGACACTCCCACCCTGGCCTGCAGCGCAAGGTGGTCGACAAACGACTCCTGCATCGGCTGGAACTCCCCGTCACAAGACATGCCCTCGGTCGTCAGGATGTCGCAGCCGTCGGCGTCCACCGCCAGCACCAGACAGGAGGCCACGGCCTTCCTATCCATGAGGACGGTGCAAGACCCGCACTCGCCCACCCCGCAGCCTTCCTTGGTGCGCATGAGCCGCAGCCGCTCCCGCAGCAGCTCGACCAGCGTCTCCTGAGGCTCGACTTCGAATTCGTAGCTCTTGCCATTCACGGTTAGCGCGATCTTCCGCGGCGTGGCGGTCGCCTCGGCCTTCGAGGTCTCAGTCCGCGCCTGCTCCATCATCGGCCGATCTCCAGCTTCGCCAGCTTCAGGGCCTGGTGGACCACCCGCGCGGTCAGCTGCTCGACGATCTCCCGACGGGATTCCGCACTGCCGCGGATATCGGTGACCGGCCGCGATTCTTCCGCGGCCGCACGTGCGGCCGCGGCGATCAGCTCACGCGTGGGCGTCCGGCCGCGAAGGACGTCCTCGGCCTTCTTGGCCCTCATGGGGGTCGGAGCCACCGCGCTGAGGGCGATCTTGATGTCGCCGCAGGTATCTCCTTCCGGCACCAGCAGCGCGGCCACGCCCACCATGGCCACGTCCATCCGCCTCAGGCTGTGCTTCTCGTATACCCCGACGCTCCCCGTCGGCGGTTCGGGCACCCGGATCTCGGCCACGAGTTCGTCGGGCTCGAGCACGGTGCATCCCGGCCCGGTGAAGAAGTCCTCCACCGCGACGAGCCGCTCTCCGTCCGGCCCCACGATCCGCGCCCTGGCCCCGAGGACGATCAGGGCCGGAGCCGCCTCCGCCGAGGGCGAGCCGTTGCAGATGTTCCCCACCAGCGTAGCCCGGTTCCGGATGGCCACCGTAGCCATATAGGCGGCCGCTTGGTGGAGCATCGGATATCTCTTCTGCACGACCAGAGAGCGCTTGACCGCATCGATGGTGGCCAGAGCCCCGATGCGCAGTTCCTCGCCCGGTCTGTAGTCGATGTAGTCGAGCCCAGGTATGCCCTTGATGTTCACCAGATGGGAGGGCGTAAGCCTCCGGTGCTTCATCTTGACCAGAAGGTCGGTCCCCCCTGCGAGCACGCGGCCGCCGGCGCAGTGCTCCCGGAGCAGCCTGCAGGCGTCCTCCAGGCTCCCGGCCTCCAGATAGGCGAAGGCAGGCACGTTCACGCGCCGACTTCCTCCCCTGCGCTCTCTGCCGCCCCTGCCTCCTCGCGCTCGGCTGCGCGTCGCGCCTCGAGTTCACGGAGTTCGATGCGGCGGACCTTCCCGGTCTCCGTCCTCGGGAAGGAATCGACGAACTCGATATCGCTGGGGGCCATGTACGGTGCCACCCGTTTCTTCACGAACGCTTTGAGCTCCTCGACCAGTTCCGGCGAGGCGGCGAAACCGTCTTTCAATATGACGAAGGCCTTCACCCGGTGGCCCTGCTCGGGGTCGGGCACGCCGATGACCGAGGATTCGAACACCCCTTCATGCTCGTGCAGGGCGTCCTCCACCTCTCCGGGCGAAACGCGATAGCCCCGGCTCTTGATGATGTCGTCGATGCGGGAGACGTGCCAGAAGAGCCCGTCCTCGTCCTTGTAAACGTAGTCTCCGGAGAGGCTCCAGCCGTCGAGAACGGCTTCTTTCTGTCGTTCCACGTCGTGCCAGTACATGGTCCCGTAGCAGGCCTTGACCACCAGCCGGCCGATGACCCCGGGGGCACACTCGTTGCCGTCGTCGTCGATGACCCTGGCCTGGACACCGGGGACGGGCCAGCCGGTGGCTCCGGGTTTGTAGCCCGGCAAGTATGAGGCGAGCTGGGTCCCTATGGACTCGGTCGAGCCGATGCCGTTGACGATCTCCAACCCGGTCAGGTCTTTGAAGCGCTGGAAGGTGGACGCCAGCAGTGGCGCGCTCCCCGACATGACCACCCGCAGGCTGCTGAGATCGTAGTCGTCGACGTTCGGGTGGTTGAGGAGCTGGTTGAAAGCAGTGGGAACAGCGTTGAACATCGTCACCCTGTACTTGGGGATGGCTTCGAGCAGTGCCTCGACCGACATCCTTCCCTCCAGGATCACGCTGGGGACGCCGGAAAGGAGAGGCAGCAACATGTTGTAGCCGAACCCGATGACGAAGGCGAGCGGCGGTGAGCCGAGAAAGACGTCGCTCGACTTCACCCCGCCGAAGGTGAGGGGGTAGGAATGGACGGAGCCGATGATGCTGCTGATGAGATGCATACAGCCCTTGGGCGTCCCCGTAGTGCCGGAGGTGAAGAAGACGGCCGCCAAAGAGTCCGGCGGCACCCTGACACTATCGATCCGCTCGTCGGCGGAGTCGATGAGCTCTTCGTAGCTCAGCAGATCCCTCTTCCGCAGATCCTCAACAGGGCCGCCGACGGAGACGATGTGCTCGACCGTTTCGTAGCGGTCGCGCCCGCTCTCGATCTCGCCCAGCAGATCGTACCCACAGATGATCACCTTGGCCCCGGACGCATTGGCGTCATGAGTGAGGACTTTCTCGCGGAGCAGGGTCATGGTGGGCACGACGACCGCCGCGAGACGGCCCACGGCAAGAGCGCTGACCACGTACTCCACGCCGTTCGCCACCCGGAGCATCACCCGGTCGCCCTTTTCCACCCCCAATCCCCGAAGAGCGTTCGCGAATCTGTTGACCCATTCGCCGAGCACTCCGTAGGTGACCACCCTCTCACCGGAGTAGTAGGCGACACGATCGGCCAACTCCCCCACCAGGTTCCTGTCGAGGAACCACTCGGTCAGATTGATCTCCTCAGGCAGTTCCAGACCCAACTCCGCGGGCCATAACAGGTCCGGAAGACAACCCGCGGGCAGCCGCTCGGCCTCGAGCTGGGGGGGGTAGGTGACCTTCCTCAAGACACACCTCCGATTCCCAGAGGATCAGAACAGGATCAGAGAAGTGGACGCGGGGATGGGCAAGGAGACCGCCCGTCGCCCATTTCTGCTATATATGGGACGAAAATCAGTCTCACGATAGCTCCCAGTCGCTTTGGATGTCAAGTTGTTCGCGAATGTGTCCCGAAATATTGACACTACTGACGTATTATAGAACAATGCCCTTGGAGAGCGACGTTCTCGCCGTTGCAGAACCACCCAGGTCTCAAGGGACGGTCTGTGAAGTGAAGGAGCAAGCAGAGCACCCGGAACACCCGTCTTTCGACCCCTGCGACACCGATCTGGACGAGTCTGGGGGCGGGCCCTTGGTCCAGTCGGTCCAGCGGGCGCTGCGCCTCGTACGTATGTTCGACTCCGCGCACCCCGAGTGGAGCCCCTCCGAATTGGCGCGGCGGTCGGGACTGCGTCGTACCACGGCGTTCCGGCTCATGAAGACCTTGGAAGCTGAGGGCGTCCTCGCGCTGAACGCCGATACCGGGAAGTACTTCTTGGGACCGGCGGTGTTCCAGTTGGCCTATGTATGGATAGCCGACGCCGCCCTCGCCCGCATCGCCACGCCGCATCTCGAGCGACTGGCGGATGCCACCGACGAAAGCGTGGGGCTCACCGTCTGGAACGGGGACGGCCCCTTGTGCATCGCTCATTCCCCTTCGCCTCGGCCGTTCAAGTTCCTTATGTATGTAGGTCAGACCTTCACCGATCTCGCCAACGCCCACACCAAGGTGCTCCTCGCCTTCGGGCCGGAGGAACGAAGGGTCAAGGCTCTGAGCCGCCCCCTGGTCGCCCTCACCCCCTTCACCATCACCGATCCCGACCGCTATGCCGACGAGCTCCGCAGGGTGGTGGAGGAAGGGGTGGCGCACGACATCCAGGAGCAGCAGCGCGCCGTGTGCGCTCTGGCTGTGCCGGTGCGGGATTTCACGGGGGAAGTGCGGGCCAGTCTGTCGCTGGTGGTCTCCGAGGTCCGGTACGGACCGGCCGAGGACCGCCGCTACCAGCAGGCCCTCAGACAGGTGGCCACTGCCCTCTCCTACGACCTGGGGTACCGCGCATCCGGAGAAGCAGACAGCCCATGACCCTCGACGTCAAGTGGATGGGCGTCGACATGGGCGAGTGCCATATGGACGTCACCCCGAGACGCGGGCATCTTCTGACCGGCGATACGACCAAGCTCTTGGGCCGGCCGGAGCTGAGCGCGACCCGATGCCACAGGTGGTGGGTGATGGTGGAGAAGTACGGCTCCCTCCCCGTGGTCCTCGAGCGTCACAAGCTCGAACTCCTCAGCTACGTCTTCGACGAAGACCCCACGGCCGGTGACGCGTTCCTTGAGGTCGAGCAGGAGTATCTTCGATTGGCGGAAGGTGCGCACCAGACCCTGAGGGACCTGCACGACCAGGGCATCGAGCTCTCGGTGGTGACGGCCGCCCGGACCAGTCCTGGACCAATGGACGATTCGTGCGAGTTCAGGTTCCTGCAGAATCATGACGTCCTTCAGTACTTCGATTCTTTGGTCAGCCCGCGCGGGAAGCTGCGAATAGCCGACCGGAGCGTCGATCCCCGGTACGAGGGGACGTCGAAAGAGGAGGGTACGACCTATGACGTCCTAGCGGAAGACCTTGCCGCCCGCGGGATCTCGCCCGGGGAAGCCGTCATGATGGGCGACAAGGAGTGGGCGGACATCGCTCCTGCAAAGAAGCGGGGATTCAAGACGATCCTGTACACCGGCTACATCTGCCGAGGACCGAGTGAAGCCGACCTGGTGATCGACCGGTTCAGCGACTTGAGAGGACAACTAAGATATGGCGGCGAGGCTCCAGGGAGCCGGACACGGGTGGCGGGATCATGAGCATTGAATGGATATCTTGGCTCGAAGACCTGGACCAGCGGGACGGGGAATCGGTCGGCAGGAAGTGTGCCAACCTCGGGGAGCTGACCAAGGCTGGGTTCCAGGTACCGGCGGGTTTCGCCTTGTGTCTCGCAGCCTACGAGGAATTCATGCGGGTGAGCGGCGCCGGCGCTGAGATCAAAAACTACTTCGCTTCATTCGAGGGGGATCCCGACGACCCCAAGCAGCTGGCGAGATTCACGGAGGCTTCCACGATCGTGCGGGAGATCATCGAGACGAAGTGCGTTCCCCCGAGCATCGCGGAGCCTCTGGCGACCTACTACGATGACCTATGCGCGAGGACCGGCGCACCCGACGTGCCCGTTGCCGCTCGATCCGCGGGTCCGGCGAGCCACCCCGGACAGTACGAGAGCTTCCTCAACGTGACCGGCGGTGCCGCCGTCCTCGAGAACGTGAAGAAGGTGTGGTCCAGCACCTTCAACGCCCGCTCGCTGGTCGCCCGGGCCCGCAAGGGACTGCCGCTGGACGCCGATCCCATAGGTGTGGCGGTGTTGACGATGGTCGACGCCGACGCGGCCGGCGTGATGTTCACGGCGGAACCCACGACTGCCGACGCCACCCGGATGATCATCGAAGGCAGCTCTGGCCTCGGTGAGACCGTGGTCGGCGGAACGGTCATCCCGGACAACTGGACCGTGGACGCGACCCACTTCACCATCGTCGAGCGCAAGTTCGCCCCCCGCCCCCTCGGCGATGATCTATCCTCTGGCGCACGTGAGAGCAGCGTCTGTCTCCGCGACGAAGAGGTAATCGAGTTGGCCAAGGTGGGCAAGCTCATTGAGGCGCACTTCGGCAAACCCCAGGACATCGAGTGGGCGATCGACCGCAGCGCCCCCTCCGACCCCGTGTTCATACTGCAGGCAAGGCCCGAGACGTTCCGGATCAACTTCAGATTCTAGGGTAAGGAGCAAAGGACCATGTCAGGTTATTCGACCGAGGGCGTCCTTGTTAACTGGAACGAAGAGCGCGACATGGCGCTGCTTGACCGTTACAAGGTATGGATACTTGACCGGAAGGAGACCCTACGCTCCCCCACACCCTTCGATCTGTGGATGCTCCAGTACAACTACGACAACATCGGGCTCCAGTACGGGCACGAATACTTCTGCGTCCCGGAGTGCAGGGGGTTCGACTGCAAACTCAAGGACGGTTGGGTTTACGACGGTACCCTCTTCACGACCGAAGAGGAGCGCAAAGAGCGGACGGCGAAGTTCGAGCAACGGATCGCTCCCTGGATCGAAGACTTCGGCCACGAGTACACCAAAGGGGTCGACGAGGTGATGGCCCTATACGAGAAAGCCAAGGCCGTCGACATCGAGCAGTGCGAGGACTTCGAGCTCTCGGACGCCTTCGACGAATGGCTCTGGCTCTATCGCCGGGCCGGCAACCTGCACATGGTGTGGCTCCTCGCCTACTGCAAGATCTACGAGATGTTCGAGGAGATGTGCAAGGAGCTCGTCGGCATAGACAGGAACGACCGTCTGTTCAACGATCTCATGGCCGGCTTCAACCACAAGATACTGCAGACCGACAGGGAGATGTTCTACCTGGGAGCGAAGGCCAGGGAGATGGGACTCGAGCCGCTCTTCGAGGAGACCCCGGACGATGAAGAGCTGCTCAGGAAACTGGAGGGCTCTGAAGCCGGGAGGGCCTGGCTTGAGGCTTTCCAACAGTTCTTGTCCGAATACGGCTGGCGTACGGTCGAGAACTGGGATGCCAGCCACCCCACCTGGATCGAGAAACCGAGCCAAGTACTGCCGTCGATCAGGCGTTTCATGTTGGTCCCCGTGTTCGCGCTTGACGAGGCCCAGCCCGGGCTCGTCGAAGCCAGAGCCAGGGCGGAGAAAGAGGTGCTGGCACGTGTCCCCGAAGACAGAAGAGAGGAGTTCGCCACGCTCATGAAGGCGGCCCAGTGGTCGAGTGTCGTGGACGATGAGCACCCGTTCTATGCGGAGAACTACGGCAACGCTCTGGCCCGGCGGGTGACCAAGGAGATCGGCAAGAGGTTCGCCGCCCAGAGCATCATCAACGCCCCCCAAGACGTGTACTTCCTACTCCCCGAAGAGATCAGCGCGCGCATCTTGGGCCGGTTCCCTGCTCAGGAGCTTGTGGCGAACCGCAAAGAGGAACACGCCCGCTTTCGCAAAGCCGAGCCGGATCTGTTCATCGGCGACATCACCAAACTGGGAGAGGTGATCGCCAGCAGCCCCATGCTGCGCAGCACACAGCAGCCCCATCCCCGGGTCCGGCCGGAGCTGAACGCCGATCTCTACGGCACCGTTTCGACCCCGGGCGTGGCCGAGGGCGTGGTCAAGGTCCTCCGCTCCGAAGAGGACTTCGACAAGTTCGAGCCCGGCGACATCCTGGTGACGATCGAGACGTCTTCGGTCTGGACACCCCTCTTCAACGTGGCCAAGGCCGTGGTGACCGACGTGGGGGGGATCCTGAGCCACTCGGCCATCTTGGGGCGGGAGTACGGATTGCCGGTGATCTCCGGCTGTGTCGAGGGCACGAAGAAACTCAAGACCGGGATGCGGGTGAAGGTCCACGGAGACGCAGGCGTCGTCTACATCCTAGACGATCCCAAGGAGGGTCCCACAGAGTGACCCGCGATCTGCCCAGACGAGACGCGTCCGGAGGCGGGTCCGGGGCTTCGCCGGATATCCTCAAGCAACTGCGACCGCTGTTCTACCCCCGCAGCGTCGCGGTGGTCGGCGTCTCGCAGGACACGTGGAAGCCTGGTTCCTCCATGCTCCGGGCCCTGCTTCGTTTCGGATTCTCAGGCCGGCTCTACCCGATCAGCGCCCGGGGAGGGGAGCTGCTGGGGCTGGAGGTCCACCCCTCCATCGGCTCTCTGCCCGAGGCCGTCGACCTGGCCTTCCTCTTCGTTCCCGCCCAGGCCTTGCCGTCGGTGGTGCGGGAGTGCCGGGAGAAAGGGGTGAAGGCTATCGTCGCCTTCACCGGCGGGTTCGGCGAGACAGGCACGGCAGCGGGCAAGGCCCTAGAGGCTGAACTGCGAAGCGAGTTCGACGGCAGTTTCCGCATGGTGGGACCGAACTGCCTGGGAGTGTACTCGCCGGCAGGCGGCGTGACCCAGCACCCCGGTGAGGGATACCCTCGAGAGAGCGGGGATGTGGCCTTCGTCGCCCAGAGCGGGGGGCTGTCGGAGGATTTTGCCCGAGCCGCACCCAACTTCGGGTTCTACTCGAGTAAGGTGATCAGTTTCGGCAACGCCCTCGACGTCAACGAGGCCGACCTCCTCGAATACATGGGCGCCGACCCGGAGACCAACGTCATCGGGATGTATGTCGAGGGAACGCGGGATGGGAGGAGATTCGCGGATGTGCTTCGCCGGGTCGCCGCCAAGAAGCCGGTGATGGTCTGGAAGGGAGGCATCACGCCCGAAGGCGCGGTGGCCGCCAGCAGCCACACCGGGGCCCTGGCCGGCAACCTCGCCGTCTGGACCGCGGTGCTCCGTCAAGCGGGAGCGGTACGCGTGGAAAGCCTGGAGGAATTGCTGGACACCTCCGCTGCCTTCCATTTCCTGCCTGGTCTGGCGGACGGCCGCATCGGTTACGTATGCGCCGGAGGGGGCAACAGCGTGGTAGCCAGCGACGCCTGCCATCGGGTGGGCCTCACCATGCCCCGCATGAGCCCTGCGGTCCGCGACAAGATAGCCTCTCTCCTCCCCCCGGTGGGCTCCACGGCCTCCAACCCGGTGGACGTCCTCGCCCCGATGCCCTCGCCGCCAGTCGTGAGAGGAGTCCTCCAGGCTATGGCTCAGTCTGGCGAAGTGGGGGCCATCGTCCTGGATCGGATAGTGCTGTCAAAGGAACTGCGACGGCTGATGCACTACGCGAGCCAGACATCCACGGAGGACGAACCTTGGCTCTCGGACATCCCCATCGACATCCAAAGGGACTCGGGTCTCCCGGTCGTCGTGGTGCTCAGAGAGAATCTCGACCCGAACGGTGACATCGCCGTGGAGGCTGAGAGACTCAGGCTGCGCCGCTACTATCAGGATCGCGGAATAGCCGTCTATCCGACCCCGGACAGGGCGTTCCGGGCGCTCGGCCATGTGGTCGACTACTACCGGCGGGGTGAAAGAGCATGAGCGACGACCGAGGCGACGTCCTGGATCTGGGCCGAGCGAAGGACGAGGCCCTCTTGGTCGTCGACACCGCCTTGGAGCGGGGGCGGGACAACCTCAGCGAGCATGAAGCCAAGCAGGTGCTGGAGGCCTACGGCATCCCTGTGACCCGCGAGCGACTGGTGACCGAAGTGGACCAACTCGGGGCCGCGTTGTCCGGGTTCGCGTTCCCCGTGGTGCTGAAGATCGACTCTCCCGACATCCTGCACAAGACCGAGGCCGGCCTGGTCGCGCTGGGCTGCGGCACCGCCGAAGCGGCCGAGGCTGAGTTTAGCCGCATCCTCCGTCAGGCGAAGAAGCGTCATCCCCAGGCAGCCATCAACGGGGTGTTGTTGCAGGAGATGGTGCTCGGGTCTGTCGCCGAATGCATAGTAGGTATGAAGAAGGACCCTCAGTTCGGACCCACGATCCTGTTCGGTCTGGGCGGCATCTTCGTAGAGGTCTTCGAGGACGTGGCCCTGCGGGTCGCCCCTCTCGCCGAAAGCGACGCGGCCGCCATGATCCGCGAGACCAAAGGCTACAAGCTGCTTGCCGGCGCACGGGGGCGCCCGAAGGCGGACGTGGCCGCGATCGAGGACGTGCTGCTCAGGATGTCGCGGCTTGCTCTGAACCTCGAGACGCGCCTTGCTGAGATAGACATCAACCCGCTGATGGTGGGAACGGAGGGAACAGGAGCCAAGGCCGCCGACGCCTTGATACTGCTGGACTCTCCGCGAGTGACGCGATGAGCCTCTGGCTTCAAAGCGTGGAGATCCGGGGCGACGAGTTCCCCGATCGGACCCGCTACCCCTTCAACGTGGCCCCGCTTCAGGGACGGCAGAGACTGGAACTGACCCGCTCCGCGACCTTCCTGGTGGGGGAGAACGGCTCGGGGAAGTCCACGCTCATCCAGGCGATGGCTCGCCGGTGCGGGCTTCACCTCTGGGGTCAGCCCAGGCGCCGTCTGGGAAGCGATGAGTTATCCGCGGCGGCTTTGAGTTGGCACCTACGGGTCACAATGGCCGAGGGCAATATCACCGGCGGTCTGTTCAGCGCGGAGACCTTCCGGGAGTGGGCGGAGTTCCTAGACGACGTGACCCGCCTCGACCCGGGGCAGGCCAAATACTACGGCGGCGCCGACCTTACTGCGAAGTCCCACGGGGAGGGGATCCTGGCCTACCTTGTCGGCCGCTACAGCTTCCCCGGGCTGTACTTCCTTGACGAGCCCGAGAGCGCCCTTTCCCCGGCCAGCCAACTGGAGCTGCTGAAGATACTTGCCAACCACCGCGTCTCCGGCCAAGCCCAGTTCGTGATCGCCACGCACTCCCCGATACTCCTGGCCTTACCCGAGAGCCAGATCTTTCACCTTGCCGACTCAGGCATCCAGGAGACCGAGTATGAGGCGACCGATCATTTCCGGCTCTATCGCGACTTCCTTGTGGACCGGCACCGGTTCCTGCCATAGGGAACGGCGACCCGGCCGACAACGACACCCCGACCAGTGATGCCCCCCTCAGTGGTGTCCCGGTGGGCGGCGCCCCGGTCGGCTACGCCCGAGTCGACGGCCTTCAGGGTGGGTGGCCCCCCGGTCGGCGGCAAACCCTCTCTTCGCTCACCCTCCGGCCAGGGGAGGTACGACGATGATCTCGTCGCCGTCGGCTAAGGTCGTCGCCTCGTCGCGTAGGTCGACGGACAAGTTGCGCGAGACCATCATCTGCCGGGAGAAGGACCGCTTCTCGGGATCCCATGCCCAGGCGGCCAACTTGGCCTCCACCGATGGAGCGATGCTGTCCAACAGGTCTCGGTAGGTGGCCGAGGTCGGGAGTTCGACCGCCAGGGACTGCGCCCCGAGCTGATCGCGAAGCACCCCCAGAAAGCTGACGGTCACCCGCACACTAGAACTCCCCCGCTATCTCCGTCAGTCCCAACTCCTCGAGCTTCTGCGGGGTGGGCCGACCGTTCTCGTCCCAGCCACGTTCGCGATAGTAGTCCGCCAGTAGGACGGCCATATCCGGCACCTTGCCGGCATGACTGCCTTCGTCGGGCCCCTCGAGGAGCCGCTTGGGGAGTCTATCGTCGGCCCCTGTTATCCCACACTTGAGGCTGAAGACACGCTGAAGGTTGGTGATCCGCTCCCCGGTCTCTCCGACCCGCTCCACCGTCCATGGTTCGCCGGTCACCGCCTCGAGTATGTCCGCGTAGTCGGCGAAGATCATGCCGTCAGAGAGCATCACGCATATGACCAACGAACCGGTCATCGAGTACTTGTCCTGCGCCAGCTTGGCCAGAATACCCTTGCCTTCGTTGTCGAAACGGTCGACCTCGGGCGGAATGCCGGTGTCGGGACGGGGAGCCCCCTGCTCCATGATGAAGGACGCCCCATGCATGTGGCAGGCCCCGCGTGGTCCGGTGGCGTACGTGGTGGCCATAGAGAAATAGGCGCGGGGGTCATGGTAGGGGACCTCCATGCCCTTCACATGGACGGCGTAGGCGTCGGTCCCGCGGCCCAATTCGGCGGCCGCACGCTTCACACCCTTACCGAGGAGGACCCCCAGGCCCCGAGCGGTGCCGATCTGCTCGATCATCTCCATGATGGCGTCGGCGTTGCCCCAGGTAAGCTCACACCCTGCCTCTTCCTTGGTGATGACCCCTTTCTCGTAGGCCTCCATGGCGAAGGCGATGGCCGACCCCGTGGATATCGTATCTACCCCGTAACGGTTGGCGAGATCGTTCGCCCAGCAGACCGCCTCGAGGTCGTCGTTCATGAGCATGGTGCCGAAGGCTGCCAGAGTCTCGTACTCGGGCCCTGGACCTTCCATCGCATACCGGCCTTTGTCGATCTTGATCCAGCGGGCGCAGCGGATGAAGCACCCCTGACAGGCTGCGTGCGGCACCAGCATAGTCTCGGCCATGACCCGGCCGTTGAGCACCTCGCACCCTTCGCGCCAGACGCCTTTGCCCCAGTTCTTGTTGGGAACGTCGCCGCTGACCCAACCGTGCTCCATGAGGAAGGCGGTCCCATAGGGGGTGAACTGAGAGACGACAGGATGCCCCCCCAGACGGGCGCGTAGCTCCTTGGAGATCCCGCGTAGTCGGGTCTCGTCCGCCACGGGGACCTTCAGGCTCCCCCGTACGGCGATGGCCTTCAGGTTCTTGGAGCCCATGACCGCCCCGGCTCCGCCTCGACCGGCGGCCCGCTGCTCGTCGTTCATCACGCTCGCCAGAGGTACCTGCTTCTCGC
>CAZCCL010000020.1:0-29482 GCA_964497095.1 uncultured Gaiellales bacterium | reverse complement strand
GGGCGATCCGGTCCCCTCGCTGACCTGATCCACAGCGACCAACTGAACGCTTACCGCACCGTGCGGCGAGACCAGCTTGCCCCAGTGTTCTCCGGGCACCGTCGATAACACTCGGAAGGTCGAATAAGACCCCATGGAGATGAGGGTAGGCGGCGAGCAGTCCGCACAGAAGACCCCCTCCACCGCCACCGACATCAACTACGCAGGAATAACGGCTGAAATCGACCGAGGCAACGATCGCCTGGTCGCGCGCGGTACCGATGCGGGCCATGCTTTGCTCGAAGGAGGCAGCGGCGTCGGGGTGGGAGGCTAGGTAGTCCCAAAAGCGACAGGTGTGCGCGGCCACAAATCCGGGCTCGCCAGTTTGGAGAGTATGGGCAAGATGACCGTAGGCGTACCAGCGCCAGTCCTCGGTAGCCACGATCGCGTATCGCCGGAGGGACCCAGGGACGTCAGTGCGCAGAAGGTCACCGAGAGCTGTCAAGCGATAGCGGCCGTCATCGCCAAGTATGAAGAGACCGAT
Source organism: uncultured Gaiellales bacterium (assembly GCA_964497095.1). Classification (GTDB taxonomy): domain Bacteria; phylum Actinomycetota; class Thermoleophilia; order RBG-16-64-13; family RBG-16-64-13; genus CAVPLM01. The sequence continues at coordinate 28,959 of CAZCCL010000020.1, read as the reverse complement.
ATCAAGGGTCGCCTCCAACAGACGGGTGAGGGCACCCTCGTGCGCACCGAGGCGCACGGCCAACTCGCTGCTCGTAGCCGCTCCCTCCGCCAGAGCATCCGGGACACCGAGGCGGGCAAGCGCTCCAATCGCAGCGCTTACTTGGTAGCCGCTGATGAGGTCGGCCAGGTGCCGTGAGGAGGCCGCAGGCTCCTCAGAAGATGGAGTGCTTCCTTGCGCCATTCATTCCCTGCTACATACAGCGTCGCCTGCCACTGCCGTGATGGGGCTCCGTGAGAAGTATATGCCTCGAACTGGGTGAGTTCGGGGGCAATTCGGGGGCAAACTCAACGGCCCGCCGGCCCGCAACGGGCCGAGACGGACCGAGACGGACGCGGTTGTCGCTCGATGCCTATTCAACCCCCCTGCGCGTCGCGACTCCCATCGAGCCGAGCTTCAGGGCCCCATTTCGGTCCGCGCGCCAAGTTTCTCGTCCGGCTCGTTCCCTCGCTCGACCATCACTCGGCCGATTGGATCCAGCCGGTGGACGCGACACCCTCGGTGGGTGGCTTCCCGGCTCCGGCCAGTTCCACGAAGTGGCACTGGCCGTAGGACGTTAGTCCGGCGTAAGCCCCCGTCCCTTTCCATTCGGCCCAGATGAAGTGCTCCAGGCCTCCCTTGGCGATGGTACCGGTCCAGTGGGAACACTCCCAGGTCCCTCCGTCGTTATGGATTATGGCGCTCCCCCACAGTTCCGCGCTGCCGTCCGCTCTTATGTCGGCGTTGATGAGTTGTTCCATGTCGCCGCTCAACCGCGGGTCGGACATCTCAAAGTAGAGCACCCAGTCTGCATCTCGGATCTGCTCCAGGTCTCCCACTTTGGTGCGCGGCGGGTTATACCTCTCTTCCACCAGGTAGAAGGTACCAACCGCAGGAGTAAGGCCCGAAGTGGACGCGTTCACGGCCGTCGACGCCGCAACCGAGGAGGCGGTCTCCACGATCCAGCCGGTCACGGCGACACCTTCTTCCGGTGGCTTACTGACTCCAGGCATCTCCACGAAGTGGTTCTGCTGATAGTAGGTGAGTCCGGCGTAGGCCCCGGTGCCCTTGTACACGGCCCAGATGTGGTGCTCGAGGCCACCTTCAGCGATGGTGCCGGTCCAGCCAGAGCACTCCCAGGTCCCCTCACGGTTGCGGATCACAGCGCTCCCCCACAGCTCCGCGCTCCCGTCGGCCCGTAGGTCGCCGTTGATGATCGTGTCTTGGTCGCCGCTGAGCCGCGGATCGGACATCTCGTAGCGGAGCACCCAGTCTTCATCTCGGATCTGCTCCAGGTCTCCCACCTTGGTGCGCGCCGGCGTGTATCTCTCTTCGACCAGGTAGAAGGTACCGACCACCGGGGTGAGAACGGCGTCCGGCAACATTGCCGTGGCATCTGCTTGCACAGTCGTCGATGAGGCAGATGAGCTGGTCGGCTCGGCGCAGGCCGTCAGACCCAGCGTGGGCAGCAGAAGCACACAAGCGACGAACAGTAGAATAGGCGTTCGGAGCGTCTTGGGTGAATCGGGCGTTTCCATGGGCTCCACTCCTTCCGCTAGTGCCTCAGAGATTGCAGCCGCGATCAGCTATCGGGCGGGCGCCCATTTCCAGAGACCCTGCCGGTCGCCCCCTGTGACCAGATAGAGAGAACCATCCGGCGAAGCACGTAGCGCAGTGTTGGTGGAAGTCCCGCTGATACCCACACTGAGAAACGGCAGTCCTTCGCCGGTGTTCTCCCAGTTGGCTCCCCCATCGGTGGAGCGACATACTGCGGTCACAGTCCCCACGGGAGCGAACATCGTGGCGTAGAGGGTGTCGGCGTCTCCTGGCGCGAAGTAGATGTCGAAGGCGTGCATACCGGCTTCCGTGCCTGCAAGCTCTCGTTTCTCCCAGCTCGCCCCGCCATCGTCCGAGTAGAGGATCTGGTTCGCGGGCAACTCCTCCCAGAAGGCGGCGGCAGCCCAGATGGCGTTGGGTTGCTGAGGATCAACAGCCATGCTGCTCACGGCACCACCGCCCCAGGTCCCCGGGGCCAACGCGCTCCAGGTGGCGCCGCTGTCGGTGGACTTGAAGAGCCCCCCGTAAGACGCATATCCCCAGCAGTCAGCGTAGAGGGTGGCAGGATTCTGAGGATCGGTGCCTATTATCTTGACTCTCATCGTATCGGGAAGGCCCGCACTGGTGGATTCCCAGGTGGCGCCGCCGTCGGTCGAGCGGCATAAACCTAAACCGCCGACGCCGTACGCGAAGACAGTATCCGGGTCGTCAGCAGCCACCAGGGCTAACTCGTCGACAGCGCCAGACGAATCGATGGCGACCCAATCGTGTCCCCTGTCATCGGATCGCATCACCCCGCCGGCGATGGCATAGAGTCTGGAAGGAGCGGAAGGCGCTAGGACCAGCGAGGATCCTCCTTCAAGCATGGTCTCCCACGTCGTGCCTCCATCCCCGGACTTGACGAGCCCCTTGGAGGTCTCAGCGTAGAGGATAGACGGGTCGGTCGGGTCGACCACCACCTGAGTGACAATAGAGTCGACGATTCCCTGGCCGCGCGCTTCCCAGGAGCGGCCCGCATCGGTGGATTTGTACACCGCCGAGTCTGCCCCGACATATACGCTTGAAGGATCAGTCGGATCGGCAAACACCGCGGTGGTGACTTCGAGAGATGCGCCGGACTCCGCATCGGTGACCGTCCATCCGCTCGAACCCAGCGTGTCGGTCAGGGTGTCGAGGATGCCGGAGCCGCCCGAGGCCGCGTTGGAGGTTGGCTGTCCGACCGAGAGCGTCGCCGCGGCGCGGGCTCTCTCCGCGGCCGCGCCCGTAAGCGCTGCCCAGGTCACACCCAGGTCGGTGGAAGCGTATGCCGCGCTTGCGCCAAGGGCGTAGAGAGTGCGCCTATCGTCGGGATTGAGGGCTAGGGTGTGCTCGCTCAAGACGCCCACCTCTCCGGGGATGCGTGAACCGAAATCCTCCCAGGTCGAGCCACTATCGGCAGATCGCACGAGACCCGAGCCCAAGGCGTCCTTGATGACCGCGTATAGCATCCTGCTCTGGCTATCGATGATCAGTTGCACTAGGACTCCCCGCGCATCGGAGACGCCGGCAAGGCTGATCTCCTCCCACGTGACGCCTTCATCCGTGGATCGGAAGAGATAGGGGAAATCGAAATCCGGCGCGGGGACTTGACTCGCGTAGATGGTAGAAGGTGAGGTGGATGTGTCGATCCACACGCTCTGGAACCCGGTCTGCTGGATCCTTGCCATGCCGTCGGCGCTCTCCAGGACCTTGTCCCACCCGTTGCCGTCGCCCAGGTAGTGAAAAAGCTCTGCCTGGTCGCGGGAGCGGGAGGCGGCTACCACCCAGAACTCGGAGGGTGAAGCCGGGTCGAAGGCTATGTCCGTCACCCTGTTGTAGGCGCTTCCAAAATCCGAAAGATCCGAGAACTGGGCCCAGGTCTCAGCCCCATCGACGGATTTGAAAAGACCCCCGTTCTCAGTGCCCGCATACAGTACCGATGGGTCCCCTGGATCCATGGCCAGGGCCGTGATCGACCCGGCATCGACCGTCAGAGGTAGCTGGTGCCATTTCCCGTCGCCAAACGCAATCGCCGGGGCCTGGGTACTCTGACCGGTGGTCGCGGGGCTAAGGGTGTCGTCGGTGATGACGAGAATGGGTTGGTCTTTGCCCAGGTGGGTGACGGCCTCGAAGATGCCGGTGCCTACCCCGGCGAGCAGGACAAGGGCGGCGAAGGAGATCACGGCATAGGCGACCGCGCTCCTGTGACGCCCGTCTCGGCCGACCAGCCGTCCTTCGGTGGGATGCGTCTTCGCCGCTTTCTGCCCCGCGGTGAAGGTAGTCTCGGCTTCGCCCGGCAAGCCGCGGGTTACGACGGGGGTCGCCGCCAAAGTACCGCTTGACGCCCTTTCCTGAACCTTGAGCCACTCTCCCTCCGGCGGCATCGCCGGCACCAGCCGGTTGAGTTGCGCTCGCAGTTGGTCGTCCCGCAGATCTCTATCAGAGTCACGGCCTGACATGCCTAGGCCTCCATCTTCGCTCGCAAGGTATTCCGCGCTCGATCGAGATGGCGCTTGACCGTCCCTTGCGAGACGCCCATGGCCGCTGCCACCTCGGACACATTCAAATCGGCGACGTAGAAGAGGCCGACGGCCGTCTTCTGTTTCTCGGGAAGGTGACGGACGGCCCTCCACAGCTCTGGATCACCGTCGGCCGGGATGTCATAGGAAGCGGGGCCATCCCAGGCGAGGTCTCCGGGATCCTGCGCCATCTGCTCCAAGCTGACGAACAATCGCGCCCGCCTACCGGCTTGGCGCTGCTGGTCGCGAAGGAGGTTGAGGGCCACCTTTCGCACCCAGGCAGCCTGGTGCTGATAGCCGGAGACCGTGCGCCAATCACGACAGAGCCGAGCGAAGGCTTCCTGCACCGCATCGCGGGCGACGTCTGGATCGTCGGAGATGAGGGTGATGGCCCGGGCCAGAGATTCGTAGTGATCCATGAAGAGAGACTCGGGGGAGGCGTAGCTGCGATCTTCGGCTCCGGCATAGCTGGGCAGAACGCTGGTCCCCGGTCTCATCCACTGGAGGCCCCGTCTCACCTTGGAGGCACCCCTCTCCGCCACGATAGCGGGGCCAGCCATATCACTCTGCTCCCCTAGTAGCCGGTCCCATCAAGATCGTCAGATCCGAGCAGGACCTGCTTCCATTTTCAATGCTACTCCATAAACGTTTGAGCGGGGATTTCGGTTGACATCGAAGGTGATGTCGGCCGGCCGTGCAAAGCGCACGGCAGCCGTCGCGTTTGCCGGGCAGACGCCTGATCGACGGGACGGCGCCGACCGGGACGCAAGATCCCCAAACCTCGTTCGATACGCGCAAGGGATACATGCAAGAGCAAGCGCGTCTGTCGCTATTTATGAAACAAGTACCTACTACTTAGGGTTTGGGAAAGTATCGTCCCTTGGGTCCCTGCCCTCATGTGTGGGAATCAGTGGGTTTTCGCCTGCGCGTTAGGTGACGCAACGTGACAGGTTGTGCCTGCGCGGCGCGGGGGCAGGCGTATTCGCGGTACCCGGTTGCACGGAGCAATGCCAGTTATGCAGCTCCGCCGCCCGAGCTTCGCCTTTTGTGTCCCTGCGAGGATCAGGGTTCGCCCCCTGTCGGCGCCGTGGACCAGGCAGACAGTAACAAGTCCTAAGATAGTATTCTGGCGCCATGTGAACTGCGGGTCGGAGCTTTGCCCTCCATGGCAGCGCTGGGCCTCGAAGGCACCGAGAGCGTAGAAGACCTGCACGAAGCTCGACAGCGGCAAAGGTTGGCGGCACCTTGGTGGCAAACTCCCCGGCTCTCACCGGACAGGACACCACCAAGGCGGTATCCCCGGCGCACAGAACGGTACTGATGCACCCTCGATACCCCGCACCGGACCTAGGGTAGCGCCCTCGAAAACCGTTGTGCCGCGCAAGCGGTACCGGGGGTTCGAATCCCCCCCTCTCCGCTTAAGAAAGCCAAGAATGGCACGTCGAAACCCGGCCCGGGTGGCCGGGTTTTCGCGTCTTTGGGGCGAGTTCGGGGGCAACTGGGGGGCAAACTCATCCGCACAAACCCCGCGCAGCACGACAGAAGACTGTGTGGTCCCGGTACGTACTTTCCAGAGCGGCTCCGATACCTGCTTCACTTTTTGGACACAGTTCCGGTACCCATGCGACGCCTGTTCCGGTAGGTGGGCGACACCAGTTCCAGTACCTGTGGCCGCGCAGCCAAGGCCCGCGTCGGGGTATGATGCGGCCGTGCTGACCTTTGGGCCATCATCCCCTGGCTTGTGGGAGTCACCGTGAATTGGACGGTGGCTTTGTGGGCGGTTGTCTTCGTCGTGTCCCTCGCTGCCCTGGTCAAGTCCGCCGACTGGTTCACCGAGGGTGCCGAGGAACTCGGGGTCTTCCTTGGCGTGCCTCCGTATGTGGTCGGCCTCACCATCGTCGCCATGGGCACTTCGCTACCCGAGTTGGTCAGCTCGATTTTCGCGGTGGTTCACGGTTCCCCCGAGATCGTTGCCGGCAGCGCAATCGGATCGAACATCACCAACATCTGCCTGGTGCTGGCCGTCGGAGCGATTATCGGCGGACGTCTGTTCGTGAGCCGCGAGATTGTGAAGATCGATCTGCCGATGCTCGCGACCTCGACGGCGCTACTAGGCCTCACGGCTATGGATGGGACGATCAGCCGAGGAGAGGGAGTGCTTCTTCTCGCAGGAGCCGTCATCTACGCGATCTACGGGTTGCGGATATCTCGGCCCGACTTGGTCACCCAGGCCAAGGTCGAAGCAGCTGTCGAAGATGACATCAAGCCGGAACGCGGCCGCTTGCGCCCACTGGTGTGGCTCAAGCTCCTAGGCGGGGCTGTTGTCCTCTACTTCGCCGCCCAGTACACCATCAAGTCGGTGGTCGAGCTCTCCTCCCTGCTGAATGTTGGGGCCGATGTCATAGCCATCTCGGCAGTCGCAGTCGGCACTTCCCTTCCCGAGCTGGTAGTGAGTGTAGTGGCCGCCAGCCGAGGGAAGCTTGAGATCGCCATGGCCAATGTGCTCGGTTCTAACGTGTTCAACGCTTTCGCGGTCGTGGGCATCCCAGCGCTGATAGCACCACTTCCGGTGACCAGGCCGGTACTGGTGATCGGTCTGCCGTTCATGGCGGTGGCTACCGTGCTCTACTTCTTCATGGCACAAGATCGGGAAGTCACACGGTGGGAGGGCATGCCGCTCATACTCGTCTACGTGCTCTTCCTGGCCACTCTGTTCGGACTGTTCTAGGAAGAGCGGCCGAGTCGGCACAAGCTGACTAGGGCAGACCTCATTTCCACGTGGACAGGTTGTCTCATCCACGTCGAAAAGCGCGCAATCGAGCTCGCGAGCGGGTTCAGGAAGGCCAGGTTCGCAACCGGGCTGGCCACCGACTGCCCTTATGGGACCAGAATGTGCTTTGTGCGGGCGCCGCCTCGACCGACTGCCTCGTATGCTTCGACGGCGCGCTCGAGTGGCCAGGTCGACACCTCCGGCGGACGCAGATGGCCCTCCTCAAAACCGCGGCGCAGCTCGTTCAGCATCTCCGCGGTCGCTGTCCCGGTCAGCACCATGGTGTTCACTCCGAGGAGACGCGAACGGTTGCGATAGAAATCGATCAAGTCGAAGGACACCCTCCTCTCTATCGAGCTGGTGATAGCGATCTGGCGGCCTTCCGGACGAAGACACTTCAGCGAGGGCTCGAACATGTGAGCTCCAACCGCGTCCAACACCAGGTCTGCGCCCCTCCCGTCGGTCAGTGCGCGGACCTCTTTGTCAAGCTCCGCGCATGTGACATCGATGACGGCATCGGCTTCCGAGGCACTGCCCGTACTCCTGCAGGCCCCGATCACCCGAGCGCCCCTCCAGTGGGCTATCTGAGTAGCAGCGCGGCCGACGGCACCCGTGACCCCGACGATCAGCACCGTCTCCCCAGGTTCGACGGCGCCGGTCTGCACGAGCGCCGACCAAGCGGTGAGATAGGGCACGCCGATCGCGGCCGCCTCCTCCATCGAAAGCGATTCGGGCTTTTTCGAGACCCATTCCCCAGGCATGACGATGTATTCGGTGTGTGCCCCATCGCGAACGACGCCGAAGCCGGGGCCACTGCCCCAGACCTCCAGTCCGAGGTCGGCTTCACCGGCGACCACCACTCCGGCGAAATCCCGCCCGGGCACACGGGGAACGGGTGAACTGAAATGACCGGCCACGTTCTTGACGTCGCTCGGATTGATAGCGGCAGCCTTGATCTCGATCAGGACCTCGCCCCCGCCGGGCTCGGGCTTCTTGACTTCTTTGAGCTTCAGGACTTCCGGCGGACCGTATCTTTCGAACTCTAGTGTCCTCATCGGCAACTCCTTGCGTGCAGTACTGGAGCAACATGTTCCAGGGACACCGTGTAGTCAGTCAATGCCCCTGGTGGCATCTTGGTGGCAAACTCCCAGGATCTAGCCGGACAGTCCGTCACGAGAGCTGTTACACCCCTGGGCAGATGCCCGGGCTAGCGCTGTCTGCGTCCCAGAAAGGGAACCAGGACCGGCGTCCGCCGTTTATACGCCTCGTACGCTTCCTCGCCACCCCACCTCGCGTCGGCCTTCTTCTCCAGGAGCGGCACGCCGCTCACGCGGGTGATGAGCAGGTAGACGAAGACCGGCGAGATCAGGGTCACGAACTGCCAGCCCCGGAGCACCGGTAGAGCGATGACTGCGATGCCGATCCACAACGTGATCTCGCCGAAGTAGTTCGGGTGCCGTGAGATCGCCCACAGGCCCGAGGTGATGAACGAGCCCTTGTTGGCGGGATCCGCGCGGAAACGGCTCTTCTGCAGGTCGGCGGTGGCTTCGAGCGCGAAGCCGAGCATCCACACGGCGAGACCTACGAACGCGAACACGTCGAGTCCCTTGGGCTCGGTCGATGTCACGGCCGCCAGCGCGGCGGAAAGCGTCAGGCTCACCCACAGCCCTTGCAGCGTCCACGTCATCAAGAGGCGGGAGAACGAACGCTTGATCTCGTCGAAGCGGTCGTCTTTGCCCGCTCGGCGCACACGGCGAAAGAGGAACGGCCCCAAGCGTCCCGCCCACACGAGCACGAGCGCGAGCAACAGGATCGAGCGGGCATCGGTGGCCCCGCTCAGGACCACGGCGAGCACGATGGCCGAGATGTAGGTGAAGCTGCCCGTGAGATCGTAGTAGCGCTCGGTCTGTCCGAGGTACGACGGTACGAAGGCCAGCCACTGCACGATGAAGGCGTAGCAGACGATGAGCGCGAAGACCGGCATACTCCCAACACCGACCCCACCCTGTGAGCCCGCCCATGCAACCAGAGCACCGACGAGGACGACCGCGAGCGAAGCGGCGATCGACGAGGCTCCCTGCTTGTTGGCCATGTGATGCTCCTGTCGGACGGTTTCGGCTCACGCGAAATCGAGATCAATGGTAACAGGACGCATCGCTCATCATCCTGAGTACTTACGGAGCTTGGCAACTTATGGGGGTTGCGCCGAGCTGTCCGCATTAGCATCCAGTCGACCGCCACCGCCGGCTTCAAGGGCCATAGACGCGGAGTACCCTGTATAATCCCCGGTCCCTGCCGACACCGCCGGCTACCGACAGAAAGGTCCCCAAGCGTCAACATGTCGCTTTCGGCTGCACACATACGAAACGTGGCGATCATCGCCCATATCGACCACGGCAAGACCACGCTTATCGACTCGATCTTCCGGGCCGCTCACGTCTTCCGCGAGAACGCCCGCGTGGAGGAGCGGGTGATGGACTCGTACGACCTCGAGCGCGAGCGCGGGATCACGATCCGGTCCAAGCACTGCACCGTGGACTGGAAGGGGTACCGCATCAACCTGGTCGATACCCCAGGCCATGCCGATTTCTCGGGCGAGGTGGAGCGGGTGCTGTCCATGGTCGACTCGGTGCTACTGCTGGTCGACGCCAATGAAGGCCCGATGCCGCAGACCCGCTATGTGCTCAGCCGCGCTCTGCGCCTCGGTTACCGCCCCATCGTTATCGTGAACAAGGTGGACCGTCCGCATGCCAATCCCCAGCGGGCCCTCGAGGAGACCTTCGACCTCTTCCTCGAGCTGGGCGCCACCGACGAGCAGGCGGACTTCCCCGTGCTCTATGGCTCAGGGCTCGACGGGTGGCTGGTCAAAGATCTCGAGAGCGACCGCTGGGAGGGCATGGACGACCTCTTCGAGACCATCATAGAGAAGGTCCCCGCGCCCCATGTCGACCGGAGCAAACCCTTCCGCATGCAGATATCGACGCTGGCCTGGAGCGACTATCTCGGGCGCATCGGCTGCGGTCGCGCGCTCTCGGGCACCCACCGGCTCGGCGAGGAGATCGTGGTGACAAGCCCGTCGCTGGACGCCGTCGTGACTCGCAGCTCCCGCCTTTATGCCACCCGAGGCCTGGAGCGCGCAGAGGTAGACGAGATCGGCGCCGGCGACATCGTCTGGATCGTGGGCCCGGAGGAACTTCACATCGGCGACACCATCAGCTCTCCAGAATTCGTGGATCCGGCCCTGCCGCCGCTTAAGATCGAGGAGCCGACGGTATCCATGCTTTTCCTGGTGAACACCGGTCCGTTCGCCGGCGAGGAGGGCAACGCAGCGACACTACGCCAGATCAAGGACCGCTTAGAGCGCGAAGCGAGGGTGAATGTGGCGCTTCGCGTGGAAGACCTGGGTCGGTCCGACGGGGTGAAGGTGTCGGGGCGGGGAGAACTTCACCTGGCCATCCTCATCGAGGAGATGCGGCGGGAGGGCATCGAACTGTGCGTTTCGAAGCCCGAGGTCATCACGCGCCGGAACGCGGACGGCGACCTTCTCGAGCCCTACGAGGACCTCGTGGTCGAGGTACCCGAGGAGTTCCAGGGTGTGGTCATCGAGAAGCTCGCCCGGCGCAAGGGCGAGCTGATCGGGATGCACGCGGGAGACACGGGCGTCGTTAGGCTCGATTTTGCCATTCCCACCCGCGGCCTGATCGGTTACCGTACCGAGTTCCTGACCGAAACGAGGGGCAACGGCGTGATGAGCTCGCGGGTCAGCGGCTATCGACCGTGGGCCGGAGAGGTAGTGGCACGCAACCGCGGCTCGCTCATCAGTATCGAGGCAGGCGTCGCTACCAGCTACCAGCTGGAGAGCCTGCAGGCCCGCGGCACGCTCTTCATCTCGCCCGGCGATCGCGTCTACAAGGGGATGGTCGTGGGCGAGCACTCGAGGCCGGAGGATCTGGTCTGCAACCCGACCAAGACCAAGAAGCTGGGGAACTACCGCTCCGAGAAGAAAGACATCGACGTGGGCCTCAAGGTCCCCCGCAAGCCCAACCTCGACCAGGCCCTGGAGTGGATAGTCGGGGACGAGCTCGTGGAGGCCACTCCCAGATCGGTTCGCGTCCGCAAGGCCATCCTGGACGCGGAACAGCGCAAGCGCGAGGATCGCCGAGCGGCAGACGGCCGATGAGAAGCCGAGGACATGCCGGCACGCGGGGACGAACCGGGAGTAGTGGATGACGCGGTACCCACAGGAGTCGGGCGGCTATGCACAGCGCGCGGGGTGAAGCGTCGATCGGTACCGGGCTTTCGAATCCCCCGTCGCGAGAGCTAGATCACTCCTCTGTGGTCACGCGCGCAGTCGGGTGGTCAGATGCCGCCGAGCCCGGCCGCTGCAGCAGGAAGAACGCATTGCCGTAGTACTTCGCGTACTCGCGGCGCATGTCGATCTCCCTTTGGATCCGCCCCAACAACTCCAGCTTCTCAGGGTCGGCGGTGGACCTCTCGCGATACCGGGCAAGACGAGCTTCGAGTGGGCGGTAGTACGAGTCCCACCACGATGAATCGGGGAGCACAAACTCGTCTACCAGTGCGAACCCACAGTCGGCGATGAGCTTCTCGTTGGCTGCCAGGTCAAGCATGGCCGGATACTCGGCGGCGAAGAACTCCGCGCACTCCGCCGGCGAATCGGGAAGCAGCCAGGCGATTTCGGAGACCGCCGCCAACCCACCGGGCACCAGTCGGGCGAAGCAGAGCTCGAGTCCGGCCTGGAAGCCCATGACGAAGAGAGATCCCTCCGCCCACACGAGGTCGAAGACCCCATCCTCTTCGCTCAAGGCGTGCATGTCTTTCAGGCAAGGACGGATCTTCTCCGCCAGACCCTCGGCGCGGGCGCGCCTCTCCAGCTCGTCCAAGTACGGCTGGTGGTTGTCTACGGCCAAGATGGTGCAGTCCAGATGACGGGCCAGTTGCAGCGTCTGCGCGCCGGTGCCACAGCCGATGTCCAGGACCCGCATGCGCCTGGGCTGCGGTCTGTCCGTGCCTCGACCCCCGGCTGCCAGCAGTCTGCCCAGAGCGCGCAGGGTGGAAGCGTCACCTCCCGGGCCCAGCCGCGGGAACGACGGGTCGAATATCTCGTAGAAGAGACGCCATTGTTCTTGTTCGTCCATGGTGGTGTCTTTCACCCTTCTTGAGCCAGGCTGCCAAGCCGGCGCGGACAGGCTACCTGGGTTTGCTTGCGGGGATTCTTGGAGCTCGAAGACCGCGCGAAGAGACGACCGCGCGCGCTCAGCCGGCGTCATGCCGGGCTGCGCCCTGCAACCGGCCCAAAGGTGCGTTCTTCGTGGCTAGACAAGTGCCATACCCTGCCATTAGAACCCACTCTGCTCGCATGTGTCAACCGGAGAGAGTGTCAGTTCCAGCTTGTGACCGCGGGCTACGAGCGTGTTATCGGGCTTGTCTCATCCTTCGTGGAGGGCGTACCGTGGTCATGGATCGATCTCTTGTCGACAGGGGGAGCCATGCTGAGGTTTATCGTGACCCTGAACAAAGCCGACGGCAGTCAATACGAAGAAGCCATAGAAGCCAGCGAATGGGAAGTGGAGGGTGGAGCACTGCTCCTTTTTGCACGCCTCGGTCCCAAACACCTGGTCAAGGCCTACGGGCCGACCGGCTGGGTCTCTTTCGTGATAGCAGGCTAGCCTGACAGACCAAGTTGGTTTGTGAAGCCTCCCGCGAGGGTCATGTCGCTGCATCGATACCGCCGCATGTGATAGATTGCCAAGAGCCGTGCGGATCGGACGCTTGGCCGCAGCGAGCGAGGCGGTGGGCCGTGGGGATTTCATCGTGGTCACATCGGAGAACCCCGACCCAGGAGGCCTCATGGTTCCCGGTGGCGAAAATGACGGAGTAGGGCGCGGCGTACCTTCTAAGACGCCGGCTGATCAACTGGCAGGTTTCGTGCGTTGGTGGCGCCGCGCCGGTTGGAAAGGCCGGACGGCTGTTCTCGTCCCCCTGGGGATCATCATCTTCTTCATCCTCCTGTGGGTGGTCTCCCGGTTCTTCACCGACTACCTCTGGTATCAGGAGATGGGCTACACCACCGTCTTCTGGACCCGGATCTGGGCCCGGCTGGTGGTCATGGTGGCCGCCGGTGTGGTGTTCTTCGCCATCTTCTACGGCAATGTGAGGCTCGCCCGCCGCTTCATCCCCAAGCTGAAGCCCGTGGGCGAGGCCGGGGGCGAGGTCTATGAGCTGGTCGACACCCAGACCCGGCGCGGTCGCCGTCTCTTCCTCGCCGCGTCGATCGTGCTCGGTGTGATATTCGCCGTCGGCTACGGCGGATCGTGGGAACGGATATGGCTCTTCTTCCAGCAGGCGGGATTCGGCTTCGACGCACCAGTCTTCGACCGGGATGCCGCCTTCTTCGTGTTCACCCTTCCCATCGCCCGGATGGTCCTGACCTACGTGATGCTTTGCTTCCTCCTGAGCTTCATAGCGGTCCTGGGTATCTACATAGCCAATCGGGCCATCGGCATAGAGGGGCGCAGTCTCCGGGCTGCGCCGCATGTAAAGGCACACCTTTCGATCATTGCGGCAGTGGCGATGCTGGGCAAGGCCGCCGATTACATGCTGGGCGTTTGGGGCCTCGCCTATTCCGAGAGGGGTGTCACCTTCGGTCCAAGCTACACCGACGTGCACGTGCAGATACCCGTGCTGCGCTTTCTGGCCATTGTGGCCGTGATCGCCGCGGTACTCTTCCTAATCAACATCTATTACAGAGGCTGGCGTCTGCCCGCCATTGCGATCGGGGTACTGTTCCTCACCTGGCTCTTCGCCGGGCAGGTCTACCCGGCCATCATCCAGCAATACCGCGTGTCTCCCACGGAGATCGAGAAAGAGACCGAATACATCTATAACAACATCAGGTCGACTCGCTGGGCCTTTGGGCTAGACGAGGTGAACCTGGTCCCCTTCGAGGCGAACACCAATCTCGACGCAGCCTCCATCGAAGCCAACGCCGCCACCATCGAGAACGTCAGGGTGTGGGATCCCAGCCCGGCTCTGCTCACCTACCAGCAGATTCAGGAAATCCGCTCCTACTATGCCTTCGCCGACGTGGATGTGGACCGCTATGTCGTCGATGACATGTATCGACAGGTCCTTGTCGCGACCCGGGAGTTCGACCATTCGAAGCTCAGCGGTGAAGCCCAGACCTGGGTCAACCAGCACCTCACCTACACGCATGGCTATGGGGTGGTAGTAAGCCCCGTAAGCGAGGCCACCGAACAGGGGCTACCCAAGCTCTTCGTGCTCGACATACCTCCTCGAAGTGAGACGTCCCTCAGTGTCACGCGCCCCGAGATCTACTACGGGGAAGTCCCTGACTCCTTCGTGCTGGTCAAGACGACGGCCAAGGAGTTCAACTACCCTATGGGCGACGACAACGTTTTCACCGAGTACGAGGGGACAGGCGGCGTCGGCATCGGCGGTTTCGCGCGCCAGTTGATATTCAGCGTGCGCTTCGCCACGATCAAGCTGCTGGTGTCCGACTACCTGCGGCCTGATTCCCGCATCCTTTACCGGCGCTCGCTCGAGGAGCGTGTGCAGTCTCTCGCGCCGTTCCTCCAGTACGACCGCGATCCCTATATCGTGATCCGCGATGACGGCAGCTTGGTGTGGATATGGGACGCATACGCCACTACCGATAGATTCCCGAACTCGCAGCCGAGCAGCACCGGCTTCAACTATGTCCGAAACTCCATCAAAGTGGTCATCGACGCTTATGACGGCGACGTCACCTTCTACCAGATCGATCCCGGCGATGCCCTGGCGAACGCTTGGGGCAAGGTCTTTCCTGGGCTGTTCACTCCGGCTGAGGAGATGCCGGACGACATCCGCAGGCACCTGCGCTATCCGGAGGATCTGTTCAGCATTCAGGCCGAGATGCTCTCCGTCTATCACATGACCGAGCCCCAGACCTTCTACAACAAAGAGGACGTCTGGGAGATCGCCACGGAGATGTACGGAGGGGAAGAGCGCAGTGTCGAGCCCTACTACCTGATGATGGGCCTGCCCGGTGAGACCGAGGAAGAGTACGTGCTCCTGCAACCGTTCACCCCGCGGACCAAGCAGAACATGATCTCCTGGATGGCCGCACGCATGGATGCAGACAAGTACGGGGAGTTGGTCGTCATAGCTTTTCCCAAAGACAAGCTGGTGTTCGGCCCCGCTCAGGTAGAGGCCCGCATCAACAACGACCCGCTCATCTCCGCCCAACTCACCCTGTGGGACCAGGCGGGCAGTGAAGTGATAAGAGGTAACTTGCTCGTGATACCGGTGGAAGATTCCCTCATCTACGTGGAGCCTCTGTACCTGCAGGCTGAGCAAAGTGCCATCCCCGAACTGACCCGAGTGATCGTGGCCTATGGTGATGTGGTGGTGATGGAGCCCAGCCTGAAAGCGGCGCTCGAAACCATCTTCACTGGAGCACCCGGCGGCCCGTCGACCACGGCGCCCTCGGGGACCACCACCACGACTCCGGGGGCCACCACAACGACTACGGTCCCATCGGTCACGTCGACCACTGTGCCGCCGGTCACGACTACGACGACGATCTCGGAGACGCTTCCGACCGACCGCGGGGCTCTGCTCGACCTCGCCGAGCAGCTGTACGAGGAAGCCCGTGCCGCTCAACGGCTCGACGATTGGGCGACCTACGGAGAGAAGATCAGGCAGCTTGGTGATGTTATCTCGGCGCTCCAAGCGCTGGAGAACGCCGGTCCCTGAACGGGAACCATGCGGGCGAAGACATGCTGAAAATGGTCGCAGCGATAGTGGGGGCGATCCTCTTGCTCGCGGGCGTGGGTGTTGCCGTCGTGCACTACATTGTGGAGAGCAGCGACACCATGAAGTTTGTCACCCTCGCCGTCGCCGCAGCGCTACTCGTGGCGGGATGGGCACTCCTTGACTGGGGCAAAGGAGTCTCCCGCCGCTGGGGAGCAGAAAAGTCGAAGGGGAACGGACCCAAGTCGCCGGGGGGCGGCGACATGTGAGACCATTGAAAAGGCAAGGCGCCTCGACAGATGCTTCGGACAATCTCGTTCTGTTGGGTCGGTGGTCGTTGGTCCGGACTGTCGAAGCAGACCATTCGCCGATAATGATCGTTTCCCGTCGGAGAGTAAGGTGACCGCGCTTGAACATTCCCGAGAACACAACAAAGATCAGCCAAGGCGGAGAACCGAGCGTTTCGCTGTCCTTTGACCTCGCTTGCGCAGAGGCCTCCAGAAGGGCTGGATTCGTGGCGGTCAACGTCCCGGTGAAGGTCGAGGACAGGGTTGAAGAAGATGGGCCGATAATCGCGCAGGTTTGCCTATCTGGAGGCGAGCAGCTAACGGGAAAGGCGATCGAGAAGAGATCATCAGCCGGTTGGCTCGTATTCAGGATTCCACGCGACCTTTGCCCCGAAGGTGGCTCCATGACCTTCCGTGCGTTGGTGGATGAGGTTGTCCTTTGGCAAGGAGAGTATCGGGTCGTGTGGCGTGGCCGCTTTCCCGGGCTCAAATCAGCGACCTCGTAGCTGTCGGGTTTGATTGATGAGGATGCTTCTGCCCAAGCCGGGCGGTGACCGCCGAACAGATCTTGGAAACGAGCTCGGTGGTGCGGCCGGCCAGGGACCGTGACCGGAGCGCAAAACAAGGGTAAGACTATTCGGAAGTCGCGTTAGCCTGTCTTGAAGCCAGGTAGCGCGAGAGAGCGAGCTCGACTTCGGGCTCGAGCTCATATGACCGCACATGGCTGGCAGCGATTTCGGCCAGCTCCCCGCGCCCCTCCAGAACGGCAAGGCCCTGATCGTCGGCAGCTTCCATGTAGAGACGCAGGGCAACAGAGTAGCTGCGCAAAGCCAGCTCCCCAAGCCCTTCTGCCTCGCGCAGTCGGGCCTCCAGCACGCGAAGATCAGCGAGCATGAGGCATCTCTGAACGTCCAGCGAACCTCCCACTCTGAGCAGCGAACGCAGGCCCTCGTAAGAGAAGGAATCGAGAGTCCCGAGGCTGAAGCCGATGTAACGTTCCGCCGCTTCTTGCAGCGCAAGCTGGGCGTCCTCGTGGTCGCCCGCTTTCGTTCGACCAATGATGAACGCCACGATCTGGGCAAACGATTCGATTGCCCGTTCCAGGTAGTCTTTCTGGATCATTCGGCAAGTATACCGAGACAGTCAGGTCGGGCATTCGCCGGTCGGCACAGAGGGAAACCGGGAACTTCTAATGGTCCCCACCGTAGTGCCGCGCAAGCGGCGGCCCTGGCACACAGCCCTGCCGCGCCGGATAATCAGGGTATGCTTCAGCAGTTCTCGTTCCGGCCGATGCGCTACAGATACGTCGCCCATGCGGGCGTCACGGCCATCGAGCCCCGCTACAACGCGGTGCCCCTTGGCTCCCAAGGGCCGGCCGCAGTGCGCTTGGTCTCGAGAGGGTCGGGGTAGGTACCGAGCCGTCCCTGGGGCCTGGTGGACGTGGGCGGCAAGGTAGTGTGGCGCAGCGAAGGGAGAGGGCGCAGGGATGAGCACATGTGACACCTGTGGAAGCCGTCTGCCTGACGACGTCGAGGACTGGTGCCCCGTCTGTGGCGCCCCGCTTGTGTCGGATGCCGGCTCCTGGGAGCTAGGGGGCCCGGCGCCCAGCCCGGCCAACGCGCCTGGCAAGCCGGCCGCTGAGTTCCGGGCGGCCTCGCTCACCGACTCGGAGGCCCCACCGCGCTGGCGCCGCTTGCGGGGCGCCGTTTGGGTAGTCCTCGCCCTTGCGCTGCTCGCCGGCCTAGGCACGCCGTTGTATCTGCTGACAAGGACCCCGACGCCGGATGGCGCCTCCGGCACCACGGTCACCTCGAGTCCGCGCACCCAGGACGAAACGTCAGCCGGGGCGCACTCTTACACGACAGACGCTGAGAACTACCGGCCAGGGACATCGCTTGCCACCTCCTCCGAAGTCGCGCCCCGCTTCCCGGCCTATGACGCCGCCTCCGGCAAGTACGGCTACGCCGACGAGACCGGCGCCATGGTCATCGGCCCCCGGTTCGACCGGGCCGGTCAGTTCTTTGAGGGCCTGGCTCCTGTGCAGGTCCAGGCCGACTCCGGCAGCGCCGGGTATGGTTACATCGATACGACGGGCGCGGTCGTCATCGAGCCGCGGTTCAGGAGAGCCTTTGCATTCTCCGAGGGTCTGGCCAGGGTCGAGGTGGCGATCAACGGCGTCTACCGTTACGGCTATATCGACCGGAGCGGGACAATGGTCATCGAGCCCCGGTACGCCACAGCGTGGGACTTCTCCGAGGGCCTTGCCAGAGTAGGGCTGAACGACGCATCCGGCCTTTTCAGATACGGCTTCATCGACCGGACCGACACGCTGGTCATCGGCCCGCGGTTCGAGTCCGCCCGAGATTTCTCCGAGGGGCTCGCCGCGGTGGCGATCGATGGCAAATGGGGCTACATCGATCGGCTGGGCGTCTGGGTCATCGAGCCGCGATTCTACAACGCGCTGTCCTTCCTGCCCTCGGGCCTCGCCGTCGTCGATCTTGAAGACCCCGGAACGGCTGCCAACGACGGGGAGCGAGTGGACCAGGGCCACCCCGGCCTGTCCCAGGCCCTCATCGACAAAACCGGCGCAGTGGTCTCGGAACGCCACACAGAGTAGGGGCGATATCGGGTGAATCGACGGCTTGATTACCCAAGAGAGCTGGTGAACTCGGGGTAGAACCGGGTGTCAGCTGTCGCGGTCACTTTGGGCAGCTTCCTCTCTACAGGTGGCCACGGTCCCCCGTCCGCGACCGGCGAGCTTCGAAGGCCACCAAACCTTGTCGCCGACGTCGTACACCAGCGCCGGCACAAACAAGGCGCGCACGACAAGCGCATCGAGCAGCACGCCGAAGGCGACGATGATCGCGAGCTGCGCCAGGAATAGGATGGGGATCACGGCCAGGGCCGCGAAGGTCGCAGCCAGCACGACGCCCGCCGAGGTGATCACGCCACCGGTGGCGACGAGCCCGCGCAAGACACCCTCCTTGGTTCCGTGCGCCAGGGACTCCTCTCGTACGCGGGTCATCAAGAAGATGTTGTAGTCGATGCCGAGGGCAACCAAGAACACGAACCCGTAGAGCGGGACCGACGGGTCGGAGCCGGGGAATCCGAGCACGTTGTTGAAGAACACGCTCGAGACACCCAAGGCTGCGCCAAAACTCAAGACCGTGGTAAGCATCAGCAACAGCGGAGCAACGATGCTGCGAAGCAGCACCATCAGGATCAGCGTGATGACCACGAGCACCACCGGGATTATCAGGTTGCGGTCCCGCGCGCTGGTCAGGTTAGAGTCGAGGGCCGTAGCCGTCTGACCGCCGACCATGATCGACAATGGCACGAAGATCTGCGCCGCCTCGCCGTCCGTGGACAGGATGGCCGGGGAGACGCCACCGGAGATGGCAGGGACCTGCTCGGGTAGCTGTCCGGACTGCGCTTCGAGCCAGGTTCGGTCCTCGACAGTCAGCCCGCCGACACGCTCGGCCACCACCACAGCGGGGATCGTATCGTCTCCGAAGAAGTCGGTAAGCCGCTTCTGCACCTGGGTGGATTCGGCACTACTAGGGAGGTACGAAGCCTGGTCGTTGGTCGAGACTTCACCGATCCGGCCAAAATAGGGGCCACCGAGTCCGGCAACAGCAATCCACGCGAGAGTCAACACGAGCCCGACCACAGGTCGAACCCAGCGTCGCGAAGATTGTGAGGTCATCAGATCTCCTGTCGGTGGCAAATCTTGGACTCAGCAGCCATACCGCGTCAACACGCGCGGAGCTTGAAATGATACATGCCTGGATGCCACCTTCCTAAGAAATCGTGCGGCGTCGGCGTCCGGTGTGCGGCGCGCCGGTCCTCGTTGAGCTCGTCACTGAGCGCTGACGACCGCCCGTGCTAGGGAGCCCCCATGTTAGACTGGGTGCGTCTGCCATCGGTAGCCATTCGCACCGGGGTCAGGACGATGGCAGAACGCAGGCGAGTTGTCCGACGTTTCTCGCTCATCGTCCGGGAGGCAAGACACTATGGCAGGCAACGGGTCAGCATCCAAGACGCTGCAGTTCATGACAGGGCGACTGTCCACGGCGTCCACGCCCCAGCTGGTCAGGATCGCGAAGAATCCTCTCGCCCAGCGGGTGGTCGCCCGGGAAGTGCAGAGGTATCTGCTGAAGACGCTCAAGGCTTCCCGCGCAAGCTCAAGCTATCTGCCGAGCGTCCAAGACGATCGCATAGCCATGGGGATAGCCATCACGGAATCGCTTCATCGCGCCCTGAGAGGAAGACATCTCTCGGACGCCTATCTGCGGGGGATGCTCCAGGTCCTGATCAAGACACTCTTCATCGATCGGGGGAATCCAGAACAGCAGCAGCAGTTTCAGGAAGCCTTCGGCAAGCGGGCTCCGAGCTTCCTGCTCCTAGCCCCCGGGAAAGCCTGCAACCTTCGTTGCCCGGGCTGCTATTCCGACTCGGACGACCGAAGGAACGCGCTCGAATGGAGCCTCGTCGACCGCATCATGGAGGAGGCCAAGAGTCTATGGGGAGAGCGGTTCTTTGTCATCAGCGGGGGCGAGCCTTTCGCCTACCGGTCTGAGGGCAAAGGCATCATGGAGCTGTTCGAGAAGCATCAGGACTGCTTCTTCATGGTCTATACCAACGGCACCCTCATCGATGATGAGGTCAGTGAGCGCCTCTCCCGATCCGGCAACGCGCTGCTGTTCCTTTCCGTGGAGGGGTTCAAGGAGCTTACCGACGGGCGTCGAGGTGCCGGGATGTTCGACCGGATCATGGAAGTCATGGATCGACTGAATCGGGACAGGGTGCCCTTCGGCATCTCGTTGACGGCTACCTGCCACAACGTGGAAGAGATCCTGTCAGAAGAATACATAGACTTCATGATGGCCAAGGGCGCTATGCTCGCTTTCTTGTTCCACTACATGCCCATTGGGCGCTCGTACAATCTCGATCTCATGCCTACTCCGGAACAGCGGGCGTGGATGTGGAAACGTTCGTGGGAGATCGTGCGGGAGAACAAGCTGTTCCTGGCCGATTTCTGGAACCACGGCACGTGTGTCGATGGCTGCATAGCGGCCGGTGGTCACGGCCAGGGTGGCTACTTCTACATCGACTGGAACGGCGCCGTGACGCCCTGCGTATTCATGCCCTATTCCCCAGTGAACATCCGCGATGCGTACGCGCAGGGCAAGACTCTGAACGACGTGTGGCAGGACCCGTTCTTCCAGGCTGTGCGCCGGTGGCAATATGACTACGTCGAAGACGGTCGAAGCACGATCGCCCCCTGCCCTAACCGGGATCATCACGACGAGCTCGAACGGTTGCTGATTGAGTACGAACCGCTCCCGACCGATAGCAACGCGGCGGACACACTCATAGACCCCGAATACACGAGTGGGTTGGTGGCCTACAACCGGAGATTCGAGGCAATCACAAGCAGTATCTGGGAGAACCACTACTTGCACCGCAAAGCCGCCGAGGACGAGCTGTTCGCTCCGTTGCCGGACGTACCGGTCGTGCCGGTCGACGAGGAAACAAAGGCGCGCCAGGAGTATGAGCCTCCCGATGGCGACATCATGGTGGCAGACTCCTTGGATCTCAACGAGCCGGGCGACACGGATGCGGCATTCCAACAGGACGAAGCCGTATCGACGCACACCCGATAGCCACCGCCGGAACTACGGGCGGTCCCTCGAAGACCTTTGTGCCGGGCCAAAGGGCTACCAACAACCAACCCGGAACGAACCGAGGAACGCGAGCCGACATCCCAGTTCGCCTGTGCTGAACTGAGTTCGAGGTCGAGACCAGATTTGTTCGATCGAGCAGGCTAGGGCAGCGGACCCACGCGGTTTCCCCATGACTCCGTGAGACAATGTGCCGATGCGCGGCTGCCTGGAGTGCAGCCGCGTGCTACTGCGGCGACACGAGAGAGGGAGTTGAATGCACCCGGAGCTATTCCGTATCGGCGGCTTCACCATGAACTCGTACGGGGCCATGATGGCCTTGGCCTTCATCTCCGCCGGTATCGTCGCTCATTGGCAGTTCAAGAAACGCGGCGTCAGGCCCGACTTCATCTACCCCCTGTTGATAGCAGCCATCATAGGCGGTCTACTGGGAGCGAAGATCCACTACCTCATCATCCACCCTGAGGAGTTCCCCGGGAACATGCTGAGCGGCCAAGGCTTGGTCTGGTTCGGCGGCTTGTTCGGCGCCGTCGCCGCAGTGGTCCTCGTCACCCTGGTTTCCAAGCAAAGACTGGCGGCAGTCATTGACTCCGGGGCCATTGCATTACCAATGGGCTACGCCTTCGGCCGTATCGGGTGCTTCCTTAGAGGCTGCTGCCACGGGACGCCCACGGATCTCCCCTGGGGCATGTCGTTCCCACAGGGCGTGCCGCCCACCCCAGAAGGCGTGCACGTGCATCCCACCCAACTCTACTCAAGCTTGGCCTCTTTGGCCATCTTCGCGCTGCTCGCGTGGGTCATCGGGCCGCGCTTCAAGCGGGAAGGCCCGCTGATGTTCGTCTACGCGATTCTCGCCGGGATCGAGCGCCTCCTGGTGGAGTTCATACGCACCAACGAGCCCGTCGCTCTGGGACTGACCCAACAGCAGTGGATCGCCATCGCGCTGGTGCTCGTGGGGATAGCAGGGACATGGTGGTTCGGGACCCGGGGCCGCTTGCGTCCGGTCTCGCCTGGGAAAGAGTCCGCCACTGGGGGTTAGGACCGGGTTTCGGCGGTGTTCTTGGCGATAGCTGGTACCACAGCACCAGCAAGAACGGCGCTGAGCCTATTCGGCCATGTGCTTCTGGCGGAGCACTCAGATCCGATCGGCTTGTCCTCGCGCTCGATCCTCGCCGGTTTCGAATTCCCCGCTCCAGAAAGCCAAGAATCGTGTGTCGCGACCCGGCCCGAGAGACCGCGCCTCGGCGCCACCTTCGGGGCGAGTTCGGGGGCAATCCGGTGGCAAACTCACCGGCGCCCGACGGACTGAGACGGACCCACATACACCGAACGGCAGAGCCGCACTGCGCAATCACCTGACTAGACGGCTGCCATCTCCTTTGTGGGCTCCGCCTCGATGACGCGCTTCAGGTTCTCCATACCACGCTCGTAGATCTGGTCCCACTTTCGCCGCAACAGGATGGCGTCCGCCAGGGGAGCGATGACCGGCGGCTTCGGATCGTATTCAAGCGCGAAGGAGACCCGGGTCGATTCCCCCATCGGCTCAAAGCGCCAGTGCTTCCGCGCCACTATTCCCATGAGTGGCGCTGCGAAGGTCCACCCCTTGCGTTCGTCGTACTCGATCGTCTCCCACTCGCTGGTCATCTTGCGGCCGAGATAGGTGAGGTTCACCAAGTACTTTGCTCCCTTGCCCGCGGTGACCTCGGTTAGGGGTTTCACCTCTTGGATGTAGTCGAGATATCTCGGGATAGTACGCCAATCTCTAGCGAAACGAAGAACGTCCTCTGCCGGTCTTTCCACGACTATCTGCTTCTCGATTCTGGTCATGACCCGTGCCTCCCCACACAAGATACGAACGACGCCCTCTCACTCATCGTACGCCCAGGCAGAGAGCCGTCAACCCGCAGGAAGAGTTTACGGCCGGCCGCGCAAGCGGTACCGGGGCGGTGCGAATCCCCCCGCTCCGCTTCAGAAGCCGAGAATCGTGCGCTGGGACCCAGCGGGGAAAGCCGGGTTTTCGCGTCTCCGAGGCAAGTTCGGGAGCGACTCGGGGGCAGCCTCGACTGCAGGAAACGGCGCCAACAGACGGGACGGGACGGACCGACCTAGACCCGCGGGAGTACTCAGTATTGCGCCGCGCCGGGTATTGCGTCGCACCAGGTCTTGCGCTCCCTCTCTGACCGCTTCCCTGTGGCGAGGCGCGAGTGGGCGTGCCGGATTCACGCGCTAAGGTCGTCCTTCATCGTCGGCCACTACGGTCGCCGGGTGTTGGTCTACTGACTGATATCAGGGGGCTTGCCCTCACCTGAGCCCCGGCGCAGGCCCACATAGAGCATCACGAGCCCCACCACCAGCAACACGATGCCGACCACGAGCCAGGCCCACGGCCCAAGGTGGTGGTCTCTCCCGTGCAATACGAGGGAGATGATCCCGGTCACCGTGAATATTATGCCAAGACGCCAAGATACGGTCTTTGCCGTTCTTGTCACGTGAGCCTCCCCTGCTCTCAGCGGGAGTGCAAGCCGTCCTGGTTCCGTTGGAGACCTGCTCTCGGACCCCAACCGCTCTCCGGCGTTCGTTGATGAGCCACTATTGTAATCGAGTCATCGGCCCGGCATTCCGAGGGCCAGTAGTCTGCCGGGCCCCTGGCTTCCATCAAACACCATCAGAGCGACCGCGCGGCCGGCAACCGGGAAGGAGAAACCTTGTTGCCGCCCAATGAGAAGTGATGGTGGAAGACCAACTCCGACAAAGGAGCGCCGACCCGTGGCAGAACCGGGACCTCCAGAGCAAGACCGTTCCGATGCGTCTCCCAGCTTCATAGCCGAGATTCTCGGAATCCCCGCTCAGACCCTGAGCGGCCGCCTGAATTTCGACAAGGCGGGCTCGTATCTCCTGCGGCGCTTGTTCGCCGAGCTTTTCGGCACCTTTCTCCTAGTGCTCGTGGCGGCAGGTGGCGGCGTGGTGAACGCCCGCTTTGGGGGGCACGCGATCCCAGCGGCAGCACAGGTGGTGGCTCCGGGACTCATTGTCATGAGCATCATACTGTTTATGGGGGCTGTTTCCGGGGCCCACCTCAACCCGGTGGTGAGCATAGCCTTCGCCCTCCGCAAAGACTTTGCCTGGAAGCGGGTGCCGGCCTATATCGTGGCCCAGCTGGCGGGAGCCGTTCTTGCCATGGAAGTCCTGGTGCTTTTTCTCGGCAAACAGGGGGCCGCCGGGCTCACCCTGCCGGGACAGGGCGTGAGTACTCCCCTCGCCATGGGCTGGGAGATCCTTCTTACCGTCGGACTGGTGAGCGTGATCTTGGGGACTGCCTCCGGCGCCCAGAGCGTCGGTTGGGGAGCGGCTATCGGGGTGGGAGGGTTCATCGCGCTGGCGGGACTGTTCGGCTGGCCGGTGAGCGGCGCCTCCATGAACCCGGCCCGCTCGCTGGGCCCTGCACTCATCCTTGGCGACTACACCGCCTGGTGGGCCTACCTGGCGGGGCCACTCGCGGGCTCGTGCATCGCGGTCGGCTTCGCCTGGGCGTTGAGGGGCCGGGGTGGGGGCATCGCCGGGCGCCGGGCCGCCTCGGGCACCCTGGGCGATCTTTGGCAACCGGGACCGATCGAAACGGACTCCAAAGGACTCGGTGCGAACACGACTACGGCTCGGGACTCCGCCGGCGGACCGTAGGAACCCGAGCCAGGTCGCGCCTGCGCCCGCAGACGACCGGAATCCACGTGAACGCACGCGCCAAGAATGTGACCTTCGTGGCGTGCGAAGCGGAGGGCGGCATGCCTTTCTTCGCCATACGTCTCTGGTGACCCCCAGGCTATACTGGGGCGCGGCGTCGCGCTCGCAAAGCGCGCGGCGGGCACGGACGTCAATCGGCACGCAAGATGGGACGGCAGCACATGGAACGGATGACGCTGGGCAGAACCGGACTCGAGACCTGCCGTCTCGGCTTTGGAAGCCTGCCGATGCAGAGGGTGAGCGAGGCAGAAGCGGTTCAGACCGTCTGCCATGCCCTGGAGCGGGGGGTCGATTTCATCGATACCTCCCGCGGCTACAGCACCAGCGAGCACCGGATCGGCCTAGCCCTGAAGCAAACCGATAGCCACCCCATCCTCGCCTCCAAGTCCCATGCCCCCACGGCGGACAAGATGCGGGCCGACCTGGAGACCAGCCTGAAGGAACTCCAGCGGGACTACATAGACATCTACAAGTGTCACTTCGTGAGAACCCATGCCGACTACGAGACGGTGATCTCCCAGGGAGGAGCGCTGGAGGCCCTGCGCAGGGCCAAAGACGAAGGCCTGATCGGCCACATAGGTATCTCCAGTCACAGTCTGGACGTGTTGTATCGTGCCCTCGAGGACGACCTTTTCGATGTCATCATGGTCTGCTTCAGCTTTCTCGAACCCCAGGCCCGAGCAACCATCATCCCCAAAGCGATCGAGAAGAACGTCGGCGTGCTCGCCATGAAGCCTTTCTCCGGCGGGGTGATAGACGATGCCCGGTTGGCCCTGAAATATGCCCTGGCCGAGCCGGGCGTCCTGGTTGTCGCCGGGGTCGAGCATCCGGAGTTGTTCGACGAGAACTGGCGCGTGTTCGAGGACGGCAAGCCTCTGACGGAGGAAGACAAGCGGCGGATCGCAGAGATCCAGCAGAGCTACGACAAGGTCTTCTGCCGCCGGTGCGACTACTGCCAGCCTTGTTCGGAGGGGATCTCCATCCAGGCGGTCCTCGGCATACGCTCTATGGTTAAGCGCATGGGAAAAGAGCTCCTGCAGAACAGCCCGCTCTGGGAAGGCATCAACAAGGGCAGGAGCTGCACCGAGTGCGGCAACTGCCTACCCCGCTGTCCCTACGAGCTGCCGATACCCGACCTGATCCGGGAGAACCTGCGTTGGTTGGATGAGGAAGCGGAGTGAGACCCGCGGTCGCCGGTATTCGCCGATCACCATCGACGCCGAACTGGCCATTCGCGACGCCGAGCAGCGGCATCGACGGGCCGGGGGACGCACCAGGGGACCCACCCCGTTCTTGGAGGAGGATCGGCAACGATTCCGAGAGTCGCTGACGCACCTGTTGACGGAGAGTTCTCACGCCGACTGATCCCTGCAGTCTCCGCCAACGGTACCGGGGGTTTCTTGCCTTCCGTACCGGGGGAGAAGAAGACAATGTGACCCGCTTCCCCAGAAAGGAGTGGTGATGGCCGGGAACGATGAAGTAGAAACCCAGTGGACCGGTCACGATCTGTACGATCAGGACGGCGAGAAGATCGGCACGATCGAGGACATACGCTTTGGCGAGCTCGTGGGCAATCTCGAATGGCTGGTCGTGAAGACCGGTCTGCTCGGCGCCAAAAAGGTCTATGTGCCAGCCGGTGAGGTCCAGTCATCCGGTGGCAGGCTCGTTGTATCCTTTGACAAAGACCGGGTGAAGGGCGCGCCGCACGTCAAGGACGAACTGGCTTCGCTACCCGAGGTAGAAGAGAAGCTGTGCAGATACTACGGTCTCGACTACGCGCGATCGGTGACCGAACCGGCCGAGGGCTGCGTGGAGCCGCAAGAAGAGGGCCAGACGAGTTAGCGTGAACAGGCGGTTGGCGGCCCGTGGGGGCAGCGACACAGGGTCCGCAGTCCGCAAACAAACTCGACCTCCTTCGGCAAGGGAGACGCCTTCTGTTCTCCATCTTGCCGCTAACCGCTCATTGGCATGGACGTGCCTTCCGCTGTTTTCGGCCGAGTGGCCTTCGTAGGGGGAGACGAGTACGCAGACACACTTGGGTCGCACCACGCCGGTCTTCTTCGACGAGGCCCGCTATCTCTCGGGGGCTTCCTGAACGCGCGTGGCCTCGCGTGCGGCGCTCACCTTCTGGCGGCCGCTCTTGAGCAGGTCGCGGTAGTAGCTCAGGTGCCAGCTGAGATGGAACAGCGAGATCACCGTCATGACCACCCCTGCTTCCACATGCCAGAAGAGCAAGTTGACGGGGAAGGCGAAGAGCAACACGTAGTCTCGCCGAACTGCCAAGATGAGCCCGAAGATGCCTGTGATCAGAAAAGTCGCCAACAGGAGGACGTTCCAGACCTTGCGATGGCTGCTGATCCTGATGCGCTTGGTCTTGTAGAGAAAGAAGCTTACCGCGTAGATGAGGAAAAGCGCGATGGCGATCAGGCTGACATGGTAGTGGGTGAACATGAGTAACTCCATGGTTGGAAAAGCCGCCGCCTGTCAATCCTTCTCGCCTGTGGCTGCGACTCTCGACGGGTGGTATGGGCAGGGGCGCGAACGTCTCGCCGTTGATGTCATACGCCTTCCCACTTCACAAGGGCACTAGAGCACGCGGAAACCTCGGCGCCCTACTCAAAGGCGGGCCCGCCAACATCGGCATCGTTGCTATACCCTGCACGTTCCCAGTATCCCCTGAAGTCGGCATCTGATGATAGTTCTATACGAGTAACCCATTTAGCCCATTTATATCCATACTTGCTCTTAGCCACTACCTGAAAAGGGAAACCTCTCTCAGGTGTTAGAGTGATATCGTTTAGTTTCAAAGCAAGCAGTATGTTGTTATCGCGAATGTATTTTAAATCCAATGAAGTGTATCCTTCCGGTACATCCTCAGTATGGAATATGGCTATGACTGCCGAGGAGTCCACCCGGGCATCATCAAGAATGGCGCTGAGTGACGGACCGGTCCATTTGGCCGTGAAACTCCAGCCTTCCACGCAGTTCAAGTCCATCAACCACGACTCCTGGTCATGGGCCTGCAAATCAGCATAAGACAGAGATAGCGGGGTTTGCACCAGACCGTCCACCACGAGTCTGTAAGTATCCCTGCCAATAACCTGAGTCCCTTTCAGGGCGTTGTTGCCTTGATCGCTGATGGGGGTCAGTTCCACGCCCTGGAACTCAGTGGCTTCCACTTCTCCGGAGGTTTGGGACGCCGTCGAGCCGCCGACAGATGTGGACCCGCCGCCGCCGCAGCCGACAACTGCCAATCCCATGGCCAGCATCACGAGTACGGCAAACACTGACAATATGTGCGGTGCCTTGATTCTCATCGCTGCTCCCGTTCTGTCATAGTCCACGTTGGACTGCTTCCTACTCCACCTCGATCTGCAGAAGCCACTTGACCCAGTAGGAGCCATACTTGTCCGGAATGACAGCCCGAACCGGGAAGCCATGCAGCACAGGCACCGGCTGCCCCATCCATTCATAGGCCAGGAAGTTCTCCGGTCGGAGGGCCTCCTCGAGGCTGAGGTAGACCCAGTAGCCGTCTGCAGCTTCCATCCTGATCTTCTCGGCGTCCGGCTGCAGCCCGGCCATCCCCAGGATCG
>CAZCCL010000019.1:0-29895 GCA_964497095.1 uncultured Gaiellales bacterium | reverse complement strand
TGCTTATTGCGAGTCCCGCGGTATGGTCGCCGTTGCCGGGCACTGCATCTTGAGGACGACCTGATCGACCCGCCGTGATCAGATCACGATGACGGCGCGGAAGTCGTTGACGTTCGTGCGGGTCGGTCCCGCGGTCAACAGATCGCCGAGGTTCTGAAAGAAGCCATAGCTGTCGTTCGCCTCGAGGAAGGCGTCGGGGTTGAGGCCGGCGGCGGCGGCCCGCTGCAGGGAATCGGGGAGAAGGAACGCTCCCGCGTTCTCCCCGGTGCCGTCGATGCCGTCAGTATCGGCCGCCAAGGCGAAGACCGTTGGCCTGTCTTCCTTGGCCGAACCCAAGGCGAGGGCCAGGGCCAGCAGGTACTCGGTGTTCCGGCCCCCCCGTCCCGGACCCCGGACCGTGACGGTCGTCTCCCCGCCGGAGAGCAGGACCGCCGGCTTTGCGTCGGTGCGGCCTCTCCGCGCGTAGTGGACGCGGCGGATGAGATCGGCGTGCGCGGCCGCCAGTGCGCGCGCTTCTCCCTGCAGTTCGGCGCCGAGAACCGTCGGGTCCAGGCCGGCGGTGCGCGCTCGTGCCGCCGCCGCCTCCAAGGCTTGCGCTGGGGTGGCGAGCAGGATCGCCCGGGCACCCGCGAGCCTGGGGTCGCCGGGCTTGGGTGTCTCCTCGCCACCCTCTTCCAGATGGCGGTGCACCTCCGGCGGGAGCCTCAACTGGTACTCCTCGACCACGGCTCGGGCCTCCGCGAACGTGGTGGGATCGGCCACCGTCGGACCCGACGCGATCACAGACGGGTCGTCTCCGGTCACGTCGGAGATGAGGAAGGTGAGAACCGGTGCGGGGGCGCAGGCCGCTCCGAGCCGTCCGCCCGCGATGGCGGACAGATGCTTGCGCACGCAGTTCACTTCAGCGATCGGGGCTCCTGAGCGCAGCAGCTGCCGGTTGACTTCCCGGAGTTGCTCCAACGTCAAGCCGGGGGCCGGCAGGGTCAGCAGGGCCGACCCGCCGCCGCTGAACAGGGCCAGCGCCAGGTCGTCTGAGGTGAGACCGCGGGCGAGTGCCAGGCTGCGCCTGGCCGCCTCCTCTCCCACGCTGTCGGGGAACGGATGACCCGCCTCGACCACCTCCACCCGCTGGCAAGGGAGGCCGTGCGCGTAGCGGGTCACGACCAGACCGGAAAGGGGGGCCGTCCAGTGATCTTCCACAGTCTTGGCCATCGCCGCCGCTGCCTTGCCGGCACCGAGCACGAGGGTGCGTCCCCGGGGCGGCCGGGGCAGTCGTTCGGGCAGGACCCGCTCCGGCGCCGCCGCGTGGACCATTGCCTCGAAGAGGCTACGCAGGAGTTCCTTGGCATGGCCTGGAACCATGAAATCGGCGACACTACGAAGTGGTTGCTCCATGTTCGAGATGGTCTCACGAACGGAGAGGATGTGGGGGCGAGATGGTACGGGTGACAGATGATCTAGAGATCGCCGACACGGAGCTCGTCTTCAGCACGTCCCGCAGCAGTGGTCCCGGAGGTCAGAACGTCAACAAGGTGAACACTCGCGTCACCTTGCTGTTCGATCTGGAGGGGTCGGCCTCGCTGTCGGCAGAGCAGCGGGCGCTGCTGCGCCAGAAACTCCCCGGACGTATCAACAAGGACGGTGTGCTCAGGGTGGTGTCCCAACGGCATCGCACCCAGCTGGCGAACCGCGACGCCGCGGTTCGGCGTTTCGCCGATCTCGTCCGCGAAGCTCTGACGGAGGCGCCGGAGCGTGTACCTATCCCTCTGCCCGCGCGAGCAAACGAGAGGCGCCTGGAAGCCAAACGACGGCGAGGCCGGCTCAAGCGCGAGCGCACTTCGGGCGTCGACCTCGGGGACTGACGGCGACACCGGGGACCGAAGCGACCTCGAGGACTGACGCCGATCGTGCAGGACGCGCCTGCGCGACCTGCCCGCCTCGCCTAACGCTTCTCGGGCTTCTCGGGCTTCTCGGGCTTCACGGCTTCGCGTTCTTCGCACCCAGCGACTCGGTGTGTCACGAGATTCAGCGCTCCAGACCGGTCCGGGTGCTCGTGGCGCGCCCCGCTGCCTACTCAGCGTCCTGCGACTCCCGTCTCGCCACGACGGCGAACATGAAGCGACCAACGTCCTCGGCGGAGATTTCGGCGAAGAAGGGAGCAAGCGCCTCAGCCACTTCTTCCTTGGTGGAACGGAGATCCGGGGGCGGTCCGCTCTCCCACGATTCGGGATATCTACGCCAATCGATCACGACCAGCTTCCCCTGCGGTCGAAGGATCTCGAGCAGTCCGGGCAGGTCGAATCTACCCCCCACCTCGTGCCAGGTGGCGATGGTGCAGGCTACGTCTACACTGGCCGGCGGGAGGGACAGGGCGGTCATGTCACCGAGTACGAGGCGGACGTTGGCCGGCACGCCTCGCTCGCGGTAGGCGACGTTCATCTCGGGGCGTATCTCGACCGCGTACACCGTGCCGGTGGTCAGGGCGGCGATGCGGTCGGTGTAGAAACCGGTTCCGCTACCCAGGTCGGCGACGTCTTCCCCGCCACTCAGGTCGAGGAGCCGGGCCAGGTCCTGTTCGCTCACCTGATCGTGCAGGCGCCGAGTATCGTTGAGACGGTGCGCATGGTGTTTAGGAGATGAAGAGCGGTTCTCCATGTTGGTTCCTAGAACATCGTAACGCAGTACGGGGCCCTGCTCGTCTTGAACATCGCATCGGCGTGCTCGACCGCGCCGGTAGTCAGCTCGCGCACGCGCCCCCCGATCGCCAGCTCGGTGAGGGAGACTCCGCCAAGATAGACCGCCCCCAGGCTTTCAAGACCGATAGAAAGGTCGGGCGGGGCCGTCGTGGGTGCGCACTCAGCTCTCCCTCCGCCGACCTGATCGACGTCGAGGACGAAGCGATCCGCGCTCGCGGTAGGGAAGGTGCCGGTCACCTCCAGTACGAGCGGCCCGGGGGATCCGTATGTCCGCGCCGCGAGCGCGCGAGGTACGTCGAGCAGCCGAAGCCACAGGTAGTCGGCCAGAGCGTCCACCCGGAAGCGTCGAGGGTCGGCCAGGAGCCAGCGGAGGGGCTCATCCACCCGTCCCCGCGAAAAGGATATGGTCCTGCACAGGTCGGTGTTGAGCACGAAGTCCCACAGGGCGCGGTAGACGAGGGGATCATCGGCCACCAGTTCCACGACGAGGGCGCTGCTCAACGGCAGCGCGCCTTCCCATTCGTCTTTCACGCGGTAGCTCACGTAGCCGTCTGCGATCCCCGGCACGGTCTCGTGCTTGGCATGGAACATCCCGCTCCCGCCTTCACGATGCCGCGGGGGATCGTAGAGATACTCGGCCCACCAGCCCTCAGAGCGGCTGACTGCCCCGGGCTGTATCGAGCGAAGGCACTCGTATATGAGGGGCAGCTGGCCGGCGGCCTCGTCGGCTCCCAGCAGAACCACTCGACCCGGGTCCTCGACCGGGATCACGAGACCCCCGTACGCCTGCTCCACACTGAAGCTGACGACGCTGGTGGCCGGCCCGTAGCCGAAGCGGCCGTAGATGTTCCCCTCGGACGCAAGCAACGCCGAAAGGGCTTCGCCGTGGTCTGCCATCTCGCCGAGTTGAGCGGCCACGAGCTGCCTGAGGATGCCGCGCCGGCGATGCGTCGGCAGGACGGCGATCCAGGTCAGGCCTCCCGTAGGCATAGTCGACCCCCCAGGCAGGGTGAGCTCCATGGGCAGCACGGTGGACGTACCCACCATCCTGCCGTCTTCGAAAGCACACAGTGCCCGCTCCAACGGGAAGGCCATGCGGTAGACCTTCTCGTCTTCCTCCGTCGCGTCCTCGCCGAACGCGGCGCACGCGACAAAGACCGCGGAGCGGAATTCCTCTTCCCGGAGGGGGCGTATCTCGATGCGTTCCATAGCGGACATGATGATACACGGACGGCGATGAAGGGGTGGGTGGCCCGATTCTTGGATGCCGGCCGCCCAGCCCCTCAACGTTGCCGGCCTGTGGCTTGACGACGTCGGCCTCGCTCTGTAAACTCACTCGGGCCCGTGAATGAACGTTCATTCATTCTTGTAGAATCGTTCTTCTTCCCTTCCGGTGATCCCTGTCTTTGGAGGCGGTCGCGATGGTACGAATCACAGCCGAGGAGTTCCAGTCCCGCAGGGGAGAGATACTCACCGCGGCGACCCGTGTGTTCGCCCGTCGGGGCTGCGCCCAGGCGACGATGCAGGATGTGGCGGCGGAGGCGGGCCTGAGCGTCGGGGCTATCTACCGCTACTATCCGAGCAAGGACGATCTGGTGCAGGCCGTGTTCGAGAACATCAGCGACAGCACCCGTGCCCTGTTCGCCCGAGCGGTGGAGAGGGCCGACACTCCGGCCGATATATTGCGGAACGCCGGCTGGGCGATCGAGCAGCGTTTCAAAGAAGCACCGGCGCGCGAGGAGACCATCTTGGTGCTGGAAGCCATCCTCGCGGAAGCGCGGCGTGAAGAAGGCTGCCGGTCGGGAGGCCGTCAACTGCGGGAGGCGTATATCTTCCTGACCGAGCGCCTCTTTCGCCAGGCCCAAGAGCAGGGCGCGCTGGACCCCGGAGTGGATGCCCGCGGTCTGGCCGTGCTGTTCGTCTCTTTGATGGTGGGCCTGCATGTGCTCGGCTTGGAGCTGGGAGAGAGTCTGGACATGAGACCGGTGCCAGAGATGGTCGATGAATTGTTGGAGCGTTTCGCTCCTCGTATGAGTCAAAGCGAAGGTCCTATCGGCGACGACACGTTTGTCACTATCGGGGGTAGTAAGTGAAGTTCCCGCTTTCGACCGAGAGACTGGCAGGTTTCAGTGCCCGCCATCCTTGGTGGGTCGTAGGGGTATGGGTGCTCTTCTTGGTCCTGGCGATCGCTGCTTCGCCTGGACTCAAGAGCGCCCTTACCGGCGACGAGATGAAGTTCCTCAACAACCCGGAATCGGTCAAGGGCCAGACCCTGCTCGCGCAGGAGATGACGGGGACCTCGGACTTCGATGAGACGGTCCTGGTCCATTCCGACACCCTGACGGTCGACGATCCGGCCTTCCGGCAGAGAGTCGAGGGAGCGGCAGCATCCTTGCTCGCGGAGCACGGGACCGTCGCCCAGGCGTTCACCTACTACCAGGCCGGTCTGTTCTCTCCGGAGGCGGCTGAATCGATGGTCTCGGCCGACCGTCACACCACTCTCATCCCGGTCTCGTTCGCGGGGGACGCCGCCGACAACGGCGACACCATGAACGAGTACCTGGCAACGGTCCGCGCTCAAAACACGGACGACTTCGTTGTGGTTTCGGTGGGTGAGGCCAGCATCGGGCACGAGTTCAGCACCACCGCCGAAAGGGACCTGACCAAAGCCGAGATGATCGGCCTGCCCGTTACCCTGCTCGTTCTGGTGTTCGTGTTCGGTGCCCTTCTGGCCGCGGGCGTCTCCCTGGCCCTCGCTCTTGTGGCCATCTTCGTGAGTATGGGCGTGATATCCGTGGTGGGGCTGTTCATGCCCCAATCGTTCTTCATCGTGAACGTGATCATGATGATCGGGCTGGCAGTGGGCATCGACTATGCCCTCTTCATAATCGAACGCTTCCGGGAGGAAAGGCGACAGGGCCTCAGCAAGCTCGACGCCATCGCCGCCACCGGAGCCTCCGCCAGCCGGGCGGTCCTCTTCTCCGGAGGCACGGTGATGCTCGCCTTGGTGGGACTGTTCATCATCCCCATCACCACCTTCCGCAGTCTGGGAGCGGGGGCGTTGCTGGTCGTAGGCATCGCCGTCCTGGCGATGCTCACCCTGGTCCCGGCCATGCTCAGTCTGCTGGGGGACCGGGTCAACTGGCCTCTGGTCCG
Source organism: uncultured Gaiellales bacterium (assembly GCA_964497095.1). GTDB lineage: Bacteria > Actinomycetota > Thermoleophilia > RBG-16-64-13 > RBG-16-64-13 > CAVPLM01. The sequence continues at coordinate 24,043 of CAZCCL010000019.1, read as the reverse complement.
CCGGCACAGGAAGAAGCACGATGGAGAGCGCGTGCACAGCCACCTCACCGTGTACAAGGGCTTCTGGGGTAAGTTCACCAGAGGCATCATGGCCAGGCCGATCGTGGGAGTGGCCCTCACGGTGATCATACTCCTAGCGGTCACGGCTCCCGCGTTCATGCTCAAGACCGGAGCTTCCGGAGGGCCGGAGACGCTCCCGGCCGGAGAGCGGCGCGATGCCTACGAGTTGCTGGTCGACAACTTCCCTCCCGGGGTTCTGGCCCCCGTGCAGATCGTAGTGGACGCAGACCGGACCACGGGCATCGAAGGGGCGATCGAGACCTTGAGCGAGAGCATGAGCGCCTCGGGGGATTTCGCCGCCGTCCCCACGGCGACCTGGAATCAGGATGAGAATGTGGCCCTGATAACCGCTCCTCTCGCCATGGAGGCCGATTCCGAGGCTGCGTACGCGGTCATCGACGACCTGCGGACCGAGATGATCCCCCAAGCCTTTGCCTATACGGGCGCTCCTGTGTACGTGACCGGTCAGACGGCCTTCGACTTCGACTCCGTCAGTCTGGTCAATAAGCTGACGCCGGCCGTACTGGCGTTCGTTCTCGGGCTGACCTTCATCCTGCTCTTGCTGGTGTTCCGCTCGATCGTGGTGCCGCTCACTGCCATCGTCATGAACCTGCTCTCGGTGGGGGCGGCCTACGGGATGCTGGTCCTGGTGTTCCAGAAGGGTATCGGGCATCAGCTCTTCGGCTTCCAACAGACGCCGACCATTGCGTCCTGGGTACCCATATTCCTGTTCTGCATCCTCTTCGGGCTGAGCATGGACTACCACGTGTTCCTGCTCAGCCGCATCCAGGAGCACTACGATCGCACAGACAAGAGCAGGGAGGCCGTGGCGGTCGGGCTCAAAGCCACCAGTCGTATCATCACGGGAGCCGCCCTGATCATGGTGGTGGTCTTCTCGACCTTCGCAGCCGGCAATCTGGTGATGCTGCAGCAGGTGGGGTTCGGTCTGGCCGTCGCGGTGCTGCTCGATGCCACCCTCATACGCTCGATACTGGTGCCGGCCAGCATGGCGCTGTTGGGCAAGATCAGCTGGTATCTACCGCGGGCTCTTCGCCGGTTCCTGCCCCGGATCCGCCTCGAGGGTGGGCGTGGTGCACCGGTGAGACCGCCGGCCTGATCCCCTGATCCAGCATCCCTACGTAAGAAAAGGCGAGTCCTTGGACTCGCCTTATTCGCTCTGTGAAGTGGAGCTTGTCCGCGCTGCGGGGCGTTGCGGGGCGCGATGCCTGCCCGAGGCGCCAGGATCAGCGTAGTAGGCAGCCGTTCGCCTGGAGATGGGCCTGCCATTCGGCTTCGCTCGGCTCGTTGCACTTCTGAAGCAGCTTGTTCCATTCCTCGTCGACCCAGTCCTCGAGATTCCGCAGGGCCCATTCGAAATCCGGCTGGAAGAGGTGCGCGAAACGACCCTGTCGTTTGAGCCAGGGTACGAGCGGCAGCTTGTGATGAGGCCGGTACGTGAGCCGGTATTCTCCTTGCTCGCACTCGAAAAGCGGCCAGTAGCACGTGTTGACGGCCTCTCGGGCGAGGTCGATGCTCTCCGCGCCATCCGAGCGCCAGCCGCGGGGGCAAGGGGCAAGGACGTTGAGGAAGGTGGGACCGTCCACGGCTAGGGCCCGCGCCGCCTTGCGCACCAGGTCCCGCGGATCGTGCGGCGAGGCTTGGGCCACGTAGTCGAGGCCGTGGGCGATCATGATCTCGGTGAGGTTCTTGCGATGCTGCAACTTGCCGGCCGACTCCTCACCCACGGGGCTGGTGGTCGTCCAGGCGCCCTCCGGGGTGGCTCCGGAACGTTGGAAACCGGTGTTCATGTAGGCACCGTTGTCGTAGCAGACGTAGAGCATCCGATGGCCGCGCTCCATGGCGCCGGAGAGCGACTGCAGACCGATGTCGTAGGTACCGCCGTCCCCGCCGAAGGCGATGAACTTGACGTTCTCCTCGATGAGGCCTTTCTTCTGAAGCGCCCGGAAGGCGGTCTCGGTGCCGCTTAGCGTGGCCGCCGCGTTCTCGAACGCGGTGTGGATGAAGCTCCCTTTCCAGGAAGTGTAGGGGTAGATCGATGTACTCACCTCGAGGCATCCCGTGGCTGCGCTGACGACTACCGGGTCGCTCGTCCCCATCAGGACCTGCCGCACCACGATGGGGGCCCCGCACCCGGCACACATGCGGTGTCCACCGGCGAGCCGGCTGCCTTGGTCGACCAGTTCCAGCCACTTCCGACGTGCGTCCTCGAACTGGTTGGTCTCCTGGAGGGCGTCCGCCGGACAGACGTCCACGCATTCCCCGCACATGATGCAGCGGCTTTCGTCCACTCGGAAGGAGCTCAGCACGCGCTCGTTGAAGGTGAGTGCACCGGTGGGGCAGGCGGTCACACAGCGGCCGCAGGTGACGCAGTCGGCCAACTGCAGGGCTTCGCCGTAAGGGGTGTCTACGTTCATGGTGAAGCCCCGGCCTGTGAATTCGTAGCAGGCCGGACCGGCCACGTCGCGGCAGACCCGCACGCAGCGCCCGCAGGCGATGCACCGGTTCATGTCGCGCCGGATGAAGGGATGCTCGTATTGGGGCTGGACCAACCGCACCCGAGTGCCCTTGCCGACGAGATCGTTGTCGGTGATCTCGTACTCGACCCCCAGACGTTGCAGCTCGCATTCGCCCAGACTGGGGCAGACGCACTGCAGGCAGCGCTTGGCCTCGGCCCGAGCCGCGGCGAGGCTGTAACCCTTCTCGACCTCGACCTCGACGCCGGATAGGCGTTTGGCCTTGCCGGCCTTGGGCATGCGGGCGCGAGCCGCCGGGTCGGCGCTCGCGCCCATCTTCAGCCATACCGGGTCGCGTTCGGCCAGGCGTCGATCGAGCTCTCCCAGCTCAGAAGCCCCTGCCAACTGCCGGAGGTACGGCAGCCGGCTGAAGGCCGCCAGCCTGTCCTCCAACTCGAGCAAGTCCTGACCTCGGAGCCACGCGTCGACGGCCAGAGCGGTGCGTTTGCCCCCGGCCACCGCGTGGATGACGGATTCCGCACCCGTGACGGTGTCACCGGCGGCAAAGACTCCCTCCCGGGAGGTGCGCCCTGTGCGCGGATGGGCTTGGAGGCGCTTTCCAGAAAGCTCGCCTAGGCCCTCGTTCTCCCCTGGGGTCTCTTCCTCTGGAGTTTTATGGGGAGGATCGATCGCCAGGATCACCGTGGCCCCCTCGATCTGGAAGTCGGACCCCTCGATCTCCCGGCTCGTGCCCTCGTCCCAGGCCACGCGGGTGCAGCTGACGCCCTCGGCCTTTCCCGCGGAGGTGTCGACCTTCTTGGCCAGGACGCCGAACTCGAACTTGACGCCCTCCTCGACCGCAGCAGCGAGGTCCCGACTCCCGGCGGGCACGGCGTCCCGCTCGTGCGGGGCCGCGACCAGCACTTCCGCGGCGCCCTTTCTTAGAGCCGTGCGGGCGACGTCCAGCGCAGTGAGCCCGTCACCGACCACCACCGTCTTGGCGCCAAGATGGACCGTATGGCCTTCGCGGACCCGTCTCAGGAATTCGAGGCCGTCGAGGGCTGCTTCTCCACCGGGAATGATCTCGGCCCGCATCTCTCGGCTGCCGACGCTGATGATGACCGCATCGAACCCGGCCTCCAGCAACCCTTCGGGATCGACCTCGTAGCCCAGCTTGGACCCGCCTACGAAGCGCACGCCCGCGTCCCACAACGGTTGCAGTTCATTCTCGAGCACCTTCTGGGGCAGGCGGAACTCGGGGATCGCGTAGCGGAGCGATCCCCCCGGCTCTTCGCCCGCGTCGTACACCGTGACCCGGTTGCCCCGCTCCACCAAGAACCAGGCGGCGGCCAGACCGGCCGGGCCGGCACCGACGACGGCTACCCGCTTGCCGGTCGAGACCGCGGATACGAGGCGCGCTTTGGAGGTGTGATCGGCAACTGCCCGGTGGAGGGCACAGATGGCGATGGGCTCGTCCACCTCTCCTCGTCTGCACACCGGCTCGCAGTAGCGGGGGCAGACGCGACCAAGTATGCCGGGGAACGGCAGTTCCTCGCGCACCAGCGCCGCCGCTCCGGCGAAGTCCCCGGCCGCCAAGGCGGCCAGGTAGCCGGGGATGTCGATGTGGGTAGGACAGGCGTGGGTACAGGGCGCCTCGCAATAGGCGTTGTGGTCGGAAAGGTACATCTTCAGATAGCTCTTGCGCCGGGCGCGCACGCGGGGCGTATCGGTCTTCACCACCAGGTCGTCTGCCACCCAGGTGGTGCAGGCAGCCTGGAGCTTACCTGCGCCTTCGACTTCTACCAGGCAGAGGCGGCAGGCGCCCCAGGCGGGGGTCCCGGGCTCGTAACAGAGGGCGGGAATGTCGATCCCTTCCCGGCGGGCGACCTCCAGGACGGTCTCGCCCGGCTGGGCCCGCACGATTGTCCCATCGATCGTGAATCTCACGGCGGTCTTGGTGCGCGTGCTCATCTTCGTCTCCCTTCAGCCAGAATGGGCACGCCCGTCTCCACCCGGACGGCATCGAAGCGGCACGCCTGACGACAGGCGTCGCACTTGATACATAGCTTCTGGTCGATGACATGGACCTGTTTGCGTTCCCCGCTTACCGCCCCGGTCGGACAGGCCGAGAGGCAGGCGCGGCAGCCGGTACACGCCTCCGCGTCTATGTCGTAGCGGATCAGAGGACGGCAGACCTTGGCCGGGCAGCGATGTTCCTCCGCGTGGGCCATCACCTCTTCCCGGAAATAGCGGAGGGTGGACAACACGGGATTGGGAGCGCTCCCACCCAGGGCGCACAGCGAGCCTTCCACCACGTCCTCGGCCAGTGCCTCCAGCGACTCGACCTCGTCCGCTGTGGCCAGACCGGCCGAGATACGCTCCAAGATCTCCAGCATGCGGGTGGCACCGACTCGACAGGGCACGCACTTCCCGCAACTCTCCTCGGCCGTGAACTTCAGGAAGAACTTAGCGAAGTCGACCATGCAGGTGGTGTCGTCGACCACCACCATGCCGCCGGAACCCATCATGGAGCCGGCCGCGAGCAGGCTCTCGAAATCGATAGGCTCGTCGAGCAAGGAGGCGGGCAGGCAGCCTCCCGATGGCCCCCCGAGCTGGACGGCCTTGAAATGACGGCCCGGCAGCATGCCCCCCCCGATGTCGAAGATGACCTCCCGTAGGGTGGCGCCCATGGGGACCTCGATGAGACCCCCGTTCACCACCTTACCGGTGAGCGAGAAGATCTTGGTGCCCTTGCTCGTGGCCGTGCCCACGGAAGCGAACGCCTCCGCACCGTTGTTGATGATCCAAGGCACATTGGCGTAGGTCTCGACGTTGTTGAGGTTGGTGGGTTGGCCCCAGAGCCCGTGCGCCGCCGTGCGGATGTGCTTTCCCCGAGGCATGCCCCGCAGCCCCTCTATCGAGGCGGTGAGGGCCGTGGATTCGCCGCAGACGAAGGCGCCGGCGCCCTGGTTGATGCGGATATCGAAGTCGAAGCCGGAACCGAGGATGTCCTCGCCCAGGAGGTTCCTCTCGCGGGCCTGCTGCAGCGCCCAGCGCAGCCGTTGGACGGCGAAGGGGTACTCGTGGCGGACGTACACGTAGCCCGCCACCGGACCGTTGGCGGCGCCGATGGCGTAGGCGGCGATGACCATGCCCTCGATGACGCTGTGGGGGTTGCCTTCGAGCACCGACCGATCCATGAACGCGCCCGGATCGCCCTCGTCGGCATTGCAGATGACGTAGTGCTTCTCTCCAGGGTTCGCGCGGCACGAGCGCCACTTCCTGCCTGTCGGGAATCCGGCTCCACCGCGGCCGCGGAGTCCGCTCCTCTCCACTTCGTCGATCACCGCCACGGGGTCGGCCGCCTTGAGTACCTTGGCCAGCGCCGAGTAGCCGCCGTGAGAGAGGTAGTCGTCCAGGGAGAAGGGGTCGATCTTGCCGTTGAGGCCCAGCACGATCCGCTTCTGGAGGGCGTAGAAGGGTATGTCTTGTTCGAGGGCCAACGGCTCGCCCGACTGCGGGTGCCTGTAGAGCAGCCTTTCGACGACGCCGTCTCCGATCACGCTCGTCTCGATGATCTCCTCGACGTCCTTCGGGTCTAGACGGGGATAGAAGATGCCCTGCGGGCGAAGCACGACGATCGGTCCCTGCTCGCAGAAACCGTGGCAGCCCGTTTCCACGATGGTCACTCTGTCGGACAGATCCCGCTCGGCCAAAGCTCTCTCCAAGGCCTTGCGGAGAGCCACCCGCCCGGAAGCATGGCAGGCGGTGCCCGCGCACACTCGTATCTCGGTCTTCTCGTCGTCGGCCAGATAGGCGTTTGGGTCTCTCGCGGCCGCGAGCGCAGCGTCGATGCGGTCGGCTCGGGCCTTCCCGGTGCCGGCGCGGCCGCCGGCGCGGGCGCTCATGACGCCACCTCCGCCTTCCGCAGTCTGCGTACCAGTCTGCGGGCCTCATTCGGCCCCATGCGGCCGAAGGTCTCGTCGTTCCCGATCCGTACCACCGGAGCGAGGGCGCAGGCGCCCACGCAGTTGACCGTCTGCAGAGTGAAGAGGCCGTCCGGAGTGGTCCCCCCGATGGGGATCTCGAGCTCTTGGCTGAACGCCTCCACCACGAGGGGTGCACCGGCCACGTGGCAGGCGGTACCCATACAGACGTCTATCACGTATCTACCCACCGGCCTGAGCCGGAACTGGGTGTAGAAGCTGGCCACACCGTAGACCCTCGAGAACGGCAGGCGCATCTCGTCTGCGATGCTCTCCAGTGCCACGCGGGGCAGATAGCCGTAGGCCTCCTGGGTAGCGTGCAGTGCTTCGACCAGTCCGGATCCCGAGCGGATGCCGGCGACCACCGGATCGAACAGCTTCATGTCGATCTCGGGCTGGAAGCCGGCCGGGGTCTCGTCCATGACGCACGCGGAAGCAGCTCCACAGCTCTCGCCCGGCAGCGTGGCCAAGGCGGCTGCTCTGGCGGCCTCTATGTCGAAAGGCTGCTCTGGGAACTCGGGACAGTACTCGAGCTCGATGCAGTCGACAGGACAGGTCCGCTCGCACAGCGTGCAGGCGTAGCAGCGGTACTCTCCGTCCCGGTCCAGGATCAGTTCCAAGAGGCCCGTGCCCGTCTTCTTGCCCACCAGCTGGCGCCGCTCGAAGTCGATCCCCTTGAGGACCTCGTAGAGCGCCGAGCCCTTTGCTTCGGCGGTCCGGGCCCGGGCGGCCGGACGCTTGGGCCCGCCCCCTCGTCTTCCGCCGTCGCTGCCGCGACCATTACCGCTCGCCATACCGGCTCCCTTAATCTTCCCGCAGGTTCAGATAGCGACGTTCGATGGAGGTCTTCCCTCGGCTTCGGGCCGCCGTCTCCAGAACTGAGAAGGCCTGCTCGATGTTGTCGGGGAAGATGTCCCGCCCGCCCAGGCCGTAGATGAACGGGAGGACCTGGGGGCGCGGATCGTTGTCATAAAGGGCCGCGCGGATCTCGAGGAACAAGGGCCCACCCTGAGCGCCGAAGGAGTCGGCGCGATCCATGACGCCGACCACCTTCACGTGCTGCAGGGCCTGCGCATAGGCTGCATGCGGGAACGGGCGGAAGACGCGCATCCGTATCATGCCGGCTTTCACGCCCTTGGAGCGCAACTTGTCTACGACCATGCGCGTGGTCCCGGCCGTGGAACCGACCACGACTATGGCGATCTCGGCGTCTTCTAGTCGGTAGGGCTCGAGGAGGCCGTAATGGCGCCCGCTGAGCTCGGCGTATTCGTCGGCGACGTCTTGAATCACCTTGAGAGCCCGGTCCATGGCCCGATTCTGCGAGACCTTGTGCTCGAAATACCAACCGTGCAGTCCGTCGAAGGGACCTACGGTGACGGGGTGCTGGGGGTCCAAGAGAGAGTTGACGGATCGGAACGGCCCGATGAAATCCTGGACCTGCTCATCCGCCAGCATGACCAGCGGCCCGATGGCGCCGCTGATGACATACCCGTCGTACATGTGCATCGCGGGCAGGCGCACGTCCATGTGTTCCGCGATCCTCACGGCTTGGATGCAGTTGTCGTAGGCCTGCTGGTGGTCCTCCCCATAGAGCTGGATCCAACCGGAATCCCGGCCGCCCATGGTGTCGCTGTGGTCGCAGTGGATGTTTATCGGTCCGCTGAGAGCGCGGTTCACCGTGGTCATCACGACGGGTAGCCGATAGCTCGAGGCCACGAAAAGAAGCTCCCACATCAGGGCGAAGCCTTGGGAGGAAGTGGCGGTCATAGTCCGCGCCCCTCCGGCCGCGGATCCGATCACGGCGCTCATGGCCGAATGCTCCGATTCCACCGTGACGAACTCCGAGGTCACCTTGCCGTCGGCGACCATCTGCGCGTAGAGTTGCACGATCTCGGTCTGGGGGGTGATGGGGTAGGCGCACACCACGTCGGGGTTGATCTGGCGCATCGCTTCTGCTGCCGCTTCGTTTCCGGTGACGGCCAGGGTGCCGGTGCTGTCTCCGCCCACCTCGTCACTCCTTCTCTTCGGTCCGCATGACTATCGCGTCGGCCGGGCACTCCCTGGCACAGATACCGCAGCCCTTGCAGTGCTTGAGGTCGACCCCCACGGCTTTGCCGTCCTCGATGATGATCGAGGCGTCGGGACAGTAGAAATAGCAGAGCATGCATCCGGTGCATTTGTCGCAGTCGATGACCGGAACCATCGAGCGCCAGCCCCCGGTCTCGACCTCTTCGGAGTTCCCAGCTACCGGGATGGTGGCTCCAAGTTCGTGCCTGTCCGGTCCCCACGTGTCGATATCGCTCACGTCCCAGCGGGGCTTCTTCGCGGGGCTCATTCGCCCTTGACCTCCTCATATGCGCGTGTGATGGCCGAGATGTTGCCTTCTACTACTTTGGGAGGAAACTTCTTGCCGAAGTCTGCGCGCAGGAACTCGACCACGCTCTCGAGCGGGAACAATCCGGTGATCCGCGTGAGCGCTCCGACCATCGGTGTGTTCGGAATGGGGCGACGGATGGTCTCGATGGCGATGCGCGTGGCGGCGATGGTGAAAAGGCGGCCGCCTTCGAGCCCGTACTGCTCCCGCACCTCGGAGGGCTCCATCTCGCTGTTCACGAGCAGGATCGCGCCCGGCGGAGCACCCTTCATGACGTCTATCGTACTGAGCAGCGATGGGTCGAGCACTATCACGATCCCCGGGTGCTCCACGCCACAGTAGACTTGGATCGGCTCGTCGCTGACCCGGGTGAAGGCCACGATGGGGGCTCCCGAGCGTTCGGGCCCGTATTCGGGGAAGGCCTGGAAATGCTTGCCCTGGCCCAACGCCAGTTCAGCCACCAGTTTGGCCGCGGTGACGGCTCCCTGGCCCCCCCGGGCGTGCCAGCGGATCTCTGTCAGGCTCTGGTCCGCCGGCCTCGCCTTGTCGGCACTGCTCGTAGTGGGCACCATCACTCCTTCCCCAGGCCAGGTTGGTGCATCCAAGGACCGATGCGGGCTCGATCAAGGCCGAGCAGGGACAGGCGGGCAACCCCAGGGTGAGTCGCCGAAGACCTTGAAGGCTCCACGGCCGGTCTCTCTGGGGCCCGTGAATGCACCTTTCCTATCCCCCTGTTCAGCTCAGCCAGCCGTACTTGGCGAACTCACTGTGATTGGCGTCGAACAACGCCCTCGGACGCGAGTGACCACCGCTCCGACCTTGACCCTAACGCTCGTGCGCTCGTCGGTGGACACGACCCGCTGGGAGCGACGCTTCCAAAGTGCGCCGGTGGGGTCGGACGACCGGCGCAAGCCACGCGATTATACACGAGCGCCACCGCTCAGGTTCCCCCGCTCCGAGCTGTCCCCGAGGCTGGAATGCTATAATCCCCCGGTATTCTACATACCTTGCTAGGGGAGCGTAGCAGCTGAGAGTGTGGCTATGCCACAGACCCTACGAACCTGATCTGGGTAATGCCAGCGAAGGGAAGTAACGGTGATCCACCTTAGCCCGACGGCCTTCCACAGGTCCCGGTGCCTTTCCGCTCACAAAGCTCCACTCCCCTTTGCTCGAGACGGGAGTCCGCCATGCGTGTCGCCGTAGTCGCCGGATCCGATCTGACCGCCGAACTGAATGCGGCCGCCCTGGCCTCCGCCGATCTGCTGGTCGCGGTGGACGGGGGGGCGGACGCTCTGGCCAGGGTGGGTCTCGAGCCCGGGGTCCTGGTAGGCGATCTCGATTCGATCAGCGTCCACACTCGCTCGGCTCTGGAAGCCCGGGGGGTGGAGGTCTTGCTGCTTCCCACGGCCAAGGACGAGACCGACACCCAAGCGGCCTTGCGCCTGGTGGTCGAGCGCGGCGGGGACGACATAACCGTCTATGGGGCGCTGGGAGGTCCACGTCTCGACCACCTGGTAGGCAATCTCCTGCTGCTCTCGTCTCCGTGGCTGGCCGCCGTCCACGTGCGGATGGTCGACGACTGGCACGAGGCCTTTCTCGCCAAGGGCGACAGCAGCTTCAGCGGGGAATGCGGCGATACGGTCTCTCTGTTGCCGCTGACTCCCAAGGTGGAGGACGTCTGGACCGAAGGTCTCCTCTATCCCCTGGCCCACGAGCCTCTCTCCCAGTCGGCCACGAGAGGAGTCAGCAACGCCATGACCGGGGAGGAGGCCCGAGTGACCCATGGTGACGGGGTTCTTCTTCTTATCCATTATCGCGGGAGGTAGCAGCTCATGTCTGCGAGACACAGCGATGAACATGCCCGGCCGGGCAAGGGCTCGGGATACATGAGGGCCGAGATAGTCGGCTGTCAGTTCTCCGTGTACCCACTGCGGCAAGAGGACGTAGACGGTCCGGTACAGGCGGCCATCCTGGCCGCACGGGAAGAGGGCTGCACGGTGAGGGTCGCAAACCTCAGCACCCTGCTATCCGGCAGCGAGGATCAGGTGTTCGCGGGGCTGCGGGCGGCGTTCCGCGCCGCGCAGCGCCAGGGCCCGGCGGTCATGGCGGCTACTTTGGCCTCGGGGATGCCCACCGACGGACTGGTCGACGAGATCCAGCAAGGGCTGGACGCCCGAGGCCCGTCGTCGCAGGCCGCCACGTCTGGGCAGGGTCGTCCGCCCGACAGCAGAACGGCGCTTGGTGCGGGCTCACGTCCCACCGGCGCCCCGTCCTCGCCCCTTTCCCTCGAGGGCCTGACCGGCGGCACCGCCCTCGACTAGGAAGCTCTGGGCGGCGATCATTCCGGTCCGGAGCGCCGGGGCGAAAAGGTTGTGACCATCACTAAGACTGCGGACTGGCTGGGAGACACCTCCATCGAGGCAGAAGTCGTAAGGTATCGCGAGGCTGAGAAATGAAGTGGCGCAGGGATGTTGCCCCGCCGGTTTGCCTCATAGTCATACTGGCTCTAGGCTGGTATTTCGTAGCCAAAGCAAGCGGGCTGGGTTCATTCGTATTGCCTTCACCGCTCGATGTTATGCGGGCCGCCTGGGAAACGAGATACCTCCTGCTTGACGCCGTCGGCACCACCATGCTGGCGACAGGCATAGGGCTGGTGCTCGCCCTCCTGGCCGGAATCGGATTAGCAGCCCTGGTAGATTTCTGGCCGCTGGCACACCGTGCTCTCTATCCCATCTTGGTCGTGTCGCAGACAATACAGATACTTGCTATTGCACCGATTCTGGTCATCTGGCTTGGGTTCGGAATGACTCCCACTGTTTCTATTGTGGTGCTCTTCTGCTTCTTTCCGCTGACAATAAGCACCGCTGACGGCTTAGCGTCTTCAGACCCGGAATTGATTGCTTTGCTCCGGGCCATGGGTGCAACAAGGAGACAAATCTGGCGAATGGTCCGCCTGCCCTCAGCTTTGCCATCGTTTTTCACCGGCTTGCGTATGGCTGTCACATATAGCATCGTGGCAGCGACGATAGGGGAATGGGTGGGGGGCTCCCCGGGGTTGGGGCTGTACTTGCTTCGCTCTAAGAACGCCCTGGCAACAGATCAGGTATTTGCGGCGATGTTCATCACCTCGTTGCTGAGCATAGCTCTATTTGCATTGGTCTATGGCATCGAGCGCATGACTTTGCCCTGGTACCACTCTGCTCAACGGAAAGAGCAGTGGGAGGGGCAGGGCATTTACTAGGCCATCGGGAGAGAAGGGTGAAATGAAACGCTTGTCACTAGTCGTGTCGTTGCTGCTTCTTACCATACTTGCCGGTGCGTGTGGCGGCACGGCGCCAGAGGAATCGATGCCGGTGAAGTTCATGCTCGATTGGGTGCCGAACACAAACCACACCGGCATCTTCGTTGCGAGAGATATGGGCTATTTCGAGGAGAAGGGACTCGATGTCCAGATCATCGAGCCCGGCGAGGTCTACCCTGAAGCGGCAGTCGCAAGCGGCGCCGCTGACTTTGGTATCAGCTTCCAAGAGTCTGTAACACTCGCTCGGGCGGAGGGGGCGCAGGTTGTCTCTATCGCCGCCGTTCTCCAGCACAATACATCCGGGTTTGCCTCACTTGCCGCCCTGAATGTAACCAGTCCGACTGATTTTGAGGGATTACGTTACGGCGCGTGGGGCTCGCCTTCGGAAATCCCTACACTCAAAGCCTTGATGGAATGTTCGGGCGCCGATTTTAGCAAACTGGAGATGGTGACCACAGGGTTCTCGGACTCACTGGCGCTCATTTCCGAGAAGCAGGTCGACCTTGTCTGGATCTATTACGGCTGGGAGGGTATTCAAGCCCAAGAAAAGGGAATTGAGCTCAATGTGGTAATGATGAAAGACTATTTCAACTGCGTTCCTGACCTCTATACTCCAGTCGTGATTACCAGTGAATCTAACGTAGCCAACAAACCAGAACTTGTTGAAGCTCTGCTTGAAGCCCTATCACGCGGCTACACATTTGCAGCGGAACATCCGGATGAAGCTGCAGATATTCTTCTAACCGCAGTACCCGAACTTGATAGCACGCTTGTCAAAGATAGTCAGAGATGGCTTTCTGATTACTATATAGCGGAGGCTCCCCGCTGGGGTGAGCAAAAGGAGAGCGTCTGGCGAGATTACGCCGATTGGATGGTCAAGAATGATATTGTGGCAACCCCCGTCGCCATGGAAAATGCGTTTACTAACCGATTCTTGCCCTAGTGTCAAGGAACATACCTATGCATCACGAGATTATTCCTCGCGAATCAGCTCATAGTAGGTATTCTGTGTGACGACACCGCGAATCGAGTTGCAGCATGTTAGTAAGACCTTCGTTGGCAATGGTCGTACCGTCCCAGCACTGCGTGACATTTCACTCAAGGTGATGCCCGGGGAATTCGTCACTGTCATCGGCGCCAGCGGTAGCGGAAAGAGCACGCTGTTCAATCTCTGCGTGGGTTTGCTCGAACCCGATGGGGGTTCAATCATTATTGACGGCAACAAACCTCGAAGTCGCCTCGGGATGTTGGGCTATATGCCGCAGCGCGATCTACTGCTTCCCTGGCGGAGTGTTCTAGACAACGTGCTTCTGCCCCAGGATATCAAGGGCGTTCCCCGTAAGGAATCCCGGCAGAAAGCTCTTGAAATGTTCCAGCGCTTTGGCCTAGAGAGCTTTGAGCACGATTATCCATCTTCACTGTCGGGAGGTATGCGCCAACGCGCCGCCCTGCTAAGAACCTGGCTCACCGGGTGCGATACCTTGCTCCTCGATGAACCATTCGGAGCACTGGATGCCCTTACTCGCAAAGAGCTTCAAGACTGGCTGCTGAGGGTATGGCAGGAATTCGGACGGACTGTGGTGTTCATCACTCATGATGTTGAAGAAGCCGTCTATCTCGCTGACCGGGTCATCGTCTTGAGTGCCCGACCGGGCACGGTCAGGCGTGAGTTAGCGGTGGATTTGCCCCGTCCCCGCCGCCAGGGAATGGTCGCTGAGCCTGGTTTTGGCATTCTGGTCAGGGGATTATTGGGGGATTTGGGGGTGGACACGTGAGTTGGCCACATCGTAGCGGGCAAGAGAGGGCACCAATACCCGGCCGCTACCACAACCGGCTCCGGTATCGGGCCGAGGCTTAACGGTAGAAACGTAGCTCCGAGATCTCTACGCCCCAACGGTTCTCGGTGAGTGGCGCTAGTTCCGTGAACCACATCCTTCCGGATAGTAACGGCTCGCGCAGCGTGATGATCTGGTTCGCATCGCCATCGAGGGTGGCCAGCCGGGCGGCAGGACCGGAAGATATGTTCTGCAACAGTTCGCCCTTCCACCCCTCCACCGTGGACACGACCTCGACGATCGTGGCTTCCTCCTCGAGGGTGAAGTCGAACCCGACGCCGCTCTTGAGCCCACCGAACGCGGCGGACCGGTAGAGCTCGGTCCGCCAACTCGTGCTCTCCTTGCCGTCGATGAGGTTGGGGAGCAGGTCGGGGTTCTCCGTCTCGTCGCCCTCGGGATCGTAGTCCACGAGTTCGGTCACCGTCACCGCTGTTGGCTCCCTGGTCACCGTCAACAGAAGGACCTTGTCATCGGCCTTACCCTCGGGCGCCGGATCTTGCTCCAAGACGGTCCCTGCCTCCTCGTCGAAGGAGGGCACCTGATCGGCCACCTTGACCTCCATCCCGGCGTCTTCAGCCAAGGCCTGTGCCTGATCGAGCGGTAGGCCGACGACGGCCGGCGCGCCGGGGTTCGGCCAGAGGAGTACAAGCGCCAAGACGACGATCACCACGATAGCGGCGAGCGTCCCCAGGATCTTCCACCTGCGGGCCGCCCGCTTCTTGCGGGCCCGGGCCCGTGCCCAGTCCCGTTCCCAGCCCACTTCCCCGGTTCTTTCCCCAGTCGTCGAATAGGAGTCGTCGGAAACCCTGCCCAGGACCGAGCGCGGTCTCCGCTCCTCCCCGGCGCCACGCTTTGCCTGGCGCTTGTGAGGAGGAGTCACTTCGGCTATCCGCTGGGGGGCATAGAGCCCCAGACCGACGAGAGCGCCCAGCAGTTCGTCCATGGAGACGAACCTGTCTTCGGGCAGCTTCTCCAGACAGCGCATCACCACTTTCTCAAACCCGGGGGGTAGGTCGCCTCGGAGCTCCGAAAGAGACGGGGGAGTGCTGTTCAGATGCTGGCGGGCTATCTCCGGCATGTTGGTGCCATCGAAGGGAGGATGCCCGGTGAGCATCTCGTACATGACCACTCCGAGCGAGTAGATGTCCGTGCGCGCGTCCACCGGCTTGCTTCTGATCTGCTCGGGCGACATGTAACGGGCACTTCCGATGATCGACCCCGCGCGTGTGACCCTGGTCCAATCGGGGCCCGTGGCGATGCCGAAGTCGCTCACCTTGGCGTGGCCGTCTCGGTCTATGAGGATGTTCTGGGGCTTGATGTCCCTGTGCACTATCCCTGCGGCGTGAGCCGCCGCCAGACCCTCGGCCACCTGCCCCGCTATCCGGCCCACTTCGGAGACGGGCAAGGGACCTTCTCGCGTCAACTCTTTGAGAGAGCGGCCTTCGATGTATTCGAAGACCAGGTAGTCCTCGTTTTCCGTCGACCCCCGGTCGATGAGGGTGACCAGATTGGGGTGCGAGAGCTGAGCCAGGGCCCGCCCTTCCCGATCGAACCTGGCTCGGGTGCGGGGATCCTCGTTCAAGGGGGGCTCGAGGCGCTTCACCGCCACGTTCCGCTGCAAACGGGTATCCCAGGCCTGGTAGACGATGCACATGCCTCCTCGGCCCAAGACCCGCCCCAAGCGGTACCGGTTCTTGAGAAGCGGTCCCGCCGCGCTTTCTGCGATATCGTCAGGCGTATCAGCCATACGCTAGTATGAAAGCCAGTGACTCTTGGTATACAGAGACAGCAGACATTATCATAGAACTTATTGGAGCTTTGGAGGAGGCGCCGCGTGATCTACTACGTCATCCCCCGCGAACTCGCGGACAGATACTACGAAGAGTTCAAGAAGCGCTTCGAGGGTGTGGAGGGAGTCGAGGTCATCATCGACCGGCGCGAGAGTGAACGGCGCGAGACGACCGAAGGGGGAGGAAAGCGGGTCCTACGCGACCGCAGGCGGCGGCGCATCAGCGGTTCGTTCCCGGATGTCTGAGCATGGTCGACTCCGGCCTCAGGCTGGATCTTCATAATCACACGGCCTTCTCCACCGACGGCCTGCTGTCGCCTCGTGAGCTCCTCGTGGAAGCAGCCGCACGGGGGATCTGCTGCCTGGCCGTCACCGACCACGACACGGTCGAGGGTGCTCGCCAAGCCGTGGCTATTTCCGAAGCCGACCCCTCGTTGCCTCGGGTCATCCCCGGGATCGAGCTCTTCACGCGGGCCGGCGAGATCATCGGCTTGTACGTCCTTGAGGACATCCCTGCCCGGCTCCCCGTGGACGAGGCCGTCGACCGCATAAGGAGCCTGGGAGGATTGGTCTACCTGCCTCACCCTTTCGACTGGCCGCGCCGGGGAGCTATCGATCACCGCGAGCGCGAGAGGATCGCTGAGCGATCGGACATCATCGAGGTCGTCAACGGTCGCTCGCTCAGTCCTTGGTGCTCCCGAAGGGCCCAGCGGCTGGCGCGACGGCTGGGAAAGCCTCGTGGCGCGGGCAGCGACGCCCATCGGGCCGCGGAGGTGGGTCTGGTGTATGTATTGGTCGACACCGTGCCTACGCGGGACACCTTGGTGGCCTTAGTGGAAAGCGGCAGCGTTGTGAGCGGCCTCAACCCCAAGGAATACGCCCTCAACTGGGGATTCCAGAGCCTGTCCCCGCTGACTCGGGCCAGGCGCAGATTGACGGTCGCCGGCTAGGCGGACGTCGCCCCAAGGTCGGCGGTAGGGGGGCCTTGTTTGTCTCTTGTCGTCCCGGGTACTAGAAAGAGCAGGGGATAGACTTCGCTGACCCTCAGCCGGGACTGAGAGGCCCGCGCGACGGACCGAGGAGGGACCAAACCGTGGGAAGCGGCGACGCGCTAGGCCTAGCGCGGGCGGTGCTCTGGGAAGAGTGGCGCGGTGGCCCTCGGGTCCACTGCTTTCTCTGCGCCCATCACTGCCGCATCGGCCCGGGCGAGAAGGGTCTGTGCGGGGTCCGTGAGAATCGGGACGGGGCACTCTACACCCTTGTGTACGGTTGCCCGGTCTCGGCGGCCGTCGATCCCATCGAGAAGAAACCCCTGTTTCATTTTCTTCCCGGTACGCTGAGTTACTCGCTGGCTACTGTAGGATGCAACTTCGCGTGCAGCTTCTGTCAGAACGCCGACATCAGCCAGATGCCTCGCGAGCAGGGCAGGATCGTCGGGCGACCTCAGTCTCCTGAGCAAGTCGTGGCCGCTGCCCAGGCGGCCGGCTGTCTGAGCATCTCATATACGTACACCGAGCCGACCATCTACTACGAGTATGCGCGTGACTGCGCCCGCCTGGCTGTCGCCGCAGGTCTCAAGAACGTGTTCGTCACCAATGGCTATATGACGGCCGAGACCCTGGCCGACATAGACGGCGACCTGCACGCCGCCAACGTGGATCTCAAGTCCTTCTCAGACGACTTCTACCGTTCCCTGGTGGGCGCGCGACTGAAGCCTGTCCTCGACTCCATCCGCCGGATGTGGGAGATGGGGATATGGGTAGAGGTCACCACGCTACTCATCCCCGGGCACAACGACGGCGAAGACGAGCTTCGCTCCATAGCCACTTTTCTTGTCTCCATCTCTCCGGACATCCCCTGGCATGTCTCTCGTTTCTATCCCACGTACAATCTGCTGGACGTCCCCCCTACCCCTCTGGAGTTGGTGGAGAGAGCCGTGTGTATCGGCCGAGAGGAAGGGCTTCACTACGTGTACGGAGGCAATGTCCCGGGCCATGACTCGGAATCGACCACCTGCCCGGAGTGCGGGGCCGTGGTGATCGAACGTCGGGGCTTTGCTCTACGCAAGAACCTGGTCAAGGAAGGCCGCTGCGTCTCCTGCGGTCGGGAGATCGCCGGCTTGGAACCGTAACGGGAGGTGCGAAGATGGCGCTGATCGGATGCTTTGTTGCACCCCACCCACCGATCATCGTGCCGGAGGTGGGAGGCGACAGTCTAAGGAAAGCAGACGCCACGGTGCGGGCGATGGGCGTATTGCGAGAAAGGGCGGCCGGGCTCGACCCCGAGACGATGGTCCTCATGTCTCCTCATAGCCCGTTGGCCCGCAGTCAGATGGGAGTATCGCTGGCTTCCGCGTACAAGGGGTCTCTTGCCTTCTTCCAGGCGCCGCACGTGCGGATCGAGGCCGCGGGCGACCAGGCTCTGGCCGAAGCCATCCTGGAAGAGGCTCTGAATCATGGGATCCCCGCGACCCTAACTGCGTCGCACGGAGAAGTGGTCGAACTGGATCACGGCGCCATGGTCCCGCTGTGGTATCTGATGGGCGCGCTCAAGAGTCCATGCGCCCTGGTCGAACTCGCTTTCTCCTATCTCGGTCTGGAAGAGCACGTGCGCTTCGGGGAGGCCGTGGGCCGGGCTATGATGGCGTCGCCCGCGCGGGTCGTGTACGTGGCGAGCAGCGATCTCAGCCACCGCCTGTTTCCCGGGGCTCCGGCGGGCTACGACCCCCGGGGCGCCGAGTTCGACCGAGCCGTCGCGGACACTTTCGCCGCGGGAGACTGGGAGGCGCTCCTTTCCATCGATCCCGGGCTGGTGAGGGCGGCGGGAGAATGCGGCTATCGATCCTTGGCGACGCTCTCCGGGGTGGTCGGGTCGGTTAAAGCTGCGGGCGGTCATGCCCGCAGTCACATGCTTTCCTATGAAGGGCCTTTCGGGGTCGGCTACATGGTGGGCGAGGTGGAGATCGTCTGGCAGACTCCGGTCGGGGAGGAGGTCGGCGGATGAACGGGGGAAGGCAGGGCTCGGGGGATCCCTTGGTCGGGCTGGCGCGCGAAGCCATCGAAGCCTATGTGCGGGATCACACCGTTCTAGATTCCACGAAGTTGCCGGGATCCGAGCCTGAACGGGCAGGCGTGTTCGTGTCGCTGCACCGAGGCGACGGATCTCTGAGAGGGTGCATCGGCACGATCCAGCCGACCCGGGACAGCATCGAGGAGGAGATCGTCGGCAACGCGATAAGCGCTGCTACAAGAGACCCGCGCTTCTATCCCCTCACGCCGGCCGAGCTCGAAGATCTCGATATCTCGGTGGATGTCTTGGGGTCGCCCGAAGCGGTGGACGGTCTGGACGATCTGGATCCAAAGGTGTACGGCATCATCGTGCAATGCGCAGACGGCAGACAGGCCCTGTTGCTCCCTGATCTCGAAGGCGTGGACACGCCGCAGCAGCAGCTCGACATCACCTGTCGGAAAGGAGGCGTCGACCCGCGTCGTGACCGGTATCGGCTCTCTCGATTCCGGGTGGAGCGCCATCATTAGCGGCAAGGAGCTGCGGTGCCGAGGTTGCCTTCGGGCCCCGAGCCTTTCCACACAGTGTCTCCTGCGCTATCATCGACCTTGACTATGATGGCTATGAACAACAGAGGGATACCCGTGCAGAGCAGCGGACCGGGTGCCGCGGTGGTCGGCCCCCGTTTCCGCGGCCGCAAGTACCGGCGTTTCACCACCGGGCATCTGCTTTGGAGCGGGCTTCTTCGGGTGATCCAGCGGATCACCCGGTACAAGCGCGGTGACAAGTTGGAGTTCAAGATCAGCTTCTCCGTTCCCGACCTGCTCAGCGACAAAGGCAGGGCGGTCAGAGACCAGGTGGAGGCTCTGGTCGGGGCGGTCCAGAAGGCAGGGTCCTATCAGGCCAGGGAAGAGGCCACCAGGGCCGTGCACGCGGTCATGGACGTGCTCAAGGACAGGGTCCCCCCTGATGTGCTGGTCAAGCTCAGCGAGTCGTTGCCGGTGAGAGAGGCCGCCCGTCTGCGCCATGCGGCTGCGCAGCGTCTGCAGAAAGGCGGAGCCGACAAGGGCGAGGCCGAAGAGCCAGAGGACTACTCGCCTACCCCTTGACCACCCCCAGCGGGCGGAGACGAGCCACCCGGGGAGATATCCCGGCCCGGTCCATCACTGCCACCACGCGCTCCACATCTTTGTAGGCTTCGGGCATCTCCTCGCCCAGGGTCTTCTGTCCTTGAGACCTGACGAACACACCCGCTTCGGCTAGTTCTTTGGCTATGGTCCTGCCCTTGGCCCGCTTGAGGGCCTGTGCTCTGCTCATCATTCGTCCTGCACCGTGGCAGGTGGAGCCGAACGTTTGTCTCATGGCCTCCTCGGTGCCTTTGCATACGAACGAGGCGGTGCCCATGTCCCCCGGGATGAGTACGGGCTGTCCGACCTCCCTGTAGTCGGCCGGCACTTCGGTCCGGCCCGGCCCGAAGGCCCTGGTCGCCCCCTTGCGGTGCACGCATGTCTCCACGGCGCTTCCGGCGACCTCGTGCGTCTCCAGCTTGGCGATGTTGTGCGCCACGTCGTACACGAGGCCCAGGTCCAGTTCTTTGGGTGAGATATGGAGCGCGCGCAAGAGGGCCCGCTCGGTGAGATGCATGATCATCTGTCGGTTGGCCCAGGCGTAGTTGGCGGCACAGGCCATGGCCGCCAGGTAGCGTCGGCCCTCGGGCGAAGTCACCGGCGCGCAGGAGAGTTGGCGATCGGGGAGCTCGAGGGCATATCGAGCGGTAGCGGCAGCCATCACGGCCAGGTAGTCCTCGCATACCTGATACCCGAGGCCGCGCGAACCGCAGTGCACCATGACGGTGACTTGGCCTTGGCGCAGGCCGTAGGCCTGCGCGGCCGCGCTGTCGAACACCTCGTCCACCACCTGGATCTCCAGGAAGTGGTTGCCCGAGCCCAAAGTCCCTACCTGATCCTGCCCGCGTGTGTAGGCGCGGTCGCTGACCGCGGCCGGGTCGGCGTCCGGCAGGGCACCGCGGTCCTCGGTGTGATCGATATCGCGGGCGGATCCATAGCCTTGTTCCACCGCCCAGGCCGCCCCTTTGACCAGCACCCGCTCGAGTTCCCGACGCGGCAGCTTGGCGATGGCCCCACTGGAGCCCACCCCCGACGGCACGTCCCGAAAGAGCTGATCGACCATCCGGGGCACCTTGCCTCGGATGTCGGCCGAATCCAGACCGGTCGCGAGGAGTCTGCAGCCGCAGTTGATGTCATATCCCACTCCACCGGGCGACACGACTCCTTTGTCGACCGCGAAGGCGGCCACCCCGCCGATGGGAAAGCCGTAGCCGTAGTGGATGTCGGGCATGGCCAGCGAACAGCAGAGGATCCCGGGAAGGTGGGCGACGTTGCTCACCTGCACGAGACTCTGGTCCTCCTGCAGCGCCGCCACCAGCTCGTCGTCGGCGTAGACGCGGCCCGGTACGCGCATGCCCCCGGTGGCCGGCAGCTCCCACATGACCTCACTCACCTGTCGTAGCGACGGGGTTTGCACCTCTACTCCTCTCGTCCCTCAGACGTCGAACAGCACCGTGGCCAGATAAGTCCCATCAGGCCTGCGCTCCACAGCCAGCCGGTGATAGGTGACCGCCTTGATCTCGGTGGCAAGGGTGTGACGGCTCGCTGTGGCGTTCTCTCCCCACAGCCGAGCCACGGCTTTGAGGCCGCCTGGTTCCGGGCGGGCATTCTCGGCCCGGGTCTCCAGACACCCGGGGGAAACTCCGGTCTCCACCGTGACCTGAGCGCCCACGGCGACGAAACCTTCCGTCTCGAAACGGTACAGAGCCTCACTCAGAAGAGCGCGCAACACGTCCGCCGGCGAGGTCTCCCGCACGGTGATCGACAGCTCCCGGTCCGGGCCGAACCTGTCGAGCTCCGCCACCTGATCGTAGAAGGCGAAGAGGGCATTTTCGAAGAGCCCGGCCAGGTCGGGCCCTGTGATCTCCAGCAGCAGATCGGCGGGGTGCTCCAGTTCCCGGTACGCGTCTTCCCGGTCGCCCAAAGCCCAGGTGGGCGGCACCGCGGTGTCCGCCGCCCCCACCGCCGGGACCGTCCCCACCGCCGGGGCCGCGCCCACCGCCGGGGCCGCGCCCGGCCGCGCTCGGCTATCTGCCTTTTCCCCCATCTTTCCCGGCTCCGACCGGCTTCGGCCGCGCCTTTCTCGGGCTCCGCCTGCCATCGCTCGAAGGCTCCTTGCGGACGGCCGTCGTCTTTGCGGTCGTACGCGGGCGGCGCTGCTTCTTCGGCGGGGCGAGGATCTGGTCGAGGACGGTTCCGACGTGGTCCACATACACGAAGTCCAGACCCTCGAGCAGGTCCTCACCTCGGATCTCGCTCACATCGGCCTCGTTGCGGTCCGGCAGGAAGACCCTGTTGATCTCGGCCGCCCGAGCGGCCAGCACTTTCTCCTTGATGCCGCCGACCGGCAGCACCTGTCCGGTGAGGGTGACCTCACCGGTCATAGCCACGTCGGGATCGACCGCCCGTCCGGACACCATGCTGGCGAGAGCGATGGCCATGGCCACCCCGGCCGAGGGACCGTCTTTGGGCACCGCCCCCGCGGGCACGTGCACGTGGATGTCGTGCTTCTGGAAGAACTCGCTGCTGGCCCCCAGACGTTCAGAGACGCTGCGCACGAAGGTCAAGGCGGCCTGAGCAGACTCTTTCATCACATCCCCCAGCTGTCCGGTGAGGATCAGCCGCCCCGTGCCCGGCATCGCCCGGGCTTCGATGAACAGGATGTCGCCGCCGGTGGGAGTCCAGGCCAGCCCGGTCGAAACCCCCGGATCGGAGGTGCGGCGCTTGGTCTCGCGGAAGACCTTCTGCTTGCCCAAGAACTCGGTGACCTGGTCGCGGTCCACCGTGAGGTTCTCTTTGCCCTCTTCGGCCACCATGCGGGCGAATTTGCGGGCGATCGTGCCGATCTGGCGCTCCAATCCGCGGACGCCCGCCTCCCGGGTGTAGTTCTCGATGACGGCACGCAAGGCCTCGTCGGTGATGCCGAGCTGGTCTTCGCTCAGGCCGTTTCTCTCCAGCTGCCTGGGCACCAAGTAACGGCGGGCGATGTGGAGCTTGTCTTCCTCCGTGTAGCCGGCTATGGAGATGATCTCCATGCGGTCGCGTAAAGGACCGGGTACCGTGTCGAGCATGTTGGCCGTGCAGATGAACATGACTCGGGAGAGGTCGAACGGCAGGTCGAGGTAGTGATCGCGAAAGGTGCCGTTCTGCTCGGGATCGAGCACCTCCAACATGGCGCTGGACGGATCACCCCGCCAGTCGGAGCCCATCTTGTCGATCTCGTCGATCATGAACACCGGGTTGCTGCTGCCCGCATCGCGGATGGCGCGGACGATCGTGCCGGGCATGGCACCCACGTAGGTGCGCCGGTGACCGCGTATCTCGGACTCGTCGCGCACCCCGCCCACGCTTATGCGGATGAACTTCCGGCCCATAGCCCGGGCGATGCTCTTGCCAAGGCTGGTCTTTCCTACTCCGGGCGGCCCGGCGAAGCACAGGATCGGTCCTGATACCTCGCTCTTGAGCTTCTGCACGGCCAAGAACTCGAGGATCCTATCCTTCACGTCTTCCAGGTCGTAGTGGTCCTCGTCGAGCACCTCGCGGGCGTGGCCGATCTCGAGGTCGTCCTCTGTGAGCACCGACCAGGGCAGAGAGACGATCCAGTCGAGGTAGGTGCGTATGACCCCATACTCGGCCGCTGCCGGAGGCAGCTTCGCCAGACGGTCCAGCTCACGCCTGGCCTGTTTGTCTACCTCCTCAGGGAGCCCGGCCTCGTCGATGCGCTCCCGCAACTCGTTGACTTCGGCCTGGGTCTCGTCGGTCTCGCCCAGTTCGTCCTGGATGGCCTTCAGTTGTTGCCGGAGGACATACTCACGCTGGGATTTGTCCATCTCCGACTGGACCTGGTCCTGGATCTTCGAACCCAGCTCAAGGACCTCCAGCTCCCGGCTCATGAGCGCGGTTAGGCGACGCAGGCGTTTGGAGACATCGACCTCCTCCAGCAACTCCTGCTTCTCCTCGGTCTTGAGGCGCATGGTGGACGCGATGAAGTAACCCAGGGTCCCCGGGTCGTCGATACTGGCCGCGGCCATCTCCAACTCGTCAGGTAGATAGGGGACCAGAGCTATGATCTTGGTGTAGACCGAAACCAG
>CAZCCL010000018.1:1942-30300 GCA_964497095.1 uncultured Gaiellales bacterium | reverse complement strand
TTCGCATCCGCACCGGGTAGACCGGGGGTATGCCCATTGGCTTGTGGGCGGTCCCACCCCGGGGTTGTGGGGCGGGGTGCGCGGGTCGACCGGCTCTCCGCGCCCGCTTTGGGGGAGAGAGAGGCGAGGCCCGCGCATCCGCACTGGCGAGACCGGGCCGCCTGCGCCGGCCTATAGTGGGAACGACCCCTGTGCCGGCAAGGGGGGTGGGTGTGCGGACGCGCCTACCTCCGCCGGGCCACGTACACCTCGGTATGATGCTTCAGTATGAGCACGGCATTGTCGGTAGCGCGGATGTCTCGGGAGATGCCGGCCAGTTCGCCAAGTTCGTGCACGACGGTGGTCCGCGCCTGCTCGCCCAGCACCGCGATGTAGCTGTACGAGAGCACTCTCCCTTTCAGATCATGGAGAGTGATCGGCTCTTCCCACGGGTATGTCCTGCGCTCAATGATCGTGAACGGCGAATCGGCCGAGTCGAACACTTCGCGCCACGGGGTGGTGTCGAACCTTGGGCTATCGCGCCGGTATCGCTCGAGCGCCGTCTCGACCGCCTCCATCAGTGCATCTAGGGGATCTCTTTCGTTCCAGACCAAGATCAGTGTTCCGTCGGGCCTGAGGACCCGTGCGATCTCCCGAACGGCCTGAGGGTTGGCGAACCAGTGGAAGGCCTGGGCCGCCACTACAGCATGGGCCACGGCGGGGGGGAGGGGTATCCGTTCCGCGGTGCCGTCCAGGATCTCCGCCTCCGGCACTCGAGCCCGCAGCGTCTCCCGCATCTCAGACTGCGGCTCGACGGCGATCAGGCGGCCGACCGGGGAGAGGAGGCGGGTCATGAGGCCCGTCCCGGCCCCCAGGTCAACGACGGTCGACTGCTGGTCGAGCCTGGCAGCCTCGCGGATGAAGGCTACGGCCGCCGGCGGGTAGCTGGGGCGATGAGCGTCGTAGTGCTCTGCCGCCTTGAAACCCCGAGCGGACCGGTCATCGATCGGGGGTCTCTTCGACTCCGTAGTGCCCCAGTGCTCTTCCAGAAGGTGTCTACTCCGGCTCCACGATGGCGGCGGTACCGTAAGCAAGCACCTCGGTCATGTTGTTGCCCAGGTCGGTCGCGTCATACCTCACGGCTACGACTGCGTTGGCGCCCATCTGTTCCGCGTGCTGCACCATCCACGAGAAGGCCTCGGCCCGGGTCTGCTCGCACAGTTCGATGTACTCGGGGATCTGGCCTCCGCCCAGGGTTCGCAGGGAGGCGGTGATCTGGCTGCCGATCCAGCGGGCTCTCACCGTGACTCCCCGGACGACCCCGAGGGTATGGACCACCCGGTAGCCGGGGATGGTCAAACCCGTGGTGGTCAGGCGGTGATCCATAGTATCTCCTTTCGTACGATCAGCCTTATAACTCGTTTCAGAATGACATCTCGGCCACCGAGGCCGGGCCTGACGGCCGGACGCTTCGTCCTTTCGTCGCGTCCGTAGCTCCGCTACGCCCGCTTCTTGCGTCCTTGCCTCCGGCGTGCCAATCTCACCCTGCTGGCGAAAGGTCACTCTGAAACGAGCTCTAAGCGCCGGCTCCGGCCGCGCGACCGGGCGTCGCCGAGAGGGCGTTGCCCATGGGGCGTCGCGAAAGGGGCGCTGCGACCGTTCCGACGATTCCCAGGTCTCGTCACCGGCGAGTGATTCGAGTCCGCCTTTGACTTTAGCGCGAAAGGCCCCCCTGCGTTCGAAGGGGGGCCTTTCGAATGATCTATTCTACCCGGCTGGATGGACCCGCCCGGCGGCTGGGGGGCCGCCGGGCGGACAGCAGGGTGGCTGCCTAAAGGACTGGGAGGTACCGCGATAGCTCGTATGGGGTGACCAGCATCTTGTACTCGTTCCATTCCGCCCATTTGTTGCGGATGAGGTAGTCGCACACGTGGTCGCCCAGCGCTTCGCGCGCGAAGGTGGACTTCTCGAATTCCTGGATCGCCTGGTAGAGATCCTCGGGAAGAGAGTCGATACCGGCGTCGAGGCGCTCCGCCTCGG
Organism: uncultured Gaiellales bacterium; assembly: GCA_964497095.1. Taxonomy (GTDB): domain Bacteria; phylum Actinomycetota; class Thermoleophilia; order RBG-16-64-13; family RBG-16-64-13; genus CAVPLM01. The sequence continues at coordinate 28,281 of CAZCCL010000018.1, read as the reverse complement.
TCATCTCGTAGATGTTGTTGCTCGCTTCGGGAGGCAGTTCCATCTCTTTCTCTATGCCGTCCAGACCGGCTGCCAGCATCGCGGCGAACGCCAGGTAAGGGTTGCAGGCCGGGTCGGGATTGCGCAACTCCACGCGGGTGGCGTCTTCCTTGCCCGGCTTGTAGATGGGCACGCGCACCATGGCCGAGCGGTTGCGGCGGGACCAACAGATGTACACCGGGGCCTCGTAGCCCGGCACCAGACGTTTGTAGGAGTTGACCCACTGGTTGGTGACCAGGGCGATCTCTTTCACGTGGGCGAGCAGACCGGCTACGTAAGACTTGCCGACCTTCGAGAGGTTGTACTGGTCGTTCGCATCGAAGAAGGCGTTGCGATTCCCCTCGAACAGGGACTGATGTACGTGCATCCCGGACCCGTTCACGCCGAATATCGGCTTCGGCATGAAGGTGGCGTAGAGACCTTTGGATTGAGCGATCTCCTTCACCGTCAGGCGGTAGGTCATGACCTGGTCGGCCATGGTCGTCACGTCTTTGAAGCGCAGATCGATCTCGTGCTGCGAGGGGGCCACCTCGTGGTGGGAGTATTCGACCTGGATACCGAAAGCGTGTAGGGCATTGATGGTGTCGCGGCGCAGGTCGCTGCCGGCGTCCAGGGTGGTGAGATCGAAATACCCGCCCTGGTCGAGTACTTCGGTGCTGCAGCTATCCCGGAAGTAGAAATACTCCAGTTCTGGACCGACGTTCATCGTGTAGCCCATGGCTGCGGCCTTTGCCGCTACCTTCTTGAGGACGTTGCGGGGATCGCCGTCATACGGGTCCCCATTGGGTTGCCTGATGTCGCAGAACATCCGACCGGTGCCGCCCGCGCCGGCTCGCCAGGGCACCACGGCGAAAGTGCTCGGGTCGGGCCAGGCCACCATGTCGGATTCTTCGATGCGGGCGAAACCCTCGATCGAAGAGCCGTCAAAACCCATGCCCTCCTCGAACGCGCCTTCGAGCTCCGCGGGGGTGATGGCGAAGCTCTTGAGGGAGCCGAGCACGTCCGTGAACCAGAAACGGATGAAATTGAGCTGCTTCTCCTTCACGATGCGAATGACATCTTCCTTGGTCAGTTTCTCCTCCATCAATTGCTCCTCTCGGAATGACCGGGTGTGCGGACGCTAGTAGACATACAGCCTGCCATATGGTCTCGAGGTATAGGGATAGATCTTGACAAAAGACTGCTCCAAAATAGGCTCCGGGTCCATACGCATCGCCCGCGAGTAATCGGTGACGATGGCAAGGATACGCGCTCGGTCGGCTTCATCGGGCTCAGCGATACGGACCTCCTTGCCAAGTTGGTGCTCGGCTACCGTGCCTCGGATGTACATGACGCCCGCGTGCATGCCGGTACCCACGTACGAGCCGACCGCGCGGCTCTTGTCGCCGCCGAGACCAAGCACCACGATCTCACCACCTGCCATGTACTCGCCCAGGAAATCGCGGGCGTGGCCTCCCACGACCACGAGCGGCCGGCTGTCGCCGAACGCCTTCATATGGATACCGACCCGGTAGCCCACGTCGCCGCGCACATACACCGATCCGCCCCGCATGCCGTAGCCGACCACGTCACCCGCGTTCCCGTTGACGATCACCAGGCCGGAGTTCATCGTGTTGGCTACGCCGTCCTGAGCGTTGTCGTTCACTATCAGGGTAAGACCGTTCATGAAAGCGGCCAAGTCGTTACCGGGGACGCCGTTGATGGTCACGGTCACTCCCGGATAGGCCAGCCCGGTGCCGATGTAGCGCTGTCCGATGATGTTGTCGAGTACCACTTTGGTCGCGCCCCGTTGGATCTCTTCGCGCAGCTGCTCGTTCAAGGTCTTGTAGTACACGCCCTTGCCGTCGATGCGCGCGCGTCCGCCTCGACGAGTGACCGCGCCTCGTTTCGCCCCCGGCTGGCCGGCCGTGATCCTGGCCGGTTCGATACCGGATGGACCTCTACGGGCGGGGCCGGTGGGCACCTTCCTTACCGCCGAGGAGTCGGGGGACGTCGTTCGATCCTCGTACGTGGTCATCCAGACAAACCTCTCACAGGCCCGCGGGCTTGATGCCCAGGATATCGAGGGTCATCTTGTCCAACCCCAGACCGCGGAGCCGCTCTCGGCTACCGCGCAGGCTTTCGATGGCGTTTACCCCCAGCGCTCCCAGCACCTCGGCGAGTTCGTGGGTCCATGCGTTCACCAGGTTGACCACCTGAGAGGCGCCCCACTCCGGGTCCAGCCGGCGGGTGAGCTCAGGCCGCTGGGTGCAGATGCCCCACGAACAGCTCCCGGTGTGGCACTTCTGACAGACGTGGCAGCCCAAGGCCACCAAAGCGGCGGTCCCGATGGCACAGGCGTCTGCCCCCAGAGCGATGGCTTTGGCCACGTCGGCCGAACTGCGGATGCCGCCTGCCGCGACGATCGACGCTCGGTTGCGGATCGCCTCGTCGCGCAGCCGCTGATCGACGGTGGCGACGGCGATCTCGAGGGGGATGCCCACATGGTCGCGGATTATGGTGGGGGAAGCTCCCGTGCCGCCGCGGAAGCCGTCCAGATAGATGATGTCGGCTCCGGCTCGGACCACGCCCGAGGCGATGGCGGCCACGTTGTGCACGCAGGCTATCTTCACCGAGATGGGTTTGTAGCCGGTCGCCTCCTTGAGGGCGTAGATCAACTGCCGCAGGTCCTCGATGGAGTAGATGTCGTGGTGCGGGGCAGGGGAGAGGGCATCCGTGCCTTGCGGGATCATTCGGGTGACGGAAACCTCGTAGTCGATCTTCTCGCCGGGCAGATGTCCGCCGATGCCGGGCTTGGCGCCCTGCCCGATCTTGATCTCCACCGCGGCGCCGGCCTGTAGATAGCTCGAGTCGACCCCGAAGCGCCCGGAGGCGCACTGGACGATGATGTGGTCTTGGTACGGCTCCAGATCAGCATGCAGGCCACCTTCGCCCGTGTTCATGAAAGTCCCCAACTCCTCGGCCGCCATAGCGATGGAGCGATGGACATTGAGCGACACCGACCCGTAGCTCATCCCTCCGAACATGATGGGAGTCTCGAGCTGAAGTTGACGGTCAAGCTCTGTGACTAGGCGGAGGCCGCCGCCCTCGGAATCGGCAGCCACTTCCACCAGGTCGGGCTTCCGACCCAGGAAGGTGCGCATCTCCATGGGTTCGCGTAGGGGATCGATCGAGGGGTTGGTCACCTGGCAGGCGTCCAGCAGCAGATGATCGAAGATCCGCAGATAGGGCTTGTCGTTGCCCATGCCGGTGAGCTGCACGCCCCCGGTCTCGGCCTGCTTCCAGATGGCTTTGATCAAGTCCGGGGACATGCTGTCGGACTGCTTGAAGGCCAGTTCGTTCTTCTTGATGCTGATTGCTCCACCCGGACAATAGGTCACGCAGCGATGGCAGGCGGAGCACTTGCTGTGGTCGGGTACGGGTCGCCGTTCGTCCTCGTCCCATCCGTAGACGTTCCAGCCGCACTGCCGGACACAGCGCCCACACTGGAGGCAGGCATCCTTGTCGATGACCACCCGGAATTCAGACGGTATGAAGGTGGTGAGAGCCATCAAGCCACCCCCGACGCCGCGGCCTGCCGGGCGGCCCGCCTCTGTCCGGCGCTCTGGCCAGCCTGCCTGATCGCCTTCTGCCGTCCCTTCTCGCTCACCCGAGCCACCACCGGCTCGCCGGCCGGAGGCATCCAACTCTCCTCCGGATGAGGGCAGATCTCACGGATGGCCGATTCCTCACTGGCTACGTAGACGATGTTGCCGTCGCGCGCCGCCACCAGCGGGCGCAGTTTGATGCGATCGTTGAGAGCCACCATGCCATCGCTCATCCCCAAGACGACCGCGAACGGACCGTTGAGCAGGGCGGAGCCGTATATCATCCGTAGAGCCGTAAGCAACTTGCGCTGCTCTTCGGGCATCAGGTCGATATCCTTCCAGAAGGGACTGGCCAAAGCCTTGCACGCTATCTCCACCGGCAGTCCGTGCCGCCGGAGCATGAGATCGAACAGATAGGTGACCACCTCCGTGTCCGTCTGCAGGGAGCACTTGTAGCCGAACATCTCCAGATAACGCTCGTTGATACCGTACGAACTGATCTCGCCGTTGTGGACGATGGAGTAGTCGAGCAGGGTGAAGGGGTGGGCCCCGCCCCACCAGCCAGGGGTGTTCGTGGGGAAGCGGCCGTGACCGGTCCAGGTCCAGCCCCGGTATTCGTCGATGCGGTAGAACTCCCCGATCTCTTCCGGGAACCCGACCCCCTTGAAGGCGCCCATGTTCTTGCCCGAGGAGGCGACGAACGCGCCGTCGACGTAGGTGTTGATGTCCATGACCGCGTGCACCACGTAGTCCTCGGCGCTCAACTGGGTCTCCTGCAGTCGATCCTCCGCGATGTCGAGGAAGTAGCGCCAGAGAATGGGCTCGTTCTCAATCCCACGGATGGGCTTGGTAGGGATGGGCTCGTCCATGACCACCCGGAAGTGCTTCTTCAGATAGAACTCGGTGTCTTCCTTGGCCGCATCGTCGTTGTAGAGCAGGTGGAAGCAGAACAGTTGCGGTAGTTCAGGGTAGATGCCATAGCCGGCGAACCCTCCGCCCAGGCCGTTGCCGCGATCGTGCATGGAGGCCATGCTACGCAGGGCCAGTTCGCCGCTCATACGGCCACCCGATTGATCGCACACGCCCATGAGACCGCAGCCACCAAGGATCCGCTGCTCGGATTCTTCCCGATAGCCCGGGCGAGTCGCGAAATGTCGCCCGGGGGCGGGTACGGCCGCGGGCGAGGCCGAGCGGAGTCCGCCGGCGCGGAAGTCGTGCGAGTCGCGGGGTCTCATTCTTGCTCCTCTCTCTCTTCGAGGAGCGTCCTCAGTTCGGCGGAGCCGTCCACGGGCAGAGGGGAGAGGCCCAGCTTCTCGCGAGCGCTCTGCCGAGGCGTGCCCAGCATCCCGGTCTCCACGAACGTCCGGTAGTTGGAGAGGACGGCGACCGGTACCTTACCTTCTTCTTGGGCCAGTAGTTTGAGCCTCTGGAACACTTCGGCCATGCCGAGACGGCTGTGACAGTGTTCATAGCAGTTCAGACAGTCGGTGCAGCGCCAGATATCGCCGCGCTCGAGGATCCCTTTCAGGTCACCGGCCAGGAGTTCGCCCATGATGGCCGAAGGAACGAAGGAATCGTCGGTCCGAGCGACCGGGCAATCGTCGTCGCAGGCTTTGCAGGCGGCGCAGGTCTGCAGCTCGGCCAGGTCGAACTCGTGGGCCACGGCCGCCCGCTGGGCCAGTTTGACCGGCCACTTCTCCAGGAACGACTCGACACTCACGCGGTGCATGTCCAGCCCCAGCTCATCGGGATCCCTGCCCAGGGCCAGCGCTATCAGTTCGGTGACATAGAAGACCGGCACGCCGGGTCTTCCGGCGCCGCGCAATTGGGCGGCCTGGTTCAGGTCGAACTGCAGGAAGCACGAGGGGCACGAGACCACCAGGGCGTCCGCCCCTTGCTCTCGAACATCGGAGAGCTTCCTGCTGCACATGTCCAAAGAAGCCTGACGCTCTCCCACGCGGTCCAGGGCGTTGCCGCAGCAGTCCATCTTGGTCTCGTAGTCGACCACGGTCGCTCCCAAAGCCCGCACCAACTGCTCGAACTTGGTCGGCGCGGTGGGGCTGTCCCACCGGATCGCGGGGCTGGGGCGAAGCAAGTGGCAGCCGTAGTGCACGGCGATGCGCATGCCCCAGAGCGGCTTCGTCGCCCGCTTGCTCAGGGCGGCAGGTCCCAGATCCTCGCTCAGCCACTCTACCAAGTGCCGCACGTCCGCCACGCCCCGATACTGGAGCCCGCTCGGGGCAAGTCGCCGGTTGATGCTCTCGTGCAGCCGCCAATCGACCTTGAGGGTGGACATAACCGACTTGAAGGTGGAGTAGCAGCCGTTGCATGGGGTGAGAAGGGGGTTGCCCAGGCGCTCGGCCACGGCCAGATTGCGCGCCGCCGTGACGTAGTAGGCATCCTCGTCCGCGGCCTTGACCAGGGTGGTCTCCGGGCAGCAGGTGAAGCCCTCGGCGTCCACGGGATCGATTCCCAGCTCGCGCACGACCAGCCGGGTGGACTTCTCGATGAAGGGGAAGCGGGCAGGGATAGTGCAACCCCAGAACATCGTCATCCGTCGCATAGCGCGCTCACCACCCTGTGTCGCTGCCGGTCACCCTTGCTGCCCGTTTGGCGGGACGAAGGGAGGATAGCAATACGGGAGTTGCTGTGTTCTATCCAAGTGGCCCAAGTTTGAGCTGTTCTGCTGTACAGTTGGACAGGACGCGGGCGGGCCCGGTCTAGTCGCGCTCGAATGGTATCCCCAGACTGCGCGGTTGGACCACCCTCATTGCGCGGAGCACCCGGGCCACCACCCGCCGCGAAGGTTCCGGCAGAGCGGCCATCACCCTCTCCACCCATTCGGCGTTGCCGATGTTCACCAACAGCAATGTGAGGATCATGAGGGGAAACGGCGCCACCTGGAGGACTTGGGAGGGGATACCCTGGAGGTCAGGCTGTAGGACCACGCTCAGCCACTGTAGGAACCCGAACAGATAGGCGCCTAAGGCCGCCCGCACCGGGCTCCACGCCCCGAAGATGACGATCGCGAGAACGATCCACCCCAGTCCGTCCAACCCTGAGATCGTCCCTTTCCAACCGGCCTTGACACTGAGCGAGAACATGGGGCCCGCCAGCCCCACGAGCGCACCTCCCAAGGCGGTGTAGAAGTAGCGGATGAGGTTGACCCGGGCGCCTCGGGCGAAGGCCGCTTCCGGACGCTCTCCCACGGCTCTCAGGACCAGGCCGGGGCGGGTGCGGAAGATCCACCAAGAAGCTATGAAGATCAGGGCGAAGCTGAAGTACGTCATGACGTCGTGCTTGAAGAAGAGCGTCCCTAGGATCGGTATGTCTTCCAGCAAGGGTATGGGGTGGATGGAGAGCGTGGGGCCCTGCTCGCCCATGTAGGGGTTGCCTAAGAAATAGGACAGGTCCCGGCAGAACAACGTGAGCACGAAGCCCACGGCCACTTGCGACTGGCGAAGAGTGATACTGCCGAAGGCCACCACCAGGGCGACGGCCGCGCCGATGACACATCCGGCTGCGAAGCCCAGTACGAGACTGTCGGTGGTGAGCGCGACCACGAAACTGCCCATGGCTGCGAGGAGTATGGTCCCGTTCACGGAGAGGTTGATGATCCCGGCCCGTTCTGTCAGGGTCTCGCCGATGGCGGCCACCACTATGGGTGCGGCCGTTGCCAAGACTCCCGCCAGACCTATGAGCCAAGTGGTCGCGTCCACGAGGCTACCCCGGGCTTCCCGGATTGGGGGTACCCACGCCCAGACTCGTCGGCAGGTGGACCTCCGTCGGCTCCGGCGGCCCCTCCGTCGAGGTTCCCGGCGGGGGGGCAGAGCTATCGGCCGCCCGCTTGCGGCGCAGGTAACGTTGGCGTGCTCCCTCTACCAGCAGCACGAAGAGCACCAGCGCGCCTTGAAGCACTCCCGCCAGCGTGGAATCAAGCTTGAGGACGATAGGCAGCTGTATGCTTCCGATGTTGAGGGCGGCGAAGAACAGCGCGACCGGAGCGACCCATACGGCGCGATACAGGATGAGCATCCCCACCATCAGGCCCAAGAAGCCGTAGCCGCTCGAGATAGAGGGGATGAGGCGGTGGTATACGCTCGTGACCTGGATGGCGCCCGCGAGGCCCGCCAGTCCGCCGCAGAAGAGGAAGGCCAGCAGACCGTATTGCCAGGTGGGCACGCCGAGGAGGAAGGCGGCTCGTCTGTTCAGTCCGACCGCCTTGAGGCGTAGGCCGAAATAGGTGCGTTCGAGGAGGATGTAGACCACTATCACCGCCAGGATCCCCAGTCCGAGTGACCACAGGCTCAAGCGGGTGCCGCCGATGGTGGGAAGGGACAGCTGGTCGGGGAAAGGCTCGGTGCCGCTCATGGAGCCGATTCCCGGGCGCTTCCAGGGTCCGAAGATGAGCCACAAGGTGAGCGCCGTGGCCACGTAGTTGAGGCCAAGGCCTCCGAAGATCTCGTTGACTCCACCGAAGGTCTTCAAGATCCCGGCCAGCCCGGCCCACAAGGCTCCGCCGACGATACCGGCGATCATCGCCAGCACGATGATGAGGGCCGGGGAGAGAGACGTTTCCTGCAGCAGGCGCAGGACCCAGGTAGTCAAGACCGCCCCCAAGACGATCTGCCCTTCGACCCCGATGTTCCACAGACCGGCCGCGAAGGTGATGAGAACGCCGCTGGCTGCGAGCAGCAGCGGCACCCACGCGACGAGAACGTTGGTGAAGCTCGTGAGCGACCCCACGGCCCCCCTGGCGATCTGCACGTACGCCTCGAAAGGCGGAGCCCCGGCTATCAGCAGGATGAGGCTCGTGAGGAGGAAGGCCAGTATCAAAGCGCCCAACTGGATGCCCAGATTGATCCAGGTCTGGCGGGTGAAGCGGACACGGCCTCGCCCGGTCCGTGGAGAGGCAGGGGTCTTCTCAGCCATCTCCGTCCTCTGTGCGGCTGCCGGTCGCCACCATGTCGCCCGTATCGCCGGTGGCGCTTCCCTTAGCGGCGTCCTCGAGGCCGGTTCCTCCGATGAGCTGCCCCAACTCCTGGACGGTGGTGGTAGCAGCGTCCAGCGGCGCCGACACCTTGCCGGCAAAGAACACCAGTATGCGGTCGCTGTAACGGAGGAGCTCCTCCAGGTCGGCCGAGGCGAAGATGATGGCCCCGCCTTGGTTGCAGCGGTCTTTGAGCTTGCCCCAGAGGTAGATCACCGACTCGATATCCAAGCCCCGGGTAGGGTGTTCGAGGAGCATCAACTTGGCTCCCGCCTTGACCAGGGCGAGCAGGGCCCGCTGCTGATTGCCCCCCGAGAGCGACTCGACCTTGTTGGCAGGCGTTCCCTTGATGTTGAAGTCGGCGATGCGTTCCTGAGCTACGCGGCGACCCTTCTCACGATCGATGAAGAGACCGGGCTTCGGTTGGGTGAGCAGGAAATGGTCGGCCAAGCTCAGACCGGGGATCAGACCCTCCTCCAAGCGGCTGGCCGGCACGTACGCCACACCCCTTCTCTTGAAATGACGGTAGTTCTTGCCGGTGAGGTCGACGTCGTCGAAAAAGAGACGGCCTCCGCTGATGGGCACCAGGCCGGCGCACATGCGCAAGAGCAGGCCCTGACCGCTTCCCTCCATACCGGCGAGACCGATAGTCTCGCCGGCCCGCACCTCCAGGTCGACCCCTTGGATACGGATGCGGCGGTGCTCGGCTTCCACATCGGACAGCCGCAGCAGCGCCGGCCCTGGTGTGCAGGTCACGCGCTCCCCGGGAGATATCTCTCGTCCGAACATCATGGTCACGAGCTGTTGCATGTCGAACGGGCGCAGTGCCTCTCCGGCCAGGCGCCCCTGTCTGAGCACCGCCGCCCGGGTGCACAGCTCCTGGATCTCGTCGAGCTTGTGAGACACGAAGATCACGGTCTTTCCCTGCGCGGCCAAGCGCCTCAGGGTCTCGAACAGCTCCGCCCTCTGACGCGCGCTGATGCCGGTGGTCGGTTCATCCAGGATGAGGACCCCTGCGCCCAACCAGAGGAGACGGAGCAACTCCAACTGCTGCCGCTCGCCCACGGTGAGGGAACCGACTTCCGCCTTCAGATCGATCGACAGTCCGAGCGAACGGGCCAGCTCGTCAACAGCCCGGGCGGTGTCTGCCCGGCGAGGCACTATCCCGCCGGGAGCGCCGATAAGCAGATTGTCGATCACCCGCATAGGGGGGAAGTCGAGGGGGTCTTGGTGGAGCATGCCCACTCCGTGCTCGATGGCGTCGGCCGGGGTGCGCATCTCCACCTTCTTCCCGTCCAGGAAGATCCGTCCCCTGTCCGCCGGCTGGAAGCCGGACAGGATCTTCATGAGCGTGCTCTTGCCTGCTCCGTTCTCACCCAAGATCCCCTGGATGGTGCCGGCAGGCACCGTGAGGCTGATCCCGTCATTCGCCTTGACCGGGCCGAAATGTTTGTGAATATCGGTGAGTCTGACTTCCAACTCTCAGGGAACCTCGGGTGTTCTCTTCCAAGAACCAGAAAGGGGAGACCGTGCCGGTCTCCCCTTCGTCGAAACAACCTTTGGTCGATGCTGTGCCAACTACTCGGATACGCTCTGGCCTTCCATGCCTTCCAAGAGCTGAGGCAGGTACCAGATCTGTTGCGGAGTGGCCTCGGCTCCTTCGGCCAGGTAGCTGCTGCCGTCCTGGAGGTTCAAAGGGCCTTTCCACAGGTTCAGGCCTCCGGCCAGGGCTGCGATGAATTCGTCCAACGTGGCGGCGGCATCTCCCGACAGGCCCTCACCTTTCTGGAAGCCCACGGCCGAGGTGTCCGGGTTGTTGATATCGGCCCAGTCCGGTGGGTTCCACTCCCAGTAGCTGCTCCACTGTCCGTCCCGCGCGGCGGTGACGGCTTTGAGGTACGCCGGGCCCCAGTTGAAGTAGGGGACACCGAGGGCGACTTCAGGAGCCTCCTCGAGCGAGCCTACGAAGTCATAGGGGATCGCCCAGACCTGCTTGCCGGCGTCGGCGAGCTTACCCGCTTCCACCAAGGCTTCGGTGGTGTCGATGCCCGAGATGACCACGTCGTACCCCTGGTTGAAGAAGTTGTCGGCCACCTGAGTGGGATCGGAGGTGACGCCCGGGATGTTGAACCAGAAGCCTATCCAGTTGACACTGAACTGCAGATCGGCCGGATCCTTCTTGTGGTACTCGGTCCACGCGTACCTCGCACCCAGGTAGGCAGAAGCGGCCAGCCGGCGGGTCTCGTCGTTGATCAAGGGTCCCAGATAGCCGATCTTACCCGTCTGGGTGGTCAGGGCGGCAGCGGCCCCTGCGATCATCTTGCCGTATTCCATCTGGCCCATGATGTTGCTCAGGTTGGGGATGTTCTGGTAGTCCTTACCCTCCATCCAAGCGCCGTCGCCGGAGGTGTGGACCACCGGGATGTCCGGGTGAGCCTTGGCGAAGGTTATGGCGCCGTCTTTCATGTCATCGGAGGTGAAGAAGACCATCTTCGCGCCCTGGGCCAGCAACTCCTCGGCCAATTGCTCGACGGTGGTCCCCGGCCGGTCGGCCGTATTGGCCTTGTCGACGTACACCATCTTGGCGCCGGGGAGTTTCTCCTCGACGTAGAGCCCGCCTTCGTAGTTGGCCTGGCTCCAGCCGTTGTCGTTGTAGGGGCCTACGAGCACCATGCCGAAGACGAACTCCTCGGGGGCTTCGGCTGCCGTGGTGGTGGTGGTAGATTCCGCTTCCGTGGTGGGAGCAGCGGTAGTAGCTGTGGTTTCGGTCGCAGCAACGGTGGTAGTCGTAGTCTGCTCGGTGTCGTCGCCACAGGCAGCCGCAAAGAGGCCGACGGCGACGAGCAGTACCACGAGTGCGCTACAGATGAAGACGCGGCGTGATCGTAATGCGGGCATTGCGGAGAGCACCTCACACTTCTTGTTCAAACTTGACGCCCCAACGGTCCAGCATGCGGAGAACCGCCGTCTGATGCCTGGTGAGACCTCCTTTCGTCCTCTCTCTTTAGCGCGGGCGCCACCTCGGCGTGACGCCGGGAACCTGAGGTCCCATTCTAACCAGTAACGGCCGCCGTGTTCCAGCGGTCGCTCGCACTCACCGGGCCACCTAGCTCAGGGTTGCGTGGTTCAGCTTGCGCGGGAGCCTAGGCTAGCACACGCGTGCACCCGTGCTTGCCCGGGCTGGATAGGGAGAAAGAAGGGGCGGAAGGGGCGGAAGGGGCGGGCCATCGGCCTGCCCGATCCCGCCCCTCAGGACCGACTCCGATCCTATTCAGGCGTCAGAGCCGGGCCACTGGAAAAAGAACTTCTCGGGTGGACGCCGCTCGGGCACCGTCTCGTGAGGGATGGTCCCTTCGTTCCATTCCTTCGACACGTACAGGTTGCAGTAGCAGCTTCCGAACTGCGCGACATCGGCCTCGCGGTAGTCGCAGGGACAGATGATGTCTTTGTCGTGGTCCCGGTCTCCCGAGGCCAGACGGCAGGGGCAGCACATGTAGCCGTACCGCTCCTTGTTGGTCAAGAGACCTTCGATCAGATCCATGACCATCTGCTGGTTGTTGCTGAAGAAATAGCCCTTGGGCTCGTTCACCTTCTTCAGCCGCTCATACGTCTCCTCGACAGTGCTCACAGCCCCAGCGCCTCCAGGATCTCGAGTTCGCGGTATCCGACTATGACCTTGTCGCCGATAAGGATGGTGGGGAAGGAGGTCTGCGGATTGACCTTCCGCACCTCGTCCAGGACCTTGCCCATCTCGTCCTTGGAAAGAAGGTCGACATATACGAAGTCGTACTCGACGTCGTTGTCGTCGAGCAGCTTCTTGGTGTTCTTGCAGTGACCACAAGTGCTGAGCGCGTATAGGAAGACTTTGGGTTGATCCATGCTGTCACCTCTCCGTTGCGACCCGGTCCATTGTCGGTGGGTTGTCCATGTTGGGAGAGGAGATACCCTAAGTCGCCTGGAACTATGCCTGCATGTCTCCACCGGCAAGCTCGACACCTCCACGTCCGCGTGCCGAGCTTCAGGCCGAAGATTCACCGCCCCCGCCGGTCGACTGATCGGCTGGGACATCGCGCAGCAACCGGCGCCGCAGCAGGTCGAGAGCGGCCATCGCCGCCCTCTCCCGTATCTGATCCCGGCGCCCGAAGAGGCGCAGCCGCTCCACTTCAGTGACTCCCCGTACGACGCTCCCGATGAACATCAGCCCGACCGGCTTCTCCTCGCTCCCGCCCTCAGGGCCGGCGATGCCTGTCGTGGATAGGGCGCAGCCTGTGGCGAGCAACTTGGCTACCCCCTCCGCCATGGCCGCCGCGACCTCTTCACTCACCGCTCCCTGCTCGACCAGCAGCGGCGCGGGTACGCCCAGCACCTCAGTCTTCACGTCGTTGTCATAAGCGACGACCCCGCCGATGAAATACCCGCTACTGCCGGGCACGTCGGTGAAACGCTTGGCCACCAGACCACCCGTGCAAGATTCCGCCACCGCCACCTTCAGTCCCGACCGGCGAAGGAGCCCGCCGATGATTTCCGGCAGTCCGTCGCTGTCCAGGCCGAACACTCGGTCGCCCAAGATCTCGCAGATGCGCTCTTGCAGGGCGTCCAGCTTCTGAGTCCCTTCCGGGGTCGCCGGACCGCGAAGGACCACGGTGAGGCCGTCCGACTGGGCTCGGGTGCCTATCTCCACATCGGTGCCTCGCCAGGGGAGCTCCGAGAGCATCTCCGCCGCCATCGACTCTCCGATGCCGAACGTGCGTATGCGCCTGACCGCGTGACCGCCCTCCGGGCCCGAACGGGCTTGAAGCATCGGCTCCACAGTCCCTTCCCACATCTCCTTGAGTTCCCAAGGCACCCCGGGGACGGCGACCACGAGAGTGTCGCCGTGTTGGATGGTGAAACCGGGGGCAGTCCCCGAGATGGGGATGGGGGAAGCCCCTTGCGGAAGAGAAGCCTGCTTGCGGTTGCTCTCGCCCATGGTGAATCCTCGGGACGCGAAGCGCTCGCGGATGAGTTCCAACAGGTCCTCATGGTGCTCGAGGGGGCGACCGAGGGCCTCCGCAGCGGCTTCCCGGGTCAGGTCGTCTTCGGTGGGGCCCAGCCCGCCTGAGAGCACAAGCACGCTCGGATGACGCGAGAGACTTTCCTCGATGGCGGCAACGATGGCGGCAACTTGATCGGCTACGCAAAGGGCATGGGTGGCGAATATGCCCAGGTCGAGCAGTCGTTGTCCCAGGTAAGCCTGGTTGGTGTTGACCGCGTCGCCGCGCAGCAATTCGTCGCCGGTGAAGATCATCTCGGCTGCATGGTCCATCCGTGCTCGGCTCCATTCTTCACAAGGGTCGCGTGAGGATGTATCATACCCGCTCACCACCGCAGTGCTGATGGATAGCGATGAGATGAGCAGCAAGACCACATTCTCGACCGAGCGGCGCACACGCGCCCAGTCCCCCGGCGGGACCGGTTCGTGGTGGCACCATCAGCACCATGGTCCTTTCCGCGGCCGGCAACTTTCGTGGTTCTAGCCCCTCGCGTTCTGCGGGGGGCGCCTCCAGGGGCCGGATGATCCTCGGATCGTCATGGCCGGCTCCCGGCGCAGATACGCGCCGACTGGCTGGTAATTGACCATGAAAGGGATACAGTGCAAGATCGAGATGACAGCCCAGAGACCGTGATGATCGACGTTGGTCCGTCTGCCGCCGGTCCGGCCGGTGCTGCTCGAAGCGAGGATGACCGGGGCACCCTCGGCCCCTTCCCTGACCTGTCCGGTATCAAGTTCGACTCCCAAGGCCTCGTACCCTGCATCGTGCAGGAGTGGAGCACGGGTGAGGTCCTGATGCTCGCCTATATGAGCGAGGAGTCTCTTCGCCGGACTTTCGAGACCGGTACCACTTGGTTCTACAGCCGCTCGCGCGCCGAGCTCTGGAACAAAGGGGTCACTTCCGGCCATTTCCAGAGAGTCCGCGAGCTCCGGTACGACTGCGACGGCGACACTCTTCTGGCCCTCGTCGAACAGACCGGTGCCGCCTGCCACACCGGCGATTTCACCTGCTTCGACGGCCGATGGCTTAGCCCTCCCGCCGGAGAGCGGCCCCCGTTTCTTTCTCGCCCAGAAAGGTAGGCGGCCATGATATCCGGCAGTATCGCCATCGCGCCCTCGCTCGAGGAGGCGCGAAGGCTCAGCGCCACCTACAACCTCATCCCCGTCTCGCACCAGTTCCTGGACGATACCGAGACCCCGGTCTCGGCCTTTCTCAAGCTGCGCCAAGCAGCCGGCTGCTTCCTTCTGGAGAGCGCCGAGCAAGGCCTGCGACTCGGCCGCTACTCCTTCCTGGGGATCAAGGCCTGGGAGAGCATCCGCCTTTCCCGCGATACCATCACAATCAGACGAAGCGGGGTCGATACTCATCTCTCTCTGACCGAGAGCGGAAAAGACCCGTTCGCGTTCATGGCCCGGCACCTGAGCCGCTACCGGGTACCCCCGCTTGAGGGGTTGCCACCGTTCGTCGGTGGAGCGGTCGGCTATTTCGGCTATGACTGCGTCCGCCATGTCGAGCGGCTGCCCGATGCGCCTGTCGACGACCTCGGTCTTCCCGACATGGCCTTCTTGCTGACCGATGTCGTCGTGGTCTTCGACCACCTGCAGCACACCATCACCCTACTCACCAACATCTTCTGTGACGACGAGCCCGACCTGGATCTTGCCCACGAAGCCGCTGCGGCGCGCCTGCGCGAGGTGAAGGCGAGGTTGCGGGCGCCGATCCCCGACCCGGGCTGGATCCTCGGCCGCCGCGGGGGGGCAGCAGGCGGGTTCGAGCCGCCCGTGCGCTCCAATTTCCAGCGCGAGCGCTTCTTGGCCGCGGTCGAGCGGGTGCGCGAGTACATATACGCCGGAGACGCCTTCCAGGTGGTGCTCTCGCAGCGCTTCGAGCGGCCCGTCACAACCAGCGGCTTTTCCATCTATCGCGGTCTTCGGGCCGTCAACCCGAGCCCATACATGTATTACATGTCCTTCCGGGATTTCGAGGTGGTTGGTTCGAGCCCGGAACCGCTGGTGACCGTGACAGGCCGCCGAGCCGAGACTCGTCCCATCGCGGGGACCCGGCCGCGGGGGGCGACCCCGGCGGAAGACGCCGCCCTCGCCGAGGAGATGCTGGCCGACGAGAAGGAGCGGGCCGAGCATCTCATGCTGGTGGATCTGGGCCGCAACGACCTGGGCCGGGTGTGCCGGGCGGGCACGATGAGGGTGGACGAGTTCATGGACGTGGAGCGGTACAGCCACGTGATGCACATGGTGTCGTCGGTGGTAGGAGAACTGCAAGAGGGAGTGGAGGCTGCCGACGCTTTGCGGGCGGTGTTTCCCGCGGGGACGGTCTCCGGGGCGCCGAAAGTGAGGGCCATGGAGATCATCGACGAGCTGGAACCGACACGACGGGGCCCGTACGCGGGAGCCATCGGGTACCTGAGCTACTCGGGCGATCTCGACTCTTGCATCTACATCCGGACCATCCTCGTCCGCGATGGCCGGGCTTACGTGCAGGCAGGAGCCGGCATCGTCGCCGACTCCGACCCGGAAAGCGAATTCGTGGAGACTGAGAACAAGGCTCGGGCGATGTTCCGGGCCATCGAACTGGCGGCCGCTCAGGAGGAATGGGAGTAGGTCATGATGATGGCAACGACTTCTGAGAAAATCAAGCTTAAGGAGAGCTTCAGTATTGGCCAAGATCTGGCCCGTTTTCCTGCCCCGGGACTGAGAGACCTGCGGATCGTGGTCGTCGACAACTACGACTCTTTCACCTACAACCTGGTGCAGTATCTGGGGGAGATCTCGGGGGCCGAGATCAGGGTCTTCCGCAACGATGCCATATCGGTGGCGGGCATCCGGGAGGAGCGGCCGACTCACCTGGTCATCTCCCCTGGTCCCTGCACCCCGGACGAGGCGGGCATCAGCCTGGAAGCCATCGGTGCCTTGGGCGGGGAGTACCCGATCCTGGGGGTCTGTCTGGGGCATCAGTCGATCGGGCAAGCGTACGGCGGCCGCGTGATTAGGGGGGACGCGCCGGTCCACGGCAAGACCTCTCTCATACACCACGACCGCCGCACCATCTTCGCCGGACTTCCCCAACCGTTCGTGGCCACCCGCTATCACTCGTTGGTCCTGCACAGAGACCTGCCGTCGGTCCTGGAGTGCTCTGCTTGGACCCAGGATGGCGTGATCATGGGGGTGCGTCACCGGGAGTTCACCGTCGAGGGGGTGCAATTCCACCCCGAGAGTCTGCTGACGGCGGTGGGCAAGGACCTGCTCCTCGGCTTCCTGAGCCGGCGCAAGGCCCGGTGGGACGACGGTGGGGGCCGAGCCGAGGGCAGCGGGACAGGCGGCCGGAGCCTCAAGGGTCGGTGACGGCCATGGCGACTTGGACAACGACCTCGACGCTGACCTTCACCGAGGTGCTGCAGCACTTGGCCGAGCGTCGCGACCTGTCTCAAGACCAGGCCTTCGCGGCGTTGGAGGAGTTGGTCGAGGGTGGAGTGAGCGACGCTCAGGCCGCTGCCTTCCTCATGGGGTTGCGGGTCAAGGGAGAGACGGCCGACGAGATAGCCGGCTTGGCTCAGGCCCTGCGCCGGCGGGCGGTCAGGGTGGTGGTTCCCGGCGCGGACAGGTTGGTCGACGTGGTCGGCACCGGAGGAGACGGCTGGGGGACGTTCAACATCTCCACGACGGCGGCCATCGTGGTGGCGGGAGCGGGGGTGAAGGTGGCGAAGCACGGGAACCGAGCGGCCAGCTCCCGCTGCGGCTCGGCGGATGTGCTGGAGGCTCTGGGAGTGTGGGTGGATCTCCCGCCGGCTGAGATCGCCGCCTGCATCGCGGAGGTCGGTATCGGGTTCATGCTGGCTCCACTTCATCACCCAGCCTCCAAGCGCGTGGCCGAGGTGCGTAAAGCCCTGGGCGTAAGGACTGTGTTCAACTTCCTCGGTCCGCTCACCAATCCGGCCGGGGTCAGGAGGCTGCTGGTCGGGGTGAGTGCGCCGGAGTACATGGAGGTGCTTGCAGGAGCGCTCGCGCGCATGGGTTGCGAGCGAGCGCTCCTGGTCCACGGCGAAGAAGGGATCGACGAACTGTCTGTGACCGGGGCCAGCACGGTAGTGGAGCTGAACGGAGAAAGCGTGGCGCCCGCCCGCGTCTTCTACCCTGAGGAGCACGGGATCGCTCGGCGAGAGCCGGCCGTTCTGGCCGGAGGGGACCCGGAGACCAACGCGGCCATCACCCGGGACGTGCTCGACGGGCGGCCCGGCGGCCCTCGCGATGTGGTGCTACTGAACGCGGGGGCTGCCTTGTACGTGGCCGGAGCGGCGTCGTCGATAGACGAGGGCATAGGGCTCGCCCGGACATCCGTCGACTCCGGTCGGGCCGCCCAGGTCCTGGAGGACATGGTGCGGTTCACCAACCGGGCCGGGGGTGCCGCTTGAGTGCGCGTGACCAGGAGGCGACTGCGGGTCCGGCCGGTGCCTCCGCCGGCGCCGGGGACGGCATGCCTCCAGGTGGGCCGACCTATCTTGACCGGATCATGCCTTCGGTCGTCGCCCGCCTGGAGGAAAGGAAGCGGCGGGTCCCGCTGGGCGAACTGGAGACGCTGGCCACGCCGGGGTCTCGATCCTCCTTTGCCGAGGCTCTCCGGGCTTCGGGTGTGTCGCTCATTGCCGAGGTCAAGCGCGCCTCCCCCAGCAAAGGCCCCATCCGCCCGGGATTGGAGGTGGCTCCCCTCGTGAGAGCTTACGAGGAGGCCGGTACCCGGGCGGTCTCGATCCTCACGGAGGAAGAGCACTTCTTGGGCAGCCCGGACGATCTTCGGGCGGCGGCCGCTGCCACGCAGCTGCCTCTGCTTCGAAAAGACTTCATTCTCGATGCGTATCAGCTCCATGAAGCCCGAGTCTGGGGTGCGGACGCGGTGCTGCTCATCGCTGCTCTTCTTCCCGACGAGACACTCCGTTGCTTGGCGAGACTGGCCATCGAACTGGGACTCGATGTGTTGCTCGAGGTGCACGACCGGTCGGAGATGATCCGTGCACTTCAAGTCGAAGGGGTGATCATCGGGATCAACAATCGCGATCTCCGCACGTTCACGGTCTCGTTGGAGACGACCCTGGGACTGGCGGATCTCGTGCCCCCGGAGAGACTTCTCGTGAGCGAAAGCGGGATCTGGACGCATGCCGACATCGTCCGGCTGGCGGCCTGCGGGGTTGACGGAGTGTTGGTGGGGGAAAGTCTCCTCCGAAACCCCCATGTGGGAACTGCTGTCACGCAGTTGATGCATCCTGTTCCGGCGGTGGCCCGGAGACCGATCGTCACTTTCGAGAGAGGGGAGGCTCTATGATGAAATCCCTATTGGTGCCCGTCGATTCGTCGGCTCACGCCCGAGCCGCGCTGGATCATGCCTTGGCGCTCGGAAAGGTCTATCGGGCCCGGCTCACGGGCCTTTATGTCCTCGATATCCGGTACCTGGAAATGCCGCCCTATCTCGACTACTCCTACACCTTCGAAGCAGTGCCTCCGACCCTAGTAACCCTCGACGTCATGGAGAAGTTCAGGGTCAAGAGCGAACGCATCCTGAGCGATTTCCGCGAGGCGGCCGAGGGGGCGGGGCTGCCGGTCGAGACGCGCACCGAGGAGGGGGTTCCGAGCCAGGTGATAGCCGAGATCGGAGCTTCTCACGATCTGGTGGTGATGGGAAAGAGGGGCGAGCACGCCAAGTGGGGCCGCGATCTTCTCGGCTCCACCGCCGAGCAGGTGGCCCAGCGTTCGGGCACGCCCGTACTCTTGGCCGAAGGCGCCTACCGGTCTCTGAGCAAGGCCCTCGTCCTGTTCGACGGCAGCCATACGGCCAATCGGGCGCTGAAGCTGGCAGCCGATGTGGCTGCGCACACCGGGATGAGTTTGAAGGTCGTGACCGCGGACGACGATACCTCTCAAGGCGATTTCACCCAGGAAGAGGCCAAGGCCTACCTGGGGCCGCTCGGTCTCGAGGTCGCGTACGCCGTCGTGCCCGGGCGGGCGGCCAAAGCCGCCGCGGGCATCCTGGCGGAAGAAGCCGCAGACCTGGTGATGATGGGCATGCGCGGTCACTCGGCGCTTCACAATCTCATCCTGGGCAGCACTGCCGAGCAGGTGATGCGCTCGGTGGAGATCCCCGTCTTTCTCGTGCCATGAGAACCGCGGACCGGACCCTGGACCCCAGAACAAGCCCTAGAATAAGGGTGCTCACATCCGAAGGGCGCCGGGATCTGACTCCGGACGCGTTGCCGGCGGCCCTCGTGGGGCTCGCGGAACCAGGCTGCCCGATCACCTGGGTCCATGCCGATCTGCGGCCGCCCGTGGTGGAGGCCCTCGATGAGATGGGGCTGGATGAGATCGCAGTCAAGAGCCTGCGCGATGGACCGGAGCGTCCTCGAGTGGAGGAGTTCGCGGATCACCTGTACATCTCTCTTTTCTCTGTAGAGGCGCCGGCCGATGGGCCCGGCGACCTTTCGGTCGATGGGGAGGCGACGGCACAGGGATCGACCGTGCTGCGACTGCGGGAGCTGAGGTTGTTCCTCGGCCCTCGATGGCTGATATCGGTGGGAGACATCAGTGACCTCGACTACCAGGCTCTCGCGGAAAGGGTGACCCGGCAGGTCTTCTCGCGGGACAGAGGCCCCAGCTTCATCGCCTATCAAGTCTGTGAGCTGTTGGTGGAAAGCCTGGAGCCGACGCTGGATAGACTGGACGACCGGGTAGATGCTCTTGAAGACCAGGTGATAGTGACTGTCGGCGAGGCTGCAGTGCAGGAGCTATTCAGTCTCAAACGGGACCTTGTGGAGTTACGGAGGCGGCTGGTCCCTTTGCGGGACGTCCTGCAGCGGTTGGGGGCGCACGGAGTCCTCTACGTGGAGCCCGAGGCCGAGGTCTATTTTCGCGACGTGCACGACGACATCATGCGGGACCTCGAGCTCTTGGACACCTACAGGGACATCCTTTCGTCGGCGCTGGACCTGCACCTTTCGAGCGTGTCGAACAAGCTTAACCGGGTGATGAAGCAGCTAACCGTGGTGGCCACCATGTTCCTTCCCCTTTCCTTCATTGTCGGTCTCTTCGGGACCAACTTCTTCGACATGCCGTATAAGAGCACGATCTGGTTCGCCATCATGTTCGTGCTCATGCTCGTCTCGGTTCTTGCCATGTTCCTGTACACGCGCCGGAGGGCCTGAGACATCGGCGGCCAGCCTACAAGGGCGCCCCAATGGTGGCGGCCGGCCGATGATCTCACCGGTCCGGTGGTCAAGATCTGCGGCTTGACCCGAGGGGAGGATATCGTCCTGGCCCGGGACCTCGGCGCCTGGGCGCTCGGCTTCGTCTTCGCGCCCAGCCCGCGCCGACTGGCCCCGGCGACTGCTCGGGGACTGATCGACCAGGTCGCCCGGGATGCGCGGGGCGGGAAAGATTCGACCTCGGACGAAGGATACACAGGTATGCCGGTGCCCCTTGCCGTGGGAGTGTTCGGGGACGTGCCGGCCGAGGAGATCGCGCGGGTGGTCGAGCAGGTGGGCCTGGACGCTGTCCAATTGCACGGAGATTCGGGCCTCGGGGCTCACTCGGTGAGAGAAGCGCTGGCGGGGTGGGAGAGTCCTCTGCGACTCGCCGGCGGGTCCGCGGTGGCAGGACGGTCCGCGGATGGTCCCGGGTCCCCTGGGTCTCCCAGGTCGGCGAGCGCTTCCGCACCAGGATCGGGATCGCGCGGGGTCCTGATCATTCAGGCCGTTCCGGTGGCCGCAGAGGAGCGCAACCCGGACGCTGTCCGCCAGAGGGTCGAGCAGGCCTGTGTGGACGCCGACCTGGTCCTCCTGGACACCCGCAAGTCGGGGCGTTTCGGAGGCACCGGAGCCAGCTTTCCCTGGGAGCTTGCCCGAGAATCGGCCGTCGACCTGCCTCTCCTAGTGGCTGGGGGCATCGGTCCGGGCAACGTGTGTACTGCGCTCGAGGAATCATCAGCCTGGGGGGTGGACGTGTCGAGCGGGGTAGAGACATCGCCGGGTGTCAAGGACGCCCGGCTCATGGAAAGGCTCTTTGCCCAGGTCGCCGGGGCGCGGCGTGCCGCTGCGCCGGGAGATGGCGAGGACGAACCACAGAAAGGACCAGGAAGGTGACTTTGCCACATCGATTCGGTCCCTGGGGCGGACGGTACGTGCCGGAGACCCTCGTCTCGGCCTTGGAGGAACTCGAAGAGGCCTATCAGATATATCGAGAAGACCCCGATTTCCAGGCGGAATTGCGGGCGCTGCAGGTCGACTATGCCGGTCGGCCGACTGCGCTCTATCTCGCCCGGCGACTCTCGGAGAGAGCCGGCTGCAAGGTCTACCTGAAGCGCGAGGATCTCGCCCACACGGGGGCGCACAAGATCAACAACACCTTGGGCCAGATCCTCCTAGCCGTGCGTATGGGCAAGGGCCGGATTATCGCGGAGACGGGGGCAGGGCAGCATGGGGTGGCTACCGCCACCGTCGCAGCCCTGTTCGGACTCGAGTGTCACGTGTACATGGGAGAGGAAGACATCCGCCGCCAGGAACTGAACGTGTTTCGCATGAGGCTGCTCGGCGCCGAGGTCCTCCCGGTCACATCCGGCAGTGGGACGCTCAAGGACGCCACCAACGAGGCGATCCGCGACTGGGTGGCCAACGTGGAGAACACTCACTACATCATCGGCTCCGTGGTCGGTCCGGCTCCGTACCCGACTATGGTGCGCGACTTTCAGAGCGTGATAGGCCTGGAGACCCGGGAGCAGATCTTGGCGAAGGAGGGAAGACTCCCGGACGGGCTGGTCGCCTGCGTAGGCGCGGGCAGCAATGCCATCGGGATCTTCCACCCGTTCCTGGACGAGCCGTCCGTCCGCCTGGTGGGGGTGGAGGCGGGTGGCCTCGGACTCGATTCGGGCAAGCATGGAGCTTCGCTCGCTCGAGGAACGGCGGGCATACTCCATGGTTCCTTCTCCTACGTCCTGCAGGACCGGGACGGCCAGATCCAGGAGGCGCACTCGATCGCTGCAGGACTGGACTATCCTTCGGTGGGTCCGGAGCACTCGTTCCTCAAGGACGAGCATCGGGTTGAGTACACCACCGCCACAGATGAGGAGGCCCTGGAAGCGTTCGGGGTCCTGTCCCGGTTGGAAGGGATCATCCCTGCTCTCGAAAGCGCCCACGCCATCGCCTACCTTCTCCGAGAAGAGCACGGGTTCGGACAGGACCAGGTGGTAGTGGTCAATCTCTCCGGGCGCGGAGACAAGGATGTCTACAGCGTCGCCGACGCCCTAGGGGTGAGGTCGTGAGCACCCTGACCCAGGTCTTCCGCGAGAGCGGCCGACCCCTCCTCATGCCGTACGCCGTGGGCGGCTATCCCGATCCGGACTCCTGTCTCGAGATCCTCCGCACCTATGCGGCAAGTGGCGCCGATATCGTCGAACTGGGGATACCGTTCTCCGATCCGCTGGCCGATGGGCCCGTGATCCAAGCGGCCTCCCAAGTGGCGCTTCGCCAAGGGGTGCGACCCGCGCAGGTGCTCGATCTGGCCGGCCGGGCCGCCGGCGAAGGCGCCAGGATAGTCCTTCTCAGTTACCTCAACACCATCCTGGCCATGGGTGCGGACGACTTCTTCAGGCGTTGCCGGGACCAGGGCGTGCTCGGGGTGGTGATACCCGACTTGCCGGTCGAGGAGGCCGGAGAGCTTCAGACCTTCGCTGGGGCCTGGGGAGTGGATGTGATCCTACTCGCGGCTCCCACCAGTACAGATGCAAGATTGGCCCGCATCGCGGGGGCAGCCTCAGGTTTCATCTACTGCGTCTCGACCACCGGGGTCACGGGGACCAGGGCCGCTCTCCGGGCCGGTCTTCCCGAGTTCGTGGCCCGGATCCGGCGCCACACCGACCTCCCTCTTGCAGTGGGGTTCGGGGTATCGAACATAGAACAGGCGGCCACGGTCGCGACCTACGCCGACGGGGTCATCATCGGCAGCGCCCTGGTCGAGATGGTGGGTGCCGACGGGGCTCCGGCAGCTGCACTGCAGCGGGTCGGCTCTTTCCTTCGGGAGGCGGGAGCGGCGATCGGGGCCGCAGGCGAAGGGGGAGTCGGCAGAAGGGCGGGATCGGAGTGAGGGAGCCGACGGACTCACGTGAAAAGATCCAGTGGATGGACTGCCCACGGCACCCGGCACTCCCGGACAGCCCGGCCGGTGCCTCACCTTATTGGGCGATGAGGATGCCCTCGTTCGTCAGGTAGTCCTTGAGCGCCTGCGGCCGCACGCCATAAAGCCCGGACAGATAGGTGAGATCGTCCTTGCGGATGGTCAGCAGGTCGCGTGAGGGGTCGTTCCGCAACTCCCGCAGGAAGCCCAGGTAAGTCTCCAATGGGCGCCGCTCTTCCGGAGACAGCCGCTCAAGGTGGTCGAGTCGGATGCGAAGCGGCCCGTTGCGCGTGAGCGTTCGCTGGAACTCGGCGTCGTCTTCTATGTCCAGAAGGGACATGGGGGACTGGCCGTAAATGGAGGCCAGCTCATAGAGCCGCTCGAGACTGAGGCTGCGCTTCCCGCGCTCGTAGGCGCTGAGCGTGGAGACCACGAACGAGCCCCCGGACCTCTCGCAGACCTCCTGCAGGCTGAGACCCCGGTCTTGCCGCAACCGCCGTAGCTTCTCGCCTACCAGTTCCGCGTAGCGTTTCTCTGTCGCTTCTGGGCCTTTGTCCATAGCAATGAGTGTAGCAGCAGTACCTCAGGATATCTATAACTTTTTCGCGCAACGAAGCGCCATCTTTTCCGCTGACTTCTTCGTTTCGTGGAGTTTGCGAAGATTCCTTCTCCGCCCTCACCGATCGGGTGTGGGAAGGTCCAACGGCGGGAGAACCGAGAGATGCCGAAGGCGGGGGTCGAACCCGCACGAGGTGTGAGCCTCACTGGAGTTTGAGTCCAGCGCGTCTGCCAATTCCGCCACTTCGGCGTCCTTGAGGACAGCGGGTATTATAGTCGACCTCTGATCGACGGCGGCATCGTCTCGTGGCCACATGGCCACTTGCCCGCCGGCGGTCTTCAAGGTCACGTTCGCCGAACGCCTTGCCGTCGCGGAACTTATCCTTCGGGCCCGAAATGTTGTAGAGTAAGAAACACACCCGCACGCTTTTTGAGTGGAGCCATGATCCATTCTCTTGGGTGGTTCTTGTGTTGCCTGCCAGGGTCGTCGTGGTGCGCCCACGATTCCGGGCGTCTTGTCAGATAGAAAACGGAGGCACGGAGGTTTACGTATGGAGAAACTCATCATCACCGTGGCGACGACCGGAGCCATGACCACCAAGGAAAATACCCCCTACCTCGCTACCCAGCCCAAGGAAATCGCGGAAGAGGTCTACGCGGCCTATCAGGCCGGGGCTTCCATCGCTCACATCCACGTGCGCACAACGGAAGACAAGGCCACCATGGATCTGGAGAGATTCCGGGAGACCGTCGGCCTTGTGCGCGAGAAGTGCGACATCATCATCAACATGACCTCCTCCGGCGGCCTCGGCTTCTCCGACGAAGAGCGCATCGCTCCCCATGTTGCACTCAAGCCGGATATGGGTACCTTCGACGCCGGCTCCATGAACTTCTATCAGGGAGTCTTCATCAACTCTCCGACCTTCCTCGAGAAGCTGGGTAAGGCCTACATCGAGAACGGCATCAAGCCCGAAGTCGAGGTCTTCGATGCCGGCATGGTGTGGAACGCCAAGCGCCTTCTGAAGGACGGCTTCCTGAAGTCCCCGATCCACTTCCAGTGCTGCATGCACGTGTATGGAGGGATGGAGGGCAACGCCAGGAACCTGGTCCACCTGGTCGACTCGTTGCCCGAAGGCTCGACCTGGTCGGCTTTCGGCTGTGGTCCCACGGCCAACCTCATCATGGCCATGGCGATCAACATGGGCGGCCACGTGCGGGTCGGGATGGAAGATAACGTCTACCTGAGCAAAGGCGAGCTCGCGAAGCACAACTACGAGTTCGTTGAGAAAGTGCAGCGATTGGCCGAAGAGTTCAAGCGGCCGGTCGCCAATGTGGCGGAAGCTCGGGCCATCCTGGGGTTGCCTCCCAAGAAGTAAGGTGTCAGACGGGCGGTCGGCTCTGCTTTCCGCCCGTTCTACATAGCCCGATGCCGCGTGACTACGCCACCCGAGAGTATCTCTCTCTGGACCGGACCACTCGGTCGGGCTGCCGGATCGAAATTGCGACGCCAGTCGCTGGATGGAGGAGTTGGAGCATGAAGAAGGTTTCGATCAGCGAAGCAGTGCGGTACTCGCCTCCGGCACACAATGATTGCGCCTGTTTCAGGCTGCAGGGCAAGGATGAGACCGGGACCACCCAGTTCTCCTTGGGCTGCACGCATTTCCTGCCGGGCGGAGGAGCGGACTTCAGCCCTGGGCGGCCGTTCGACACGATCTACATGTGCATCGAGGGCGAGGTCACCATCACCGACAAGGACGGTAACGACATCGTGCTCAAGCCGCACGACTCCATCTACATCGGCCCGGATGAAGGCCGTTCCATCAGCAACAAGACCCAGTATCC
This sequence comes from uncultured Gaiellales bacterium, assembly GCA_964497095.1. Classification (GTDB taxonomy): domain Bacteria; phylum Actinomycetota; class Thermoleophilia; order RBG-16-64-13; family RBG-16-64-13; genus CAVPLM01. The sequence goes on along the minus strand of CAZCCL010000018.1, from coordinate 2,069 downwards.
GGCAAGCATGCTTGTGATCCTGGGATATCCAACCAGCTGAGCCGTCCGCTGGGCGGCTGAACTTGCCTGGCCAAAGCACGGAAACCCCTAGTCTGGAGGAGAGAAATGGCTGAGGAAACACCAAGGA
>CAZCCL010000018.1:0-1932 GCA_964497095.1 uncultured Gaiellales bacterium | reverse complement strand
CTGACCGGCAAGGTAGCGGTAGTCACCGGGGCGGGCGGCACCCTCGGTCACGCGCTTGCGAAGGGCCTCGCGGTGTTCGGCGCCGATATCGCCGCCTGGGACATCAAGCCCGAGCTGATGGACGACGTGGTGGCCGACATCAAAGGCCTGGGCCGCAAAGCTGTCGCTTCGGGCGTCGACGTCACCGATGATGCGAACGTCAAGACCGCCATGGAGGCCGTGATCAAGGACTTCGGCAAGGTCAACATCATGGTCACGGTGGCCGGGTCCGCCGGCAACCGCCAGCCGGCCGAGACCTTCGATATCGATGAGTGGCAGAAGGTCATGAACATCAACGTACGCGGCACCCTACTGTGCGCCAAGTACGCCGGCGCCGAGTACATCAAGCAGGGGGGCGGCGGCAAGGTCATCACCATCGGCTCGGTGCGCGGCTTCCTGGGCCATCCCGGCGGCTACGCAGCCTACGGGACCTCCAAGGGCGCCGTCCATCTGCTCACCAAGCAGCTGGCGACCGAATGGGCGAAGCACAAGATCAACTGCAACTGCATCGCTCCTTCTATCTTCTGGACGCCGCTCACGCAGCAGATCAAGAACGATCCGGAGATGGTCAAGATCTTCATGGCGCGTATCCCCATGGGCCGCGCGGCTGAATTGGACGATTTCGTGGGTGCCGCCGTGTATCTCGCCTCTCCAGCCTCTGACTATGTGACCGGTGTCATCCTCTCCGTCGACGGCGGGGCGGTGGCCGGATGATCAAGCTGGAAGACGTCAAGAAGATCGCCATCATCGGTGGCGGCAACATGGGCCACGGCTGCGCCATGGTCTTTGCCGGCGCCGGTTACCCGGTCGGGCTCTACAGCCGGAGGGCCGAGACTCTGGAGAAGGCCGTCGTAGGCATGCGGAGCGACTTGACTTTTCTGGCCGAACAGGGTCTCGGAAAGACCGACGACGTCGAGGCGACCATGGCCCGCGTGACGACCACGCAGATCATGGAAGAAGCGGCCACCGATGCCGATTTCGTGCTCGAGTGCGTCGCCGAGGACATGGCCCTCAAGCAAGACACCTTCCAAAAACTGGACCAGATGTGCAAGCCGAATGCGATCCTGGCCACGAACACCTCGGTCATGAGTCCGACGGAGATCGCAAGCAAGTCGCAGAAACGCGACCGGATCATCGGGACTCACTGGTGGAACCCGCCGTTCCTCATACCCTTGGTGGAGGTGGTCCAGACGGAGGAGACCCCGGCTTGGGTGATCGATGTCACCATGGACCTTCATCGCGCCATCGGCAAGCACCCGGTTCATTGTCGCAAGGACGTCCCCGGCTTCGTCGCCAACAGGTTGCAGCACGCCTTGTGGCGCGAGGCCATCTCCATCGTGGAGCGTGGGATCGCGGATGCCGCCACCGTCGACGAGAGCCTCAAGTACGGACCGGGCCTCCGGCTACCCGTGCTGGCTCCGCTCGAGAACGCGGACATGGTGGGACTCGACCTGACCCTGTCCATTCACAGCTACGTTCTGAAATACCTGGAGGATTCTCACGAGCCCTCGCCCCTCCTCAAGGAGAAGGTCGAGAAGGGCGAGTTGGGCTTCAAGACCGGCGGGGTCGGGTTCCAGGAATGGACGCCCGAAGCACAGAAGGCGTTGCGCGCCAATCTGCTCACCTACTTGACCAAGGCCATCCGCGAGATGAAGGAGGCAGAAGCGGACTGAGGCCTATATACTATGTGCCCCTTACCCCAAGGGCAATCCGGGCGCACTAACGCCCGCGTGTCGGAAACTCAAGCGAGTAGAAGGAGAATAAGGAACACCATGGGAAAGAAAGTATTCGTAGACCTGACCCACCCATTCAGTGCGGAGATTCCTCGTTGGCCGTACTTCGTGAAGCCGGTCATCGATTCGATGCACACCATGGCAAAGGGCGGCGTCCTCA
>CAZCCL010000017.1:0-30455 GCA_964497095.1 uncultured Gaiellales bacterium | reverse complement strand
GATACTCACCGATATAGAACATGCCGAACTTCAGGCCCGAGTACTCGGTGTGGTAGCCGGCCACCAGCTCGCTCTCGGCCTCGGGCAGGTCAAAGGGAATGCGCCGGGTCTCGGCCAGTCCCGCCACCAGGAAGCCGATGAACCCGACGAACTGCGGGACTATGTACCAGAGTCCCCGTTGGGCTTCGACGATGCGGCTGAGGTTGAACGAGCCGGCCATCATGACCACTCCCAGCAGGGACAACCCCATGAAGACCTCGTATCCCAGCATCTGAGCGGCGGCCCTCAACCCGCCGAGCAGCGGGTACTTGCTGCGGGACGACCAGCCGGCCAAGGCCACGCTGTACACCCCCAGAGATGACATAGCCAGGAAGAACAGCAGCCCGATATTGAGATCGGCCACCACGAAACCGGGAACCAGCGGAATGACGGCAAAGCTCGCCAACACCGTGGTCAGGATGATGGCGGGAGCGGCGACGAACACCGGGCGGTCGGCGAACGGGGGGATCCAGTCTTCCTTGAATATGAGCTTCACCGCGTCCGCCAGGACCTGGAACACGCCGAACGGGCCGACCCGGTTGGGGCCATACCGGTCCTGCCACTGTCCCAGCAGCCGCCGTTCGCCAAAGACAAGCCCTCCGGCCATGAGTAGCGGGATCAGCAGCCAGACCAGTGCGTGAACAACATGGCGGACGGTCTCAGGCACGATCTTCCCCCCGCTCGACGTCGTCCCCGCCCGTGATCTCGCCCGCGCCAGTGATCTCGCCCGCGCCAGTGATCTCCGCGTAGAACGGGGGGTCGAGACCTTCCAGTCCCGGCAGTCCGACCGGTATCACCGCTACGCGCGGAGGCAAGGAGGGGAAGATCCTGACCGGCAGGAAGCGGGTAGCATCGCTGGTCTGCAGAGAGACCAGATCCCCCTCCCTCACCTCCAGACCGGCGGCTCCAGCCGGATTCAGCCCCAGATATGGCGCAGGTGCGCACGCGGCCACGCTCGGGGAACGGAAGCTCAGCTCTTCCGAGCCGAAGATGTGGTGTACCGGCGCCACCAGCATCCCCTTGCCCGTCGGGCCGAACGCCGACGGAACGTCCAGGAAATGGGCGACCTCTCCTACTTCGGCCGGCTCGACCAGCCGCACGCCCACATCGCCGCCACGGAGTGGTCCACCCACCTCTTCCTGGAACCTGTTGATCGCCTGCGAGGAGTTCCAGCCCGGAGCCCAGACCCGGGACAGGAGTGCTGGAGGCGGCTGGCCTTCGAAACCCTCCATCGAGAAGGCCAGAGGAGCTTCGATATCTTCGGGGGGCTTCGGCTCGAACACCGTCACGTCCGCGTGCATGGCTGTGCGCCCGCTGGAGCGGTGGGGTTGCCTGGGGACCCTCATGCCGAGGATACGGAAGTCGGCGGCTGGGGCCACCGCCGGCAGCGGGGCGAACACGGGGACCTCCTTAGCGAGCTCTTTGGTAAGACCATCCACGCTCCAGCCTCCGTCAGCCCCGCCATCCGCCCCCTCGTCGACGCCGTTGTCCGCGCCCTCGCCGACGCCGTCATCCAAGCTCTCGGTGGCGTCGCCATCGGCCCTCCCATCCCCGTTCCTATCCGTGAGCGCCCTTACGATGTCGGCCAGCCAGCACCGGCTCTCCCGCACGTCTCCACTCGGCGTGAAGACCCGGTAGTAGCGTTGAGCTCTCCCCTCGTTGTTCACAAGTGTGCCGGTGCTCTCGGCAAAGCTGGCCGCGGGCAGGACTACCTCGGCGGCGCGCGACGTCCTGCTCTCGGTGTGGTCGATCACGACCACGTGCCGGCATCGGCTCAGCAACTCGTCGACGCGGGCCTCGGACGCTCGCCGAAACAGATCGTTTTCGAGGATGATGGCCACTTCGACCCCGGGCTCCTCCGCTTCGGCAAACGCCTCCTCCAGGGTGCGCCCTCCAATGAGCGCAAGACCCACGCTGTTGCATTCCGGCACCACGAGACACAGCTCCGCCGTTTCTCCGTGGGCGTGTAACGACCAGGCCACATTGGCTGCGGCCGTCAGAAGCGCCTCGCTGCCGGAGCTGGTCCCCGAGATCACCATAGGGCGGGAAGCCTTTTCGAAGGCAGCGGCGATGCTCCGCGCGTGGTCCTCGATCTCCTTGGGAAGGTCGGGAACGGCTGGAGCCCGCGGGTCGAGTAGGTGAGCCACCGCGAACCCGAGTCGGGCGAGGTCGGACGGCGCCGCATGGTAGGTCTGGGCGGCAATACGGTCGAGCTTCGTCTCGAGCACAGTGGCTATATGGAGGTCGCTCGGCTCCTCGTGGACTATCTCGCCCACGGCCGCATCGTTCCACTCAGGAATGTCGAGGCTGATAGCCTCGGGCGTCGGTCTGCGCCGAAGCCACTGCCGTAGAGAGTAGTCGAGCATGGGTGCGGTGTTGGTGACGTCCTCACCCAGGATGAGCATCGCGTCCGCCTGTTCCAGATCGCGAAGGGAGCAACTGCGTGAAGGCCCTTCGTGGAGCATCCGGTGGGCGAGATCGACGAGGCGCCGCTCGCGCCGGGCCATGCCTACGTAGAAGCGGTCGGCCCCCACCAGTCTGCGCAAGGCGTAGTTGGCTTCCAGTGAGGCCCGGGGAGAGCCGATCCCGATGACCCCGCCGCCCCGCTCTCTGGCCGAACGGATCATCTCCGCCACCGCGAGGACGGCATCGTCGGCAGCAGGGGCCGGGGTTGAACCGGCGCCGGCTTCCGGAGGCCCGGTCGGTTCGAAAGCACCGCCGGCGGAGACAGCGGTGGTGTTGGAAGCCGATCTTATGATGACGCGGCGGAGGCGACTCTTGGCGTTCACGAACTCGTAGCCGTAGCGGCCCCGGTCGCAGAGAAAGTAGCCGTTGACACTCTCGTTATAGCGATTGCGGATGCGGCGCAGCAGGCCGTACCTTTCGCCCGGTATGGTGTTGCAGCCCAGCCCGCAGTGGACACAGATCGACGGGGCGGTCTGCAGGTCCCAGTTCCGGGTGTAGTGCCCTTTGAAGGTCTTGTCGGTGAAGACCCCGGTAGGGCAGACCTCCACCAGATTCCCGCTGAACTCGCTTTCCAGCTTGCCGTCTTTGTGCCTGCCGAAATAGACGTGATTGCGGGTGTCCATGGCCGCCAGGTCGTCTCCTCCTGCGTAGTCGGTGTAGAAGCGGACACACCGGTAGCACTGGATGCAGCGGTTCATCTCGTGATTCAGGAACGGCCCCAGGTCCTGGTTTTGGAAGGTCCGCTTGGGATAGCGGTAGCGGCGATGCACGTGCCCGGTCATCACGGTCATGTCCTGCAGGTGGCACTCTCCCCCTTCATCGCACACCGGGCAGTCGTGGGGGTGGCTGGCCATGAGCCATTCCGACACCGCCGCCCTGAAGGCCCGCGCTTCGGGATCGTCTATAGAGATGCGCGTGCCGTCTTCTGCCGGGGTGAGACACGCCATGACGATCTCGCCCTCGGTGTCGTGCTCGTCCCTGTAACGCTTGACCGCGCACTGGCGGCAGGCTCCCACCGAACCCATGGCCGGGTGCCAGCAGAAATAGGGGATGTCGAAGCCGAGCGACAGACAGGCCGCGAGGAGATTCTGCCCGGGCCCTACTTCGAACGGCTCGTTGTCGACATAGATGGTGGGCACGTCAGTGGTTCCCCGTGCTCTCTATCCCCAGCGGCGCTCCCCACCGGCGGGAGGCCGGTTTCCAGGGACACCGTCCTTCCTCGATGTGCCGGACGAAATCGTCGCGGAAGAACTTGAGCCCGCTCTCTAGGGGTTCCATGGCCCCCGGGGCCAGGTCGCAGAAGGTGTGGCCGGGCTTGACGAGTCCCGCGTGCCACTCGAGCAGGGCAAGGTCCTCGGCGGTGCCGTGCCCTTCCTCGATGGAACCCAGTAGCCGGTCGACCCATTCGAGACCTTGCCAGCAGGGAGTGCACCACCCGCACGATTCCTGAGCGTAGAAATGCTCCAGGTTGCCGAGCATACCGATGGGGCAGGTCTGGTCGTCCAGAACGATTATGGTGCCCGTGCCCAACCGGCTGCCTACTCTGTTGAGGGAGGCCTCGTCCATCGGGGTATCCAGGTCCTTCTCGAGCACGAACCGGGTGGAGCCGCCCCCCGGCAGAAGCGCCCGCAGGCGAAGACCGTCTTTCATGCCCCCGGCGTGTTCCTCGATCAGCTCCCGGATCGTCGTCCCTTGCGGCAGCTCCCACGCTCCCGGTCGTTTCACCCTGCCGCTCACGGTGTAGATCTTCATCCCGCCTTCGCCTGCCGCTCCGAGCTTCGCGAACCACTCGGGTCCGTTGCGGATCACCGGCGGGACGTAGGCCAGCGTCTCGACGTTGTTCACTACCGTAGGCTTGCTCCACAGGCCCGAGCTTGTCTGATGGGGAGGTTTGTGGCGCGGCACGGGACGCTCGCCTTCGATGGCGTTGAGCATGGCAGAGGCTTCGCCGCAGATGTAGCGCCCCGCGCTCACATGAAGGCGAAGTTCCAGGGAGAAGTCCGTCCCCAGCACGCGCTCGCCCAGGAGGCCGGCCTTGCCCGCCTCGGCGATGGCCCGGCGCATGATCTTGGCCGTGGCCCCATATTCGGCCCGCAGGAATAGGTAGGCAGTTTCGGCCCCCACGGCGTACGCAGCGATCGCCATGCCCTCGAGGACTTGGTGCGGGCTCCCCTGCATAATGACGCGGTCTTTGAAGGCGCCCGGCTCCATCTCGTCGGCGTTGGCGACCAGGAAACGCGACGTGGCCCATTCGTCGGTGGTGTCCATGAAGCCCCACTTGCGACCGGGCGGGAAACCGGCCCCGCCCCGCCCGGTCAGCTTGGAGTCGAGCACCGTTTTGGTGACCTCTTCCGGGGACATCTCTCTCAGAGCTCTCCGCAGCGCTTCGTAGCCCCCCACAGCCCGATACTTCCGCAGGCTAAGGGGCCGTCCATCCTTGTGGAAGTGCTGAGTGATGGGCTTCTCGATGTTCATCGCGTCCGTCTCACCTGTCAGGGGTAGAGTTTGAGGATCGAGTCGATCTTGGCCGGGGTCAGATCGCCGTGTAGCTGCCAATCGATCAGCATGGCCGGGGCCTGGTCGCACGCCCCCACGCACACGACGGGGAGCAGGGTGAACCGGCCGTCCGGCGTGGTGGCGCCGAGTTCGATCCCCAGCCGGTCGCCCAGGTAACGGGCCACCTGCTCGCTTCCCTGCATCCAGCAGCAGACGCTGTTGCAGACCATGATCACGTGCCTGCCCACGGGGCGGCGGAAGATCATGCTGTAGAAGGTGGCCAGGCTCTCCAGGTTGGAGGTAGCCACACCGAGGAAGTCGGCGAGGTCGTCCAGCGCCTCCTCCGACACCCAGCCCCGGCTGTCCTGAAGGATACGCAATCCTTCCACGGACGCGGCCGACCGGGTCTCGTACAAGCCGACCACCGACTCCAGCCGGCGCCTTTCCGATGTGCTGAGCACGTCTCTCCCTTCCCCTTCCCTCCCGCCTCAGCGATCCACGTCGGCGAGCACGAAATCGATGCTCCCGAGGATCGCGATGAGATCGGGCACCTCCAGACCCCGGCACATCAGCGGCACCGCCTGCAGATGAGCGAATGAGGGCGTCCGGATACGCGTGCGGTAGGCCCCGATGCCACCGTCGCTGATGAGGTAGTAGCCGTTGTTCCCCTTGGCAGCTTCTACACCAGCGAACGCTTCTCCTTCGGGGATGACCGGACCCCAGCTGACACCCAGGAAGTGGGTGATGAGGGTCTCGATGTCGTGCAGTGTCCGCTCGCCACTGGGAGGGGTAGCGGCGACGTCTTCAGCCTTAAAGGGGCCGGCAGGCATGTTGTCGAGACACTGTTCGACCACCCTCAGGCTCTGCCGGAGCTCCTCCACCCGCACCTGAGCCCGCCCGTAGCAATCCCCCCGCTCCGCGGTAGGTATGTCGAAGGCAAACTGTTCGTATCCCGAGTAGGGGCGCTTCTTGCGGAAGTCCCACTCGAACCCGCACGCCCGCAAGTTGGGCCCGGTGACCCCCCAGTCGATCGCCTCGTCTTTGGTCAACTCTCCGACCCCTTGGGTGCGGGCTTTCAAGATACTGTTGTTCATGACCAGGCGGTCGTACTCGTGCAGTCGGGCGGGAAGATAGTCGACGAACTGCCGGACCAGCCTCCCCCAGCCCACGGGTAGGTCCTGGGCGACTCCCCCGATCCGGAACCAGCTCGGATGCATGCGCCCGCCCGTTACCGCCTCCACGATCTCGAGTAACCTCTCGCGGTCACCGAACATATAGAAGACCGGGGACATCGCACCCAAGTCCTGGGCGAAGGTCCCATACCACACCAGGTGGCTGGAGATGCGGAACAGTTCGGCCATCATGACCCGGATCATTTGGGCCCGTGGAGGCACCTCGATGCCGGCCAGCTTCTCCACCGCGAGGACATACGGAAGGTTGTTCAGCACGCCGCCCAGGTAGTCCACCCGATCGGTGTAGGGGATGAAGGTGTGCCAGGTCTGTCGCTCGCCCATCTTCTCCGCTCCACGATGGTGGTAGCCGATATCCAGTGCGGCGTCCACGATGCGCTCGTCGCGTAGCTGCAGGATCACCCGGAGCAAACCGTGGGTGCCCGGGTGCTGCGGGCCGAGGTTGAGGAACATCATCCGCGAACTGGGATCGGGAGTGGAGAAGCCCCATTCTTCCGGGCGGATCTCAAGAGACTCTTGGTAGCGCCGGTCGTCTTCCGGGGAGAGCGTGAAAGTGCCCATCTCCGTGGCCCGGCTGGGATGCTCCTTGCGGAGCGGATGACCCTCCCACCAAGGCGGCATGAGGATCCGCCGCAGGTTGGGGTGTCCCTCCACCCTCACTCCGAACATGTCCCAGAGCTCCCGCTCATACCAGTCGGCCGCAGGCCACACGCTGGTGACGGTCCGCACCGCCGGCTCATCCCCCACCAGTGCCACCTTCAGCCGCACGTCTTGGTTCCGCTCATAGGACAGCAGGTGATAGACGACGGTGAAATCGGCCGGGGGCTGATCCCGGCGCTTCACACGGGTGCGCTCGTCGATGCCGGCCAGGTCGTAGAGAGCACGGTAGGGGCCTTTGCTCTCTGTCTTCAGATAGGTCAAGGTCGCAAGCAGGGATTGCGCCGGTACCCACACGGTGGGGATCTCGTCTTTCGTCTGCTGGCGGACAAAGGGTACCTCGGGGAAGTGCTCTTCCAGTTCCGAGAGGACATCGTTCGGGCCGCTCATGCCGCTAGACCTCGTCCGGAGGTCTGAGCTCCGTCGCCAACTCTCTCCCGGCCCGCAGCCGGTCGCGGCGGGAGGGCAGGGGCGGTCGCACCACCCCCTGAGGACCGACCACCCAGGAAAGTGGGCGCCGCTCCGAACCCACGGCCTCCTGCAAGAGGAGTAGACCCTGCATGAAGGTCGTAGGACTGGGCGGACATCCTTGCACGTAGACATCCACCGGAAGAAAGGTGTCCACCCCCTGAACGACGCTGTACACGTCGTACATCCCTCCGGAATTGGCGCAGGAGCCCATGGAGATGACCCAGCGCGGTTCCATCATCTGCTCGTAGAGACGTTTGATGACCGGTACCATCTTGATGAAGACCGTGCCGGCAATGACCATCAGGTCGGCCTCCCGGGGCGAACCCCGTATCACCTCCGCTCCGTAGCGGGCGATGTCGTAGCGGGGGGTCAGGCTGGTGGCCATCTCCACGAAGCAGCAGGAGAGCCCGAAGTTGAAGGGCCAGATCGAGTTGGAGCGTCCCCAGGCGAGCAGATCCTGTAGCCGGGTCAGCAGAGTGGAGCGGGCTAGCGCTTCCTCGATCGAGTGGCCGGCGGCGGGGCCGGTGTCAGAAGATGACGGCCGGGCTTCCGCCCATGACCCGCCGGCCTCGGCTGAAGCGGCGGCGCCGGACGGCGTCCCGGCATCTGGGCGAGGCCCGCTCATCCCTGCCTTTGCCTCCTGGCCGTGCTCCTCCAATCGAGCGATCCCAGGCGCCACAGATAGATGAGCGCCGCCAGAAGAGCACCGACGAAGACGAGCATCTCCACATAGCCCGACCAGCCCACTTCGCGCACCGTTACCGCCCAGGCGAACAGAAAGACCGCCTCCACCTCGAAGATCACGAAGAAGACGGCAAGCCGGAAGAACTCCACGGACGTGCCGCCCTGGGGAAGATCGGTGGCCTTGACTCCCGATTCGTATGGTCCGGCCTCGTATCCGCCCGGTCTGCGGGAGCCAAGGACAGAGGACAGGCCCATGATGACCGCCACCACGAGCAGTATGAGGCCGATGAACAGGAAGAACGGCCACTCAGCCTGCAATGCTCCTCCTCCCTCCGGTCGCGAGTCTCCGCAGCTGCTCTCAGCCGCTCGGATCGATCCAGGGGCCCTCCGCTCCAATCAAGTTCTCCGCCTCGGCCGGTCCCCAGGAGCCCTGGTCGTAGGGATACAGCGGAGTGACACCGCCGAGCACGGGGTCGACGATGCGCCACGAGGCCTCGACGCCGTCTTGGCGGGCGAACAGTTCGTGTATGCCGCGCATGGCGTCGGAGAGCAGGCGCTGGTAGGCCGGCTTCATGTCGCCGGCGGTCGACGTCACCGTCAACTCGACGTCCTTGCCGATCATGCGGTCACCTGGAACCTTGATGCGCATTCCTAAAGCGATCACGATATCCGGGCTGAGACGCATCCTCACGTGGCTGGAGGCGGGCGATACCAACTCGCCGAACACCTCGCGCGGGGGTCGCCTGAGCTCGACAAAGGCTTCAGTCGCGGTCGTAACGAGCTCTTTGCCCGTACGGATGTATACGGGTACGCCTGCCCATCGCCAGTTGTCGACCTGAAGCTTGAGCGCCACGTAGGTCTCCACGTCCGAATCGGGAGCCACCCCGGAGGCCGAGCGGTAGCCCCGATACTGCCCCCTTACGACATGATCGGGTTCCAGCGGCTTCACTGCTTTGAGCAGCCGTGTCTTCTCGTCCCTGATGGCGTCGGGGCTATTGCCACCGGGAGGGTCCATCATGAGGATGGCAAGCAGCTGCAGAAGATGGTTCTGCACCACGTCCCTGATCGCGCCGGCCTCCTCGAAAAAGCTGCCGCGGGTCTTGACCCCGAAGTTCTCGGCCATGGATATCTGGATACTGCGCACGTGCTCCCGATTCCATATGGGCTCCAGCACCGGATTCGCGAACCGGGTGTAGGTGATGTTCTGAACCGGTTCCTTCCCCAGATAGTGATCGATCCGGAAGATGGACGACTCCGGGAAGTGTTCTCGCAGTGTCCGGTTCAGTTCCTGGGCCGAGGCCAGATCGCGGCCGAAGGGCTTCTCGATCACCACCCGGGCGTCATCCGTGCAACCGGCCGAGGACAAGGCCTCGGTGACTATCGGAAACACACTCGGCGGAATGGCCATGTACAGCAGGGGACGGCGGGCTCCTTTGAGGGCGAGGTGCAGCTTTCCGCAGGTCCCGGAATCCCCATAGTCGCCCCGGACGTACTCGAGCAGGTCCGCCAACTTGCGAAAGGTCGAACGATCGTAGATGCCGGCCTTTTCGAGGCTGTCCTTCGCCCGCGCCCTCAGGCGCTCCAAAGTCCAGTCGGATCTCGCCACTCCGACGATCGGGACATCTAGGCCTTCATCGCGCACGAGCCCCTGCAGAGCGGGGAAGATCTCTTTGTGAACAAGGTCACCGGTGACCCCGAACACGACGATCGCATCAGACTTTGGTAGTTCCGTCATCAGGCACCTTCCTCGGGGATTTCCAGGATGTACACCTCGACGGCGCGGGCAAAGCCCTCATCGTCGTTGGAAGACGTGACTTCGTCGGCTGCGGCCTTGACCTCGGCGCCGGCATTACCGATCGCGATGCTCAGCCCACTCCGGCGGAACATCAGTACGTCGTTGGGCCCGTCACCGATAGTGGCCATCTGCCCGGCGGGAATATCGAGACGGTCGGAGAGCCAAGAGACAGCCGCGCCTTTGTTGGCATCGGGATGGGTGATGTCCAGGTAGTACGGTTGAGAGCGGGAAACCGACACCTTACGGCCGCACCGCTTCCTCACTTCCTTTTCCGCCCGTCCCAGAGCTTCGTGATCGTCACTCACTCCCACTATCTTCACTGCCTTGTCCAGCACGTCGTCGAAGCTGTCCACAACCGTCGGTCGGAATTGGACGGTGGCCATCTCTCGATCCACGTGGGGTCCGTGCCGATCGAGCACGTACCACTCGGTACCGCAATACACCCAGCCGTCGAGACCGTGCTCTTGGACCAACTCGACCGCGCTGCGAGCCAAATCGCTTTCAAGAAGCGACTGGGCGATCGGGTCGAGGTCGGGCTGCACGAACACCCCTCCGTTGAAGGCGGCGATAGGCGTGCTCAGCTCCAGCGGTCCGATAATGGGCAGCAGTCCGCGAGGCGGGCGTCCGCTCGTGATGGCGAAGGCAATCCCCGACTCTTTGAGCATGCGCACTGCTCTCAGGGCTCGCCGCGTGAGAATCTTGTCGCCGGTAACTAGGGTGCCGTCGACGTCCGAGAGCACAAGTTTGATCTCGTCGCGCTCGACCCGTGGTGGATTCACTTCGTCGACTCCTTCGCGATGAGGGCGGCCGATTCCTCGTCGAGCAGCCAGCAAAGCCGGCCGCCGGTCGGGTCGATCAACGACGCGGGGAGACTGGTCGGGTCCGCCGGGCCCGTAGACGTTCCCTGGAGCACGTCTCTGACTGCTTTGGCCTTGGCCGGTCCGCTGACCAAGAAAGCGACCAGGCCGGTCCGATTGATGAAAGGAGCGGTCAGGGTAATGCGCCACATATCCTCCCCCGAAGCGGTAGTACCCGCGCCGGCCGCCGTGTCGACAAAAGCGGCCGCCACCCAACGCTCCTTTTCTTGCATTACGGGCGACCCGGGGAAAAGCGAGGCAGTATGACCGTTCTCGCCCAACCCCAGGAGCACTAGGTCAAGGGCCGCCTCGGCCTCATCCACACCGGCTGCTTTGATACCCTGCATCACCACGTTCCCGCCGGTAGGGGAAAGCTCCTCCCGCCTTTGAACGTCTCTCGATGGAAAAAGCCCGCGAAGAAGGGCCTGATAGTCGTCGGCGGCACGCTCGGCGGCGCGACGGGCAGCAAGCCGTCCAGCGTCAAAGCCGCTACCCAAGGGGAGGCTGTCCAGACCATCACAGCGCATCGGATGAACCTGGTCCGGCGGGATGGCGACGTGGTCCAGCAGCGTCTCGCGGGCCATGCGTTCGTTGCTGCGCGAATCGGCCGGGTTCACACAGCGCTCGTCGCCCCAGAACACGTGGGTAAGCTCCCAGGGGACCATTCCGGCCAAAGGCGGAGTGGCCAGAAGCTCGTAGGTGCGCTTCGGTGTGGATCCGCCGGCGAGGGCCACGGTGAAGCGCCCCGATCTCTTGACGGCCCGGCGGGCTTCGACCACGAAAAGAGCGGCCGCCCCGAGGGCGAGCGCCTCATGATGAGGGTAGATCACCATCGAAGTCTCGGCTGCCTTGCCCGCCAGAACTGGAACCGGGGCTGCCGTCATAGCCTTCCTTTCTCCCTGGAGACCACTCGCCCTGTCACGTCTTCGCCTGAGAGGAGAGCCAGTCCGTATGGAATATCCCCTCCTTATCGATGCGCCTATAGGTGTGAGCGCCGAAGTAGTCCCGCTGAGCCTGGACGAGGTTGAAGGGCAGCCATTCGGCCCGGTACGCGTCCAGGTAGGCAAGGGCCGTCATGAAACCGGGAACCGGCATGCCCGCGGACATCGCTGCCCCGACGGTAGACACCAGGCCTCCCCTCCGGGAGGCCACATCCTGGGAGAGCTCCGGGTCGAGCATAAGGTTCGAAAGGTCCCTGGAGCGCAGAAAGACGGCCTTGATGTCCCGTAACAACACCGACCTGATGATGCAGCCACCCCGCCACACCGCCGCGACGTCCGATAGCTGCAGGCCGAATCCCATGGTGTTTGAGGCGATCTGAAGTTCAGCGAGACCCTGCGCGTAGGTCAGGATCGTGCCTGCGTAGAGAGCGCTCCGTATGCTCTCGACCGACAGGCCGTCTATCCCCCGAGCGGCCTCGCCCAGGGAAGGACGGCTGAGACCGGTACCGGCTGCTCGCTTGGCCGACCGCATCAGCTCGCCGGCAGCCCGCCGCTCCTCCTCCAGCGCGGAGAGGTTGCGCATCGTGACGGCGATGTCGATGTCCGGTACCGGCACGTGGAGGTCAAGAGCGCTCTGCGAAGCCCACATCCCCGTTCCAAGCTGTTCCGCCTCTCCCAGGATCAGGTCGATCAGGTACTTGCCGGTTTCGTCGTCCTTCCACCGGAAGATGTCGGCGGTGATCTTTACCAGGTACGACTCGAGCTCCGCCGCATCCCACTCGGCGTAGATGTCCGCCAGCTGCTCGTTCCCGAGGCCCAGCCCTTCCTTCATGAGGGCATAGGTCTCGGCTATGAGCTGCATGATTCCGTATTCGATGCCGTTGTGGACCATCTTGACGTAGTGACCGGTCGCCCCAGGTCCCAGGTAGGCAACACACGCCTCTCCGTCGGCCTGGGCAGCGGTGGCCTCGAAGATCGGTCGCACCACCTCATAAGCCTCGCGAGGACCGCCGGGCATCATACTGGGTCCATGCCTCGCTCCCGCCTCTCCCCCGGAGATCCCCACGCCGAGGAAGTGGACCCCCTTCTCCTGCAGGACCTTCGCTCGACGCTCGGTATCGGTGAAATGGGAGTTGCCTCCGTCGATGATAATGTCCCCCGGCCCGAGAAGAGGTTCCACCTCGCCGATGACCGCATCCACGGGCTTTCCCGCCTTGACCATAAGCATGACTACCCGCGGTCTCTTGAGCGAACGCACGAATTCCTCGAGGGAATAGCAAGGTTGCACCCGCTGACCCGGTTCGAGTTGTGAGGCGAACTCTTGCGTCACCGAGTGCGTCCGGTTGTACGCGGCCACCGCGAACCCCTTATCCGCCATGTTGAGCACGAGGTTCCTGCCCATCACCGCCAGCCCGACTAATCCTATGTCGTTGCCACTTCCGTTCACGTCGTCAACCTCTCTCTGATCGCAACTACGCCACAATGCCGGCCACGCCCCGGGGTCCGCTCCCGGCCGGCAATGAACCATGCGATGCGCCTACTCTCGGGACAGTAAGGCTAGAGCCTGTTGGTGCACGTTCTCCACGGTGAAGCCGAGTTCGTGCATCACCTTCTCCCCTGGCGCGGAGGCCCCGAATCTCTCCAGTCCGACAACCGCCCCAGAATCCCCCACGTAGCGGTGCCAGCCCTGAGTGGCTCCCGCCTCTACCGCCAGCCTGGCCCGCACCGTAGAGGGCAGCACCGACTCCCGGTATTCGGGAGCCTGCGCCTCGAAGAGCTCCCAGCTGGGCATGGAGACCAACCGGACCGGAACGCCCTCCTGCGCGAGACGCTCGCGGGCGGCCAAGGCAAGAGATACCTCCGAGCCGGTGCCGATGAGGATGATACGCGCCGGTCGACCATCCTCGGGATCGGCGAGCACGTAGGCTCCCTGTCGCAGCCCCTCGGCAGGAGCGAATACGGTCCGGTCGATCGTGGGCAGGTTCTGACGGCTGAGGACCAGCGCCACCGGCCCACCGTTGTACGCGACGGCCATGCACCAGGCCACGACTGTCTCGTTCGCGTCGGCCGGTCGGATCACCACGAGATTCGGGATTGCCCTCAGATTCGCCAGTTGTTCCACCGGCTCGTGAGTGGGGCCGTCCTCCCCAACCCCGATGCTGTCGTGGGTGAACACGTAGATCACGTGCAGCCCCATCAATGCGGCCAATCGCATGGCCGGCCGCATGTAGTCGGAAAAGATCAGGAATGTGGACGCGAACGGCAGTGTCCCCCCATGAGCCGCCAAGCCGTTCGCCACGGCACCCATGGCGTGTTCACGCACCCCGAAGGCGAGATTGCGTCCGGCGCGGCCCCACACGCCCCCCACCGCTCCCTGTCTGTCGGCGATCGAGACATCAGGGTCCTGAAAGTCTCCCTGACCGCGAAGGCCGGTCTTCGTCGACGGGTTCAGGTCGGCAGAACCGCCCATCAGGGCCGGCACCCGCGCGGCCATGGTGTTCATGACCTCACCCGACGCCGCCCTGGTGGCCATGCCTTTGGGATCGGGCGGGAAAGTGGGCAGATCGGAGTCCCAACCGGGAGGCAACTCGCCGGCCATGGAATGAGTGAACTCGTGGAACAAGTACGGCTCGGCCGCCTCGTACTTCGCCAGGGTCTCCCGCCATCTGCGCTCGGCCCGCTGCCCGGATCCGAGGGCCGCCCGAAAGACGGCTAGAGCCTGGTCGGGGATGAAGAACGAAGGCTCCGCAGGCCAACCCAGGTTCTCCTTGGTCAGGCGCACCTCCTCTTCCCCCAGAGGCGAGCCATGGGCCTCGAACGTATCCTGTTTGTTCGGGGAGCCGAAGCCTATGTGGGTCCGCACCAGGATGATCGAGGGACGGCCCGTTACTTCCCGGGCGGTCCGGATGGCGAGGTCGATGGCCCCCAGGTCGTTTCCGTCTTCCACCGTGGCGGTGTGCCACTCGTACGCTTCGAAGCGCTGGGCCTTGTCTTCGCGGAAGGTCAGATCAGTGCCGCCCGCCAAAGTGACGTGATTGTCATCGTATAGGCATATCAATTTGCCCAGACCCAGGTCTCCCGCCAATGACGCCGCCTCAGAGGCCACTCCTTCCATAAGGTCTCCGTCGCTGGCCAGCATGTACGTGAAGTGGTCCACGATCGGCAATCCGGGTCGGTTGAAACGAGCGGCAAGGTGAGCCTCCGCGATAGCCATGCCTACGGCGTTCCCGAATCCCTGTCCTAGAGGACCGGTTGTCACCTCCACCCCGGAGGTGTGCCCCCGTTCCGGATGACCCGGGGTCATGCTGCCCCACTGCCGAAACCGTTGCAGTTCCTCAAGGGGCAGTTCGTAGCCCGTCAGATGGAGTAGGGCGTAGAGAAGAGCGGACCCATGCCCGGCGGAGAGCACAAACCGATCGCGGTCTACCCATCCCGGGTCGTGGGGATAATGCTTGAGGAACCGAGTCCAGAGCACGAACGCCATCGGCGCCGCTCCCAGCGGCAAACCCGGATGGCCGCTATCGGCTCGCTGGACCGCATCGACTGCGAGAAAGCGCAGCGTGTTCACGCAGATGCCGTCGAGATCCGGCTCCGGCATTTGCTTGTCGAACACTTGGTCCATCGTCGTCCTTCCCCTCATGCACCCCACCCCTCGGTCCGGGCGGGCCAGGCGAGCAGGCGGCGGGACGGATAGCCGACCGCTATGGACGGCCACTCGCTCACGGCCTCGCTCCGGTCGATGTTCCTCTTCTTCCCGAGAGCGGAGGAGCATAACCATCGCCCAGTCGCGCGCCTGGCGGTATGCCTCCTTCCACTCGGTCGGTCCTGCATCAACCTGCATCGCCATTTAGCGCGGGAGTCCCCCTGCCCCGGCGCTCGACGAAGTACTTGATGGTCGTCCCCTGCACGAGGACGGAGAACACGACCACGATGTAAGTGACTATGGCCAACACCGAGCGATTCGGCCCTGGAGGTAGAGAGAGGACCAGAGCGACGGGAATGGCGCCCCGGAGCCCCGCCCAGGTGATGAGAGGAGTGGACCGCCAACTCACGTCGGGGACCGGCTTCAGGGCCACCATGGGGACGCCCACCGATATGAAGCGAGCCGCAAGTACCACGGGGATGACCGCGAACCCCACCAGCAGGCGGACGAGCGAGAAATCAGCTGCGAACGCCACCGCTTCCAGACCGATCAGTACGAAGAGGGCCGCGTTGAGGATGATCTCCACCATCTCCCAGAACCGATCGAGGTTCTCTGTGGTGCGTTCCGACATCCCCTTGCTCCGGCCGTGGTTGCCGATCACGATACCCGCCACCACCATGGCCAGCGGGCCGGAGATGCCGAGGGCCTGGGCGGCCGCGTAGCCGGCGGTGACCAGGGCCAGGGTGATCAGGATCTCTACCGGGTAGTCGTCGATGGTTCTCACCACCCAGTAGCCCAGATACCCCAGGACCAGCCCGAACACGAAACCGCCAAGAGCCTCTTCGGCGAAGAGAACCGCAGCCTCAGCGGGTATGGGCAAAGTGCCCTCTCCCGTCACCAACTGAAGCAAGATGACGAACACGACCACGCCGAACCCGTCGTTGAACAGGGATTCTCCGCTGATCACGGCCTCCAGGTTGCTGGGCACCTTCGCCCGACGCATTATGGGAAGGACGGCAATAGGGTCGGTGGGCGAGATGAGCGCGCCAAAAAGCAGGCAGTAGGTCAGCGGGATATCGAGAGCCACCAGTCGGAAGAGTCCGTAGACCCCGAAACCCACGATGACCGTGGAGCCGACAACACCGATGGTGGCGAGGGTGAACACCTGCGTCCGCACCGCGGTCAGGCAGGCCAGACAGACCTGCAGCGCCCCGGCGAAGAGAAGGAAGCTCAGTACCCCGTTGAAGATGACCTGGTTGAAATTGATGCCGGAGACCAGCGATTGGGCCGAGTTGATGCCGGGGACGCCCACATAGTCGAGTCCGATCAGGATGAGCGACAACACCAGAGCCTGGAGCATCAGACCCACCGTGGGCGCGAGTTTCAGGAACCTGCTGTTCACGTAGCCGAAGAGAGCAGCGAGGAAGATGAGTATGGAGACTATCGTGAAGGCACTCATGGTCCGGCGAGTACCCCCGAAGAGAGGGAGAACCGGATTCGGCCGCCACCTTCGCTCACGCGTCTTCTCCGCCTCGGCCGGCGGCCGGCGGCCGCGCCTGCGACGGCGGCTTCTGTGGCCGCGCGGTCTCGTAGCGGGCCGTGGGTATGACGAACCGCTCTTTGCGCTCGGCAAGACCGAGGAGCTGGAACAAGCGCTCAAGACGGTCCGGATCGATCCCCGCCCTCCTCGCTACGTAGGTGCCGTCGCCGCCGTGGATCTGCTGGTGTCGTTTGAACTCCCGCATGACTATCAACATGTTCACGGCCTCTTCGACCGGCGCCCGGTCGCCGGCAGCGAACACCTCGGCCAGGTAGTCGACAGGGATGCGCAGATCTCGGGCCGCGCTGAACACCGGCCCGGGGCCGTCGATGTTGCCGGGATCGCTGCCGTCGGGGCCGGAGGGACCGTCCCAACCGTTGAGACCGTGGGCCCGGCCCCCCCGGGCCTGGAGGGAATCCAACGCGGGGGAAAGCGGCGGCACGTACCAGACCATGGGCAGCGTCCTGAATTCGGGATGCAGAGGCAGGGCCACCCTCAACTCTTTGACCAGCGCATAGACGGGCGAACGCCGGGCCGCCTCGAGCCACTGGTGAGGGATGCCGGCCTCCTCGGCGTTGGTCAGCACGGAATCGTCGTACGGATCGAGCAGGAGCCGGCGCTGGGCTTCGACGAGGCCCGACTCGGGACCAAGCTCCGCCACGCCGGCGACAGCGTCGGCATCGTACAGCACGACGCCGATAAAACGGAGCCTGCCGACGCAGGTCTCCGCGCAGAGCGCGGGCAGACCGCCCTCGGTTACACCGGGAAGGCAGAACATGCACTTCTCGGCCTTCCCGCGCACCCGGTTCAGATACACCTTCTTGTATGGGCAGGCCGCGACACACAAGCTCCTGCCCCGACACTTGTTCTCGTCGACCAGCACGATACCGTCACTCGAGCGCTTGTATATGGCCTTCGACGGGCAGGCGGCCGCGCAGGACGGATTCAGACAGTGGTTGCAGATGCGGGGCAGGTAGAACATGAAGATCTGCTCGTAGCGCAGTCGGACCTCTTCCTCCGGACCCGACAGGGTGGGGTCGGGCGGCGCGGTCACCCCCGGTGACGCTACGCCCGCCGACGTCGTGCCCGCCAGGTCGTCGTCCCAGTTCGGGCCCTGGTGGGGCGCCATCGGCTTCCCGGTCAGAAGAGAATGGGCGGTGGCGGCCGGCGGCCCCTCCGACAGGGGGGCATCGGTGAGACCCGCGACGTCGTAGGTCCACGGCTCGTAGTAGTCATCGGCTCCCGAGGGCGAACGACCACCGAACAAAGTGGGGAGTCTGCGGGGGCTGCCGCCGCCCCGCAGTCGGAGATGTCCCTCGCCGTCGAGTTCCCAGCCCCCGCCCCACTGCGGGCCATCCTCCCCGCCTCCGCTGCGATCTTGACGATCCTCCCAGCCCTGAGGGTAGCCGGCGCCCGGTCTTGTCTCGACGTTGTTGAACCAAGCTTGCTCAGAACCGGAGCGGCTGGTCCAGGATCGCTTGCAGCTGACACTGCAGGCATGGCAGCCGAGACATTTGTCCAGGGCCATCACCATCATCAGTTGGGCGCGGATCCTCACGGCAGCTCCATCCCTCGCCCGCCGGACCGGCGCCGAACGATGACCTGCTCGTCCCGCTGGGCGCCGGTGGGGCCGTAGTAGTCGGCCGCGTAGGAAAGCTGGGCGTAGCCACCCACCAGATGAGTGGGCTTGAGTACGATCCTGGTGAGCGAGTTGCCCGTGCCGCCGCGCCGGCCGGTTTCACCGCCGCCAGGCCGGCCCGCCCCCGAGTCGTGCGCTACCTGGACTTGCCGGTCGTTCGCGTGATAGAGGTAGCAGAGGCCCGGGGGCAAGCGGGGGGAGACCGCCGCCCGGCAGGAGAAGACGCCGTTCCCGTTCGTCATCTCCACCCAGTCGTTGTCTTCCAACTCCAAGGCGCCCGAGTCCTCGGGTGACAACCACACGACCGGCCCGCCGCGAAACAGAGTCAACATGAGCGGGTTGTCCTGGAAGGTGGAGTTTATCGACCACTTCGCGTGAGGTGTCAGATATCTCAAGACCACGGCCGGGCCTCCCGGGCCGACATGTTCCCGCATCCCCTCGGCTTCGCTCAAGGGCGGGCGGAAAGTGGGGAGGAACTCCCCCATCTCTTTGAACCACTCGTGATCCAGGGCCATTTGCATCCGACCGGTCAGCGTCCTCCAAGGGACCAGGTAGCGTACGTTCAGGGAGAAGGGGGTGTACGCTTGCCCGCCGCCTCCGGCTCCCGACCCGTCTCCCGAGAACTCGGGGCTCGGGAAGGCCCCCTGCGGCCGAGCCTGGACGTCGGACCACCTGATCCGCTGCTCCGGTCCCTCCCAGGCCAGATCGCCCAGTTTCCTACCGGCCCTCTCTTCGAGAGCCCTGAACCCCTGGCGTGCCAGCCGCCTGTTCGTCGTCCCCGACATAGCGAGCATGGCTTCCGCCGCTTGATAGTCGTGATGAAGTGACGGCCGCCCCGCGCCCGGTCCTTCGGCGACGGTGCCATTCTCGGTCTGGAGCCACTCGACCTCGTCGGCGATCTTCCAGTCCAGGCCCTTCGCACCGCAGCCCAGCGTATCCACCAGGGGCCCGAGGCTGGTGTACTTGCCGTAAACGGCGGTGAAATCGCGTTTTACCACGGCGAGCCGGGGCATGGTTCTACCGGGAACAGGGTCTACCTCATCCGTGCGCCAGTCCTTCACCAGCCCATGAGGTTGGGAGGCCTCCGCCGGTGAGTCCTTGTCGAGCGCCGTGGCCACCACGTCTTCCCGAATCCCGAGATGCGGACCGGCCAGGCACGAGAACTCGCGGGCCAGGTCTCTGAAGGTCTCCCAATCGGAGCGGGCCTCCCACTCCGGGTCGACGACGACATTGAAGGAATTGATGAAGCCATGCATGTCGGTGCATGAAAGATCGTACTTCTCGTACCAGGTGGCCGCCGGCAGGACGACGTCGGCGAAGGCGCCGGTGCTTGTCATGCGAAAGTCGAGATCGACCAGGAGGTCCAGTTTGCCCAGCGGAGCGGCCTCGCGCCACACCACCTCAGTGGGGCGCCGATCCGGCGGCGCCTCCCGAGCGAGCAGATTCTCTACATCCGACCCGACGAGGTGACGCACCAGGTAGTCATGGCCCTGCGCCGAGCTGCCCAGAAGATTCGCCCGCCACACAAAGAGGACCCGCGGCCAATTTGCCGGGTCGTCCGGATCCTCCAGGGAGAACTTGAGCGTCCCCTCTTTGACTTGGTCGGCGACGTACTGGTTAAGGTAGCCGCCTTCCTGCGAAGCCAGGGAGGCGTCTTCCGCAAGCTTCAGGGGGTTCCGATCGAACGCCGGATGGAAAGGCTGCCATCCGAGCCGGGTAGCCTGAGCGAGAGCATCGATGGGCGCCTTCCCACGCAGCCGCCCCTCGGCAACAGGCGATGCCAGCTCATCGGCACTCAGAGTCTCGTAGCGCCACTGATCGGTGGCCACGTAGAACCAGGCCGTAGCGGACGCCCGGCGGGTAGGCCGCACCCAGTCGGAAGCCGCCGACAGCGTCGCCCAGCCCGCCAGCGGACGGACCTTCTGTTGACCCACGTAATGGGCCAGACCCCCGCCGTTCCGGCCGATGCAGCCGCAGGTGGCGAGCAGGGTGGTCATGGCTCGATACGCTACATCGGCGTTGACCCAGTGGTTCACGCCGGACCCGGTGACGATCATCGAGCGTCCCTGGGTGAGCTCGGCGTTATGCGCGAACTCCCGAGCTATCCGGACAACGGCCGCAGCCGGGATCCCGGTGAGGCGCTCCTGCCAACCGGGAGTGAAAGGCTCGTCGGTGTCGTCGTATCCCTGAGGCCACTCCCCCCGGACCTCCCCCCTCTTCAGCCCGTATTGAGCCAGGAGAAGGTCGAAGACCGTCGTCACCAGCCTTCCCTTGAGACGGAGCGCGGGAACGGAGCGGTGCATCGCGACCGAAGGGACCGTGTCGAACCTAGGTAGTACGAGTTCGACCTGTTCGGTCGCCTGTTCGAGCAGGCTCAAGGCCGGCTGGATCAAGCCCAGATCGAGGTTCCAGAGCCCTGTCCCGGAATCTGCCCAACGGAAGCCTTGGGACCCGTTGGGCACAGCCGGATGACCGCTTTTCTCGTCGAACACGACGGTCTTCCACCCGGCCTCTTCCCCTTCGTGACCCAGATCGGCTGCGGTAAGGAACCTGTCGGGCGCGTAGTCGCCGCCGTGCTCGCTCAGAAGCACGAGGAACGGCATGTCGGTATAGGTCTTGACGTATTCGGTGAAATACGGCACCTGGCGGTCAAGGTAGAACTCCTTGAGGATCACGTGCCCCATGGCCATGGCGAGTGCCGAATCCATCCCAGGCGCCACAGCCAGCCAATCGTCGGCGAACTTCACGTGCTCGCCGTAGTCCGGGGAGACGGCTACTACTTTCTGTCCCCGGTATCGGGCCTCGACCATGAAGTGCGCGTCCGGTGTATGGGTAAGCGGGATGTTGGCCCCCCAGAGCATGAGATACCCGGAGTTCCACCAGTCGGCGGATTCGGGTGAATCGGTCTGATCGCCGAACACCTGAGGGAACGCCGGGGGTAGGTCGGCGTGCCAGTCGTAGTAGGAGAGCTGGGTCCCCCCGGTCAGCGCCAGATACCGCGCACCCGAGGCGTGGGACACAGGGGACATGGCGGGAGAAGGGCTGAACCCCGCCACCCGGTCGGGGCCGTATTCTTTGACGGTGAAGACATGGGCGGCCGCGCACAGCTCGAGGGCTTCGTCCCACGTGGTGCGGACGAAGCCGCCGTGCCCTCGGGCGCCGATGTACACCGCGCTCCGGTCCGGATCCCGGGCTATGCTCGCCCAGGCCTCCACAGGGTCGGAGTGTGTCTTTCTAGCCTGCCGCCAGAGGTCCAGGAGCAGCCCGCGCACGTACGGATACTTGACCCGTCCGGGATTGTCGCTGTACCAGGAAGAAGTGAGGCCCCGAGCGCAGCCGCGGGGCTCCTGATCAGGCATATCCGGCGGAGTCTCAGGGTAATCGGTGGCCGGCTTCTCACCGGTGATGACGCCGTCACGCACGAACACCTGCCAGGAGCAGGAGCCCGTGCAATTCACTCCGTGGGTGGAGCGGACGACCTTGTCGTGCCGCCACCGGTCCCGATAGTACTCCTCCACCGGCATGCCCTCGTCACGGGTAGGGAAGAGCCCATGATCTGCGAGCTTTCGCGTCTTGGACTTGCGGTTCTCGCGACTGCGGGCCATTTCCTCTCCTTGTCGGGGTTCTCGACTAGTATCCTTCGCCCGTCTTGTCCACCCGGCCCCGGAACACCCGGTAGGCAAACAACGCGCAGGCGGCCACCACAGGTATGCCGATGGCCGCGACGACGGTCATCGCCTTCAGGGTGCTCGGGGAGGCCGAAGCGCCGGCGATCGTGAGGCTCAGCCCCTCGTCGTTCGACGCCCGCACGATGGCGGGGAAGGTGCCGACCGCCCATATCCCCACCAGTCCCACCACCGCTGCGCTGGCTCCTGCGAACGCTCCCCGGTCATCACTTCGCCATGACGCCACCTGCTGATAGAGGATCCCGCATACGGCCAGAGCTACAGCCACCCAGCCCAGAGGGCGCCGGACCAGGTCGGAGGCATGAGCGCTCGCCGCCCACAGCGCGTAAAAGGTGACCAGAACCAGGAGCAGCAGCAGCACCCATCCGGTCGCCCGGCGGACCTTCGCGGCCCGGGCGTGGAGCTCACCCGTGGTCTTAAGCGTCGCCCAGGCGGCTCCCTGATTGGCGAACATGGCGAGGCTCAGAACTCCGGTCGCCACGGCGAATGGACCGAAGAGCGAACCCAGGCCGCCGGTGAAGTCCCCGGTGCTCGAAAGCTCCACTCCCCGGACCAAGTTGCCGGCAACCAGACCAAGGAAGAACGCAGGTACGAGGGAGCCGCCCCAGAAGGCCGCCCTCCACGAGCGCGCGTCCAAGGAGCCCCCGTAGTGGAGCCCGAGGGCCGTGGCCCGGAATATGAGGCCGAAGAACACCAGCATGAACACCAGGTAGA
Source organism: uncultured Gaiellales bacterium (assembly GCA_964497095.1). GTDB lineage: Bacteria > Actinomycetota > Thermoleophilia > RBG-16-64-13 > RBG-16-64-13 > CAVPLM01. The sequence goes on along the minus strand of CAZCCL010000017.1, from coordinate 7,637 downwards.
AGCCACTCAGAACCGTCGCATATACCGGGGGAAAAGCGGCGAACATGACACCGCCGATGATGATCAGCCAGACTTCGTTCCCATCCCAGACCGGGCCGACCGTATGGTGGAGCATGGCCCGCTGCCCGGCGGTCCGGGCCAGCACCGGCTCCAGTACGCCGATTCCCAGATCGAACCCATCGAGGATCGCATAGACGGCCACCAGGGTCGCGGCGATGACGAACCAGGCGACCTGCAGACCGGTCATCGCTCGTCGCCCTCAGACTTCTCCGGCGGAGCGGAGGGAGTCGGGGTCGGCGTCGGGCCCCCGGCTGCAGTCGGCCCGCTCCGTCGAAAGGAGGCGATCTTCTCCAGACGATCCGACCCCGGGTGGCCCGGGAGAGCCATCAGCTTGTCCCTTGATGCAGCCAGCAGCAGGCTGCTTTCTTCCTCGGGCTCCAGGACAGGGGCAGATTGGGGGCCTTTACGGACGATCCCCCGCACCACGTGAAGCCAGGCGAAGAACAAGAGCGCGTAGATGGCAACGAAGATACCCAGAGTGGTCGCCACATGGCCGGTCCCCACGGTGGTCGAAACCGCGTCCGCGGTCCGCAGCTCACCCTGAACGATCCACGGTTGCCGACCTATCTCTGTGGTCATCCAGCCCAGGATGCAGGCCAACACGGGCAAAGGCATCGCGTACGTGAGCACCCTCAGGTACCACAGCGAGTACTCCAGTCGCTTGCGCCACAAGAGGTAGACACCGGCCACCATTATCGCGGCGAGGAGGAAGCCCACGCCTATCATCAGATGCCAGGTCTGGAAAAGGATCTGCACCGGCGGCCGGTCCTCGGGCGGCACGCTGTTCAACCCCTGTACGACCGTGTTCGGCGACAGCCCAAGCATGAGGCTCAGACCCGAGGGGATGGAGATACTGACCGGACGTTGCCCGTCTTGGTCCACCCAGCCGTAGATGCTGAGCGGAACGTGAGAGTCGGTCGCGTAGACGCCTTCGTAGGCGGCGATCTTGATCGGCTGATCGCCGGCCACCTCGATCGAATGCCAATGACCGATGAAAGGCTGCGCCACCGAGGTCAAGACTCCCACCACCAGGGCGGTGGTCATGGCCTTTCGGGCAAAGTCGAGGTGGCGGCGTTTGAGCAGGTAGTAAGCAGCCACCCCGGCGGCGAAGAAGCTGCCGGTCATGAATGTAGCGACGAGAGTGTGCACGAATCGGGGCGCCAGCGAGCTCGTGAAGATCGCCGCCCAGATGTTCGTCAGCACCGCGCGCCCATCCTCCACGGCGTACCCCGCCGGAGTGTGCATCCACGAGTTGGCGACGAGGATCCAGAAGGCTGAGAACACCGCCGCCCCGAAGACCACCCAGGTCGAAGCGTAGTACAAGCGGCTGGAAATACGAGCTTTCCCAAACAAGACGATCCCCAGGAAGGTCGATTCGATGAAGAACGAGAACAGACCCTCTGCAGCCAACGGGGCGCCGAAGATATTTCCCACAAAACGCGAATATGCGGCCCAGTTCGTGCCGAATGCGAACTCCATGGTGAGACCCGAAGCCACCCCCACGGCGAAGGTGGCCGCGAACAACTTCAACCACAGATCGGCGGCCACCCGGTCGGATTCCAGCCCGCTCCGCCGGTAGCGTCTCGCTGCGAGGACCATGACCAGCCCTAAGCCTAGGCTGATGGGCACGTAGAGGAAGTGGTAGCCGATGGTAAAAGCGAATTGGATCCTTGACAGCAAGACGGCAGTCGTCACATCTTCGTCTCCCCAAGGCCACGGGCGAGCGCGCTCTGTGGCGATCCTTTCAGGGACCGCCCGTCGATTCTTTCTCTCCGCTACCCGCCGCCGAGGGAAACAAAACGCCGGCCCGCCGCTCCTGGCGGCGCCGTCCTCCGGCCCGCCGCGACCATCGAAGCGTTATTCGCCCTCACCCTGATCAGCATTCAGGCGGTCGAATAGGTCTTCAACCCCGTCCGGCGGAAGAGCGTTCAGCCAGTCAAGCACGGCGTCTTTGTCGCAGTCCGCGCGGTATGCGGAGCAGAACTCCTGAGTGAGGCCGGTCCTGACCCGGTCGAGGTCGTGCACGTTCCAAGGAGCGGGCCCCGCCTCTTCGAGAGCCTTCTTGAGCAGAATCTCGTACCTGCCTTCAGTCATCGGGCCTCCCCTCGAGGATCTCCGGGAGAACTCGAGCGTCCTCGATGCTGGTTCATGCCTCATGCCTCAGCCGCACTCAGCCACCCGCCAATCCATGCGGCGCCCGGGTTCATAGGACTCTTATGACCAAAGGAGGGCGGACCGAAACTACAAGGGCGCCCTCTCGCCTCCCGCCGCCCCGTATCCGGCGGTCCAAGCCCCGCCGAATCGCTTAAGCGCGCGCTGCGCATCGTCGCGCGGACGGTTGTATGATTGGCTACGGGACGCCTCCTCCGGACACGAGCCAGAGCATGAACCAGGACGACTTGAAGAAACAAGCAGCCGAGGCGGCACTCGCCTACGTCGAGGGCGGGGTCGTCGGGGTGGGGACCGGCTCGACCGTGAACCACTTCATCGACGCCCTCGCCACCATCAAAGATCGCGTCGAAGGGGCTGTCTCCAGTTCCGAGGCTTCCACCGCGCGCCTCCTGAGTTGCGGGATCCCCATCTACGAACTGAACACGATGGGAGAACTCGCTCTCTACGTGGACGGTGCCGATGAAGCCAACCCGGCTCTCCAGCTGATCAAGGGTGGTGGGGGAGCGCTCACCCGCGAGAAGATCGTGGCCGCGGTCAGCCGACGCTTCGTGTGCATCGCCGACGAGAGCAAGTTCGTCGAGGTCCTGGGGAGCTTCCCACTGCCTGTCGAGGTCATACCCATGGCCAGGAGCTACGTGTCCCAAGAACTGATGAAACTGGGAGGCTCACCGGTGTGGCGCGAGGGATTCGTGACCGACAACGGTAACGAGATCCTGGATCTTCATGGGCTCGAGATCCATTCGCCTGTCGAACTGGAATCCCGGATCAACGATATCCCCGGGGTGGTGGCGGTGGGTCTCTTCGCCATGCGCCCGGCGGACGTCCTCATCCTCGGCACGCCCAGCGGTCCCTGGATCCTCGAATCACGCCCCTAGCGACCGGCAACCACGGAGACAGCGGCCGCGCATAGGTGAGAGGCCGGCGACACGCGCCCCGGAGGCCCGAACCTGGATGATCGACTACGCCCGCGGCCTCCCCATCACCGTTCCCGAGAACATCGTGTAGGTGATGAAGGCGTAGTAGTCGGGATCGTCCGCAATGAAGTCGGGTGAGTCCGGGTCACAGAGCCGCCGATACTCTTCCCAGTCCGCCGCCACTACCTGCCCGGCGAGATCGCCCCAGAACATATCGAAACAAACGGCCAGGGTCTCACGCATCGCCGGGCCGACGGGAGCCTTCACTTCGGCTGGGAACGTCCTCGCCCGGGGTCGTTTCAGTCCCGCTTCCCGGAGCCAGGTCAGAGCCCGCAAGTAGTGGGACTCGGGGGCTATCCCCCCGAGATAAGGCGTCGTTCGCACGAAGGCTTCGTTCAGCCGAGCCTCGAGGGCCGGATGTCCGGGGAGAAAAGTCTGGCTCGACCAGTACACGAGCGCGATCTTCCCCCCTGGTCTGGTCGCCCGCGCGAACCCCGCAACCACGGTCGTCGGCCCCTCCTCGGTGGTCCCTGCCCAGAGCGTATCCGCACACCAGACCCAGTCGAAGACCCTTTCCCCGAGCGGCAATCGGCCGATATCGCCCTGGACGAATTCGACTTCAGGCCGCGCCGGCCTCTCGCCGCCCGCCCGGAGTTCCGGTCGCGGTCCTGCCTCGGTCCCGATCCCCTCCCGGCAGTAGGCAGCACGGGCCGCCGCGAGATTCTCGGACGAGAGATCGAGCGCGACCAGCCGTCCCGTCGGCCCTAACTGCCGGGCGAGCAACTCCAGGTGGCATCCGGCGCCGCAGCCGGCGTCCAATCCATGGCTGCCCTCCGCCACGCCCAGAGAGCGCACCGCCAGCCGGATGGCCGGCTCGGTGAGGCCGAAGACGAGCCGCAAGCGTTCCGCCTGTGATATCGACGTTCTCTTGGAGCCGCTCATGTGGCATGCTGTCCTTGAGGCGGTAGGGCCACGGACCGCGCCTTCGTATCGCACGAAGGCCGGCGGGCCGGTCCAGCCCGATGAGGAGGTGCCGGTGCTAATCGCGGTAGCGTACGCGTTCTGTCTGCTGATGGTCTCACATCTGGTCGGGGTCGTTCCGGCTTCAGTCGCGGCCGGGACGGCCGACGGTGCTCCGATTACGTCCACGACACCAGCAGTGACCGGTTCCACAGCCCCGCACGCGGCGTCGGAGCCCGCCCCGGATGCGGCCCCACCGATCCGCATCACCGTCCTCTACGACAACCAGTCCTTGCGGGCCGACCTCCGGTCCGACTGGGGCTTCGCCTGTCTGGTCGAGGGTGGAGAGAAGACCGTGCTCTTCGACACCGGGAGCAAGCCCGACATCCTCCTGGGCAACATGCACGCCCTGGGCGTCGATCCTGAAGACGTCGACGTGGTGGTGCTCTCCCATTCTCACCAAGACCACACGGGTGGGCTGTCCGCCATTCTGGCTCGTCACGGCGATATCGCTGTGTACTACCCCGCCTCGTTCTCGGAGGGATTCGTCCGGGCAGTGCGGGAGGCTGGGGCCACACCGATCCCGGTGGAAGCGCCGTCCTCTGTGTGCCCAGGGCTGACCGCGACCGCCCCCTTGGGCGACTCCACCGAAGAGATCGGCCTCGTGGTCGCCACCGCCGAGGGTCCCGTGCTCATCACCGGGTGCGCCCACCCGGGCATCGCTACCATGGCGAGGGCGGCCGCGCAGCTTGGCGACGGCTCCCTGCACGCCGTCCTGGGCGGGTTCCACCTCACGAGCCGGTCGACCGCCCAGGTGGAGGCCATCATCGGCGACCTCGAGCGACTGGGGGTCCGGCGCTGCGGCCCCGCCCACTGCACGGGCGCGGCGGCCACCGCCCAGATGAAGAAGGCCTTCGGCGATGGTTTCATCCGCATGGGAGTGGGAGCGGTCGTGGAGTTCTGAACCGAACCGCCCACACCGGTTGCGCGGGTCGGCCGATAGGATTACGCTCTACGCACGTAGCTGTGCGCTGCCCGGAGGTGGCCGCATGGGTGTCCGGAGGTTGGTCGCGATCCTGGTGCTCCTGCTCCTGGCCCTTCTTACACCCGAAGCAACCGGTCTGGCCACGCCGTCGGCCCCCGCGCCCGCCCCGGTCCAAGCCGCTGCCTTCCCGGACGTCGCCGCCACCCACCCCTACGCCACCGCCATCGCCGACCTCTCCTCCCGGGGCATAATCACCGGCTTTGCCGACGGTACCTTCGGGCCGGAGCAGCCGGTGATCCGCCAGCAGTTCGCTAAGATGATCGTGAGATCCCTGGACTACGAGGTGTCTCCCACCATCTCGTGCCCGTTTACCGACGTGGACCCCACTCCCAATCCCAACGATCCCCTTTACCCGGCCAAGTACGTGGCCGTGTGCGCCCTGCACGGGGTGACCGTGGGAAAGACCCTGACCACCTTCGACCCCTACAGCTCCATCACCGGCCAGCAACTCATCACCATGGTCACCCGGGCGGCCGACCCTCCCGAACCCCCGCCGGACTACACCCCGCCCTTCTCATCCGCACAGTTCACCCTGGAGGACCACTACCGGAACGCCCGCGAGGCCGCCTACGCCGGCCTGCTTAACGGCCTCCAGAACCTGGGCCCAGGCTTCGACTTCCTGGCCCCGGCCACTCGAGGAGAGTGCGCCCAGCTATTGCACAACCTGCTGCTGTTCCTGGCCGGTCCGACGCCGCCCACCGGGAGTCTCACTCACGTCTGGTGGTCCAGCCCGGGAGGCGACTGGCAAAAAGGTTGGCAGAGCGAGAACGTCTCGCAGATCACCGGGGCCGGAGCGGTCAAAGCGAGGATAGGCGGGCTGAACAGCTACGAGCCCGTCCCCGGCTCCCCCTACGAGCACGTTTTCTCGGTCTCGGACGACGGAGAGTTGCTCATGTTCCGAGTGTCCCGAGGAGGGCACCAGTGGGAGCTCACGAACATCACGACTCAGACCGGGTGCCGAGTCGCCAGCCTATGCGACGGCGATGTCCAGCAGGGCGGAACCACCGCCTTGGCCGTTCTTCATCTGGCGGCCCGGGACTTCGCCGGCGATCTCCTGCACTTCTGGTGGCAGCCCGGCCAGGATTGGAAATCCGAGAACGTGTCGCGGCAGGTGGGCGCGAAGATCGCCTTCCGCCCTACCTTCTTCTGGGATGACTCCGCCCCCGCGGGCGCGGAGATGACCGTCGGGGCGGCAGGCACGAACGGCCATCTCCTCCTGTTTCACCTACTCGGTAGCAAGACCTGGATGTTGGAGGATGTGACGCTCGACAGCGGCGTCACCTGCTCGGGATTCGTACGCTGGGACCCCTTCGGCGCGGTGGGGTTGGACGGTCATCTCTATCTGCTCGAGCGCCCTGCCTGGACGTCGCCTTGGCAGGTTACGGACGTGTCGGCGGAGATCGGCCGGGAGGTCGCGCTGGGAGAGAGACTGGTGGGCTTCACCTTCGAACACTGGGCTTGGGCGGATCAGTACCAGCATTTCGCGTTGATCACTCCCGCCAGCGACCTGCTCCACGTGTGGAAGGACGGCACGGGGTCGTGGCACTCGGAGAACATCTCCTCGGAAGTCGGCGAGAAGATCTCGTCGGTGTGTCAATCCTGGACGCATAGCGGTCCCCCCCGGTTCTCAGACCGGCTTCGTTCACATCTTCGGCGTCACAGCGGCCGGCGAACTGCTGGTCCTCTGGCGCAATCTTCCCTCCGGCCCCTGGCAGGTGTTCAACGCCGGTGACAAGCTCGGGTACAACATCCATCCTTGGGAGATCCCAGCCCCCACCTACTACTCGGGGACCCAGCATATGATGCTGGTTCGCGGAGATTAGGGCGGCGGTAGTCACCAGCGGGTCGGCCGTCTTTTCCCGGCCCCCACGGACCGGGCGGGATCCCCCCGCCGGGCCTACACCAGGGGGTTCTGCACGCGCAGTCCAGGGAAGCGGCCGAAATCCCGGTCGGCGCTCAACAGCTCGGCGACGCCGTTCGCCTGACAGAGCGCGGCCACTCGAGCGTCGTGGACCAGCGGACCCGTCGCCCGAGCACGGAGCACCTCTTCACGAAGATGCCCCCAGAAACCCAGCCCTTCGGCCAAGAGCACGAGCGAAGGCGATTCCAACCAAGCCGTGACCTGGTCCAGGGCGCCCTCCAGGGGTGTAGGGGTCTCGAAGATCCGAGGGTTCGTCACCACAGCCAAGAACTCGTAGAGGCACGGCCAGGGAATCGCCCAAGGGTTCGGGCCCTCCGCAAGTTCACGCACACAAGCGCCGGCCTGCCGAGACCATCCCAGGTCCCCACGGTGGGCATAGACGAGGATGTTCGTATCGACGGCGATCATCCGCCACGGCCGTCGTATATCAACCCCCGGATCTCATTCCACCGCTCGAGCGAGACGTCCGGGCGCAGACCGTCGCCGGAAAAACCGGCTTCACGTAGCTTGAAACCGGCGCTCTGCTTGCGCCGGTCGAGGGCCAGGCGCAGACCCTCCTCCACCA
>CAZCCL010000016.1:0-33586 GCA_964497095.1 uncultured Gaiellales bacterium | reverse complement strand
CATATCAGAGTGGTCAGTCGCCGAGTCCACGTGTCTGCCCATGTCACTACCAAGAAAGATCTCCTCCGCAGAACCTCGGGGTTGACCGGCTATTCCATATCAGATGTGTCGGCGGCGGCAGATGCTCTTGTCTCAAGGGCAGTAAGGCGCAGAGGGTCGGCGCCGGCGGATATCAGATCGGCGAAGGAGACGATTCGCCGTGCTCCTTCCATCTTGATCTCTTCGGAGAAAGACCAGCGGAGGATTCCTCGCCGTAGGTTCACTTCCTCGGGGCCGGCTCGTCGCGGGCTCGCCTACTTCGGGTCTGAGACGCCCTGGGGTACACTGTCGCGCAACACAAGAGCAAAGGGAGAATCCAGGGAGAATCGGACCGTGACCAGGATCGATCTTGAGAACCATTTCTGCACGGAGGCCTGGATAGAGGCGCTCCGCCGGAATCCCGGCTATCCTCGGCTGGAGAACGAAGGGGAAAGGCTGTCACCTGAGGTGTGGAGCTCCATGGCCAAGAAGAAGGAGCTTCTAGACCTGGGCGAGGGCCGCATCGAGCACATGGACGCGGCCGGTATCGATCTCGCGTACCTCTCCTTGACCTCACCGGGCGTCGAAGCGTTCGATCCGGCGGTCGGGATCAAGGTCGCGGAGAACGCCAACGACCTGCTGGCTGAGGCGATCGCCCGGTACCCGGACCGGCTAGGGGGCTGGGCCACCTTGGCGCCCAAGGACGTCGAGCATGCTGTGAAGGAGCTCGAGCGTTGTGTCAAGAAGCTGGGCTTCAAAGGATGGGACACGCACTCGAACTTCGGGGACTCGTATCTGGACGATTCCAGGTACTGGCCGATCCTGGCCAAGGTCGAGGAACTGGGCGTACCCATCTATCTCCACCCGGCCATACCCCTGATGCCGGAACTGCGGACCTTCGGATTCGTGCTGGCGGGTCCCACCTTCGGCTTCGGGGTCGAGACGGCCTTCGTGTTCATGCGCATGATCGTTCGGGGGGTGTTCGACCGGTTTCCCGGTCTGAAGATCATCATGGGGCACTACGGTGAGGCTTTGCCCTTCTTGGTCAACCGGGTCGATTGTGCCTTCAGGCAGGGCAAAGGGGCTCCGAATCCCGAGTTCGGGCCGGGTAGCAAGAAGTGGGCGAGCGAATACGTGCTCGGTAACCTCTGGGTCACCACGAGCGGGAACTACTATCCGCCTGCGTATTACTGCTCTCGGGATGGTCTGGGGAAGGACAAGATCTTGCTGGGTTCCGATTTCCCCTATGAGAAGATGGGCACCTGCACCGACTTCATCGGAAGCCTCGACCTCTCTGAGGAAGAGCAGGCCCGGGTCTTCGAGGGCAACGCCCGGTCTCTCGGCTTCTGAGCCATACAGCCGCAGTCTTGTGAGAAGCATTGCCGATAAGGGGCGCCGTTCGGGACGGCAACCCCCCGGCCGGTTCCTCGGCGGATCAGCGTAGAGCCACGGAATCCCTGACGGCTTTGGCGACCTCTTCGGGCAGTTCGTAGTGCGCACCGTGGCCGCCGGGGATGACCACCGCCGCCGTTCCCAAGCGGCCGGCCAGCCAGTCGGCCGCCTCTCCGAAGAAGGGCGGGCTCTCGGCGCCGTAGAACACGGTGATCGGTCTCTGCGCGTCCGCCAGTTCCTCGTCGCTGGGACGGTAGTACTCGAACACGTCGAACTCGTAGTCGATCCATGTATCGTCGGCGGCGAGGCGGCTACGGTAGCCTTCCGAGAATCCGTCGTAGACGATATCTCCGGTCAGCATGCGCAGAAAGGGCACCTTCCCGCTGGCGGTCGCCTCCTTCAGGAAGCCCAGGACCTGCTGATAGTCACCCATGCCGGAGAAGAGCGGTGGCTCGTGAAGCATCGCCCTGCGGACGATCTCCGGGTGCCGCAGGGTGAGGCCGAGACCGATGATGGCGCCCGAGCTGTTACCCCACACATCGACAGGAGCCAGGTCCAGAGCGGCCACGAGGGCGGCGGCGTCATCGGCCTGCTGCTCGACGGTGGTCCCGTCGTAGTCGGCCGGCCGCGGGCTACGAGAATAGCCTCGGCGGTCGTACGAAAGCAGAGTGAGCTCGTCTTCGAGGAGCGCGGCCACCCGTGCGTATTCTTCCGCGTCGCCCTCCGCTCCGGAAATCAGGAGTAGTGCCGGTCCCGACCCGCGCAGCTCGTAGTAGAGTCTGGCGCCATTGACTTCGACGGTTCCCGTCTTCAGCGGGTTCGCCATGTCTGCTCCTTTCACCATGGTGGCTCAGGGATTGGTTATTAGCGCCGTGGAATTCACGCCTCTCGTCCATGTCGTGTCAGATCTCTGCTGTCGAGAAGTCCACGGGCCGTGGCGTCAACGTAGCACAAGAGGATTGCCGAAGGGGAGATCTGAGGGGTTTGGTCGTCTTCGGGCGACCCGCCACGAGCGGAGCGTCTCAGCAACCCTCCTCCAAGACGTCCAGCAGGCGCAGACCGAACACCAGGAACGCCCCGGCTATGACTGCTGCCCCCGTGAGCACGATACCCAGACCGAAGGTGTACGCCTGCCCCATATAACCTAGAGCGACAGGAAGGAGACCGCCTCCCACGAGGAAGGCGGAAGGTGGGGCCAGGCCGGCGACGAGACTGCGCAGATTGGGTTGGACGATCCGCGACAGCGCCGCGAACGCCGGGGGGAAGAAACAGGCCGAGAAAGCCGAAAGCACGAACAAACTGGCTATCATCCACCCGCTGGACGTGCTTCCCAGCGCGATGATGGCCAGACCGGTCACGACCATGAACAGCAGCAGGGCGCGCCTTTCCCCGATCCGGTCGGTGAGCCAGCCGGCACCAAAAGTGGTGAACAGCGGAGGGATCAGAGCCAGGCCCAGAAGTGTGTTGGCGGACGCGGTGGTCAGGCCTCGCTCCTCGGTCAGATACAGCGGGATCATCGTGTACAGACCGGCCTGCGCGCCGATACCGAGAGCGAACAGCACGACCATGATCCAGAACGACCGTTCCCGGAAGAACCCCGCGTAGAGTCTGAGGTTGGGAGGAGTGCCGGGGAAGCCTCCGCAATCTCCCCAGAAGAAGAAGGCGATGCCGCACACTACCGCCAGGATCCCGATTACTGCCAGCGAGGTCTGCCATGAGAACGCCGCGAGCAGCCCCACCGCCAGGAACGGCGCGGCCGCATAGCTCAGCCGGGGGCCGAGTTGCTGAAGCGAGAGAGCCTTGCCCCAGTCTTCGCGCCTGACCATCGCAGCCACGGTCGCGGTCACCGAGGGCTGATTGAGGCCGGCACAGATCCCGAGCACGATCATCGCTATACGGATGAACCAGACCGAGTGGGCGAAGTAGCAACTCACCAAGGTGACGGCTGTGACCAGGACCGAGAGCACCATAGTGCCGCGATGGTCGATGCGCGCGGACACCAGACCGGAGAGGAGCGAGCCGCCGAGCACTCCGACGGATGCCAGCAGGAAGATCGAACCTGCCTGGCCCGGGCTGATGCCCACGTCGGCTCCGATGCTCGGCATCAACGGCGAGAAGATGAAGCGGCTGATGAAAGTGAGGAAGAAGAGCAGGGTGACGAAGAGCACCTTGCCGTACACGGCCTCGAAGCGCTGAGGGACGGGGCAGAACTTGTCCAGAACGTGCCTCCCATTGGCCTCGTACATGTCGATTGCCGTCCGGCCGTCGCCAACCGCCGCGCTCGTACGCCTTCGCTGCCCGGGCGGCAAGGACGGCCAAACAGGCGGGCGCTCCGCGGGATACCGATGACGAGCAGGATAGCATCCTGCATTCCAGGGCTGATGCCGCTGCAGGATCGGACCTGGTGTCAGGCGGGAGGCGGCCCGTGGGAACCACGGGCCGCCCGGCAATGATATCCGCCCGCGCGAGCTCGGGGAACGTGCTTACCTCGGCGGCTTCATACGGTTTGGAACGCCTTGCTCACGATCTTCCATTCGCCCTCGGCCTTGAGCAAGTGGAAGTAGTTGACGAAGCTCGTCGCTTCGAAGAAACCGGACTCCTCCACCCGGGCGCTGGCGATCCTACCCGCCACATGGACGTCCTCGATGGCGGCCTTGTAAGGGGCGCCGGACTCGGCCATAGAAGGGTGACCTCCTAAGTCCGAGAAGAACGGCTCCGGAGTCCCTACCATGAGTTCGTCGCCCAGGTAACCTGCCATGAGCGCCTCAGGATGAAACGTGCTCCTAAGACTCTCAACATCGGCCCGGTAAGTCGCGTCTACATAGCGCTCCAGGACTGCTCGCACAGCCGCCGTGTCTTTCTCCTTCAAGGCGTTGCCCCCTTCTGGTCACCGTCACTGCAAAGAATCATCGCACCCCCCCAGGTGTATGTCGAGGAGGCCCGTCCGTTGCCGTGCCGTCCTTGTCAGGCCGGGGAGCCGCGCGCGTAGGCGCGGCCCCCCAGGCAGCCTGCTGCGGATCGGTCTCTGTCCGGATCTAGTCGCCGGCGGGAGAGTTCGCCTACACGGGCTCACCGGTCTGGGCGGCATCTTCCTCGACGGCTTCGAGCATGATCCACTTCTTGCCCCGCCTCGGATAGAGGTAGGCGTAGTAGTAGATGAGTGCGCCCACTGCCGAGCCGACCACGATCACAAGGTCTCTCCACTGGAGCTGGGTCAGTTTGACCAGCATGTAGACCACGCCTATCAGGGAGATGCAGGGCCACACAGGCCACAACGGCATCTTGTAGTGTGGGGGAAGATCCCTGAACCGGATCCGCACCGCGATAGCCGATAGGGCTATCAAGATGTAGGTGAAGGCCAGGACGACCCCTGTGAAAGTGATGACTCCCAGCTTGCTCGTGGTCGCGCACAGGATCGCCCCGATCACTGCCATCACGATCGCGGCCACCCAGGGCGACTTGAACTTCGGATGTACTTTGGCAAGCCAGCTGCTGATGGGCTCGGGCCAGACCTTGTCCCGTCCCGAGCCGAAGACGATACGGCTCATGAGAACCACGATGGCAAGGGTCCCGTTGAAGATGGCCACGAACACCAGCAGGCTCACGACGGTGTTGAGAGTGTCATTGCCCAGAGTGGTGAGAATGTACTGCATGGGTGTGGGCGCCGCGAGGAACTCTTGCAGCGAAGGCGCGCCCAGCATTGCGGCCGTGAGCGGGATCAACTCGACCAGCACAGTAATGAGCAGCGTCCACAGAATCGCACGGGCGATGTTCCGCCTGGCGCTCTTTGTCTCCTCCGAGAAGACTATCGCGCCGCCGTATCCGTTCATGGAGAATATGGCAAAGACGACGGCGGTCATTATAAGGCCGAAGCCCACTCCTATCTGTTCGCCCGCCTCGGTGAACGCGACGGGGTCCAGCAGCACCATGCCGGACTGATGCACGTTCGCGAACCCCAGAACAGTGATCACACCCACAGCGATGAGTTCGATGGCCAATAGGATGCCCTGGATGATGGAGTTGGTCTTGATCTGCAAGACCGCCAGGCCACCCACAACGAGCATAATGATGGCCGCGACGAGATTCTGGTTCGCCCCTTCCCAGATGACAGACAGGTACTGGCTCGCCCCCAAGGCGATGGAGCTCGGGATGACGATGACCGAGATCAGCATAAACACCAGCGACACGAAACCGAGCGGTCTCCCCAGACACCGCGAGACCAGAGCCCACTCCCCTCCGGTCACCGGGAAGGCCGTGCCCGCTTCGGCGTAGGAGAACGCCATCCCCACGCCGATCACCGCTGCTATGACAAAGGCCCAGAACGCCCCCGTGCCCGCGAAGATGAACGCGACGGGCGCAATGATGAAGACGGACGCGGTCGGAGCCACGCCCGATATGGTCATCATGACGTTGCCGAGGACATGGAGCCCTCGATCGAGTTCTTGCCTGTAGTGCCTTGCTCCCGGTTGCTGGCTATCCTGTTCCACCATTTCGGGCCTCCCCCAGGTTGGAGTACTTGCAAGCCGTCGACCTAGTTCTGCTCCTCATAAACATCCCCCACCCTTGCAGTCCGACTCATCTTCCGACGCGTGTGCCCGGCCAGAAGCCTAGCCGAGAGAGATCCTGTGCGCGGATATCAGCTCGCGAACTCGCTCATGAGGAAGCGCGGGGACCAGATGATCGTCTTGACCGACCATGTCCGCGTTTGCGACGAGCACATTGAGCACCGCTTCCTCGACGGAGAAGACGACCGCTGCAAACAGGGGGTCGCACTCCCCCCACGGTATCCACGATTGCGATTCGCGTGTCTCCGGCCTGCCCAGGATGGTGGCCGCACCGGTGGTCACGGAACCCTGGTTCCCTGTGGAGAACGCCAGGAAGATGTCACCCGAGAAGTGGGAGCTCGTGGTGCCGGTCCGGGCGAGACCGAGCGGCACCCGCCGGGCGAGAGCTTTGCACTGGCCGGGAAGCAAAGGAGCGTCGGTCGCGACGATGGTGATGCAGGAGCCGGCCCCCGGCGGCATGAGCCAGGAAGCGTCATCCAGCGGATCGTTCTCTCGTATGTGCACACCTATGGGCACCCCGGCGATGGTAAGCTCGGGTCGCCAGCCGAAGTTGGCCTGCATGAAGACGCCCACGGTGTAGGTCGTGTCGGCGAACTCGACCAGCCGGGAAGCGGTGCCCGACCCTCCCTTGAATCCGTAGCAGACCATGCCGGTGCCGCCGCCCACAGAGCCCTCCTCGATGGGACCACTCCGTCCGCCGTCCAGGGCCGCAAAGGCGTGGTCGCCGGTCACATGCTGCCCGTTGGTGTCGTTGAGGTAGCCGTCCCAGGTCTCAGCCACCACCGGCAGTGTCCAAAGCTTGGCGAGGCCGGGGTGACGGGCGGCCAGCCAGCGGCTGGCTCCGGTGTGGGCGGCGCCGACCGAGTGGGTGTTGGTGATGAGGATCGGGGTGGAGAGGAACCCGGTCTCTTCTATGAGGGTGGTGCCGGTCATCTCTCCGTTGCCGTTGAAGGAGAACCAGCCGGCCTGCACCGGGTCGGTGGTCCCGGCTCGTCCTCTCGGATGGATGGCGGTGACTCCGGTCCGGACCGGGCCCTGTCCCTGCACCAGCGGGCCTTCTCCCGAGATCAGGGTGGTATATCCCACCTCGACCCCCGGTACATCGGTGATGGCGTTCCACGATCCGGGGGTGCCTTGAAATGGCAGGCCAAGGCCGCGAGCCCTCAACAGACCGGACGGGGTGTGGGTCTGGGGATCGATCGGCGGCGAGGGTGCTGGGGATGGATCTGACATCGTAGCCGCTCCTCTCGTGGTCGCGAGCGGGCACGGAGCGGCAACGACTGGTGAGCCTTCACGCTCGTCAAGCCCCGTGACCGCGTGACTACCCAATAGTTGCAGGATGAGTACAAAGAATCAAGAGCGAATCTGACGCTCTACAAAAAGGATGAGGACGATTACTCGGGGCCGGTTCGCGAATCCCTACTCCGGCAGGTCCACTCCTGTTGCCAGGCGGGCATAGGCGAGAACCATGCGTCTACCCTCGGCATGGTCCAACGTCGGGTCGTTCTGGATCATGCGGATCCCACAGATGTCCTCGAGTGCGACCAGCGTCTGGGCGATCCTGGGCACCTCATCGTTGAGGTGGAAGGCTCCCACTGCGGCCCCCAACTCCAAAATGCTTTCGTAGAGGAGTTCCTGCTGCTTGTGGAGCGTGGTCATGAGGACCGAGAACAACTCGCTCTCCCCGGCCAAGCGTCCCCCCTCCAACAGCAGCCGGGTCTCTATGTCGTCCGGCCCCGAGGCAACTCCGGAATCGATGGTGGCTATCAGTCTCTCGATAGGATTCTCGATCGCACGGGCTTGGGCCACCCGCTCGGTGTAGAAGCGCTCGATCGCTTTGCGGTGGGCCTCACGAAGGAACTCTTCCACATCATTGAAGTAGTAGCGCACCGTGTTCGGCGATACCCCAGCCTCAAGAGCCACATGCTCGACCCGCACGCCGTCGATGCCGTGCTCGGCTATGGCCCGCTGGGCGGCCTCAGTGAGCTGCACCCTTCTGGCCGTCTGGTTCTTGGTACGTGCCATGCTCGCTCGATCGTCTCCTGGCTTCAGAGCCGGGTCCTGTGGTCCATCCGCGACACCGCAGTGTGTTTCTTCGTAAGCGGGGAGCGCAAGTATACATTCACATCATCGGCCGCGAAAACATCGGTTCAGCCGTTGTTGTCCCCGGAATGCCTTAACCGTAGCGCAAAGGCATTTCCGACCTGCCGAACGCGCGACCCCGGCCCTATCCGGCTTGTTGTACACTTCAGACGTATACAGCCTGGCAGCCAAAAACTCTGGGAGGGTCAGATGCTCGTCCGCGACCGTATGACCAAGAATCCTGTGACCACCCGTCCCAACGCGACCGTACCCGACGCCCTGCAGGTGATGCGGGGAAGCAAGGTCCGTCAACTCCCCGTGCTCACCGAGAAGGGTGAGTTGGTAGGCATCGTGTCTTTGGACGACCTACTCAGGGTCTCGCCATCGCCGGCCACGTCCCTCAGTATCTACGAACTCAACTACCTGCTCGAGAAGATCAAGGTCGAAGACGTGATGACCCGCGAGGTCATCACCGTCACCGAAGACATGGCCCTGGAAGAAGCCGGGCGCATCATGGCCGACAACAAGATCAGTGGCGTACCGGTCATGCGCGACCGAGAGCTGGTCGGGATCGTCACGGAATCGACCCTGTTCAACGTTCTCTTGGAGGTGTTCGGGGCTCGGGAACCGGGAGTGCGCGTGGTCTTCACCATACCGGAGGTCACGGGGACGTTGGCTAAGATAACGGGTGCGATCTCGGCCCAGGGTGGCAAGATCGGTGCGTTCGGCGAAACGCTGGGCGCCCCGGGCACGAGGACCGTGACTCTGAAGGTGCAGGAGCTGGAGCGTGAGGCCTTGCTCGAGGCCATCCAACCCTTTGTGCTGGAGATCGAGGACGTACGCGAGTCTTAGATAGTTGGCAGAAGGGGGCCATCCTCGAACGCGCCCGCGAGTGGGGTGCGTCACTCGCTGGGTTCGCAACGATAGCGGACCTCAGGGTGGCACCTTCCTTCTTGTTGGCTCCCAAGTTGCCCGGGATCGGAGGCGGGGTCGGGACCCGTTACGGCAGGCTCGGCCTGGAGCCCGGTGAAGTCGTCTGGCCGGAGGGCGCCCGCAGTGTGCTGGTGATCGCTGTGGGGCACCCGGCGGACCGGCCGGAGATGGACTGGTGGTTCGATCGTACCGATCCCCCGGGAAACCGCATCTTGGCCGACATCGTGCAACGGCTGTGTGATTGGGTCCCGCAGGCCTATGGGATCCAGACCTTCCACCTGCCCTACCACGTCGAGAGGGGCGGGATATTCCTGAAGGATGCCGCGGTCGCGGCCGGCCTGGGCTGCATCGGGCGCAACAACCTGCTCGTGACTCGAGAATACGGCCCCCGGGTCAGATTGAGGGCGCTGACACTGGACGCAGACCTGGTCTCCAGCGGCCCGCTGCCTTCCGCTGGTCCTCTTGGATTCGATCCATGTAAAGGGTGCGACGCTCCCTGTTTGCGGTCCTGTCCCCAAGGTGCGTTCGACAGGCAGGTCTACGACCCGATCGAGGTCGGCTTGGAACACTTGCCGGCGCGTAGCGGGCATTTCTCCCGGACGAGATGCAATCTTCAGATGGAGGCGGACATCGAGAACGCGGCAGAGGCCGTCAAGTACTGCCGGGCATGCGAGCTGGGTTGCCCGGTTGGCCTGGCGACGCGCCTGTGACCGAGCGCGAGCCCAAAGCCGTGGATTGTTACCTCTGGCTGCACACGCGTACGGACGGAAAGACGGCGGACATCTTCGCGGGTGGTGAAACCGATGGCGAAACCACCGGGGCGGGCGGTTCGTCCCACTCTTCTAGCGGTGTGCCCCTGCGCGTACGAGGCCGGAAGCGGGGCCTTTCTGCTTTGAGAGTCTGAGCAGCGTCGAGCCAGAGGCGAGACTTCCCGCCGAGTGCGGACGGAAGGTTTGGGAATGGTAGAGAGATTGGAAGGAAATGTGATGACGCTCAAGCGTCGCGGACCATTGAGCAAGATAGGGGTGTTGGTGATGACCATCGGCTTCGGAATGTTGTTGGGCGGTCTCTTGGGAGGGTGCGGTGACGGGTCGTCTGTCGCGGGATCGGAGAGCACCGTCCCCGTAGATATCCCTCTGCTTGACAAAGAGCAGCCCAGCGAGGTTCAGACGGCTTCGTTCGCCCTCGGCTGATTCTGGGGCGCTGAGGCCCAGTTCGGGTGCCTCGACGGAGTCATAAGGACCCGGGTCGGCTACACGGGGGGAAGTAAGCAGGACCCCACCTATTACAGTCTGGGCGACCACACCGAGACGGTCCAGTTGGACTTCGATCCCTCACGCGTGACCTACGAGGAGCTGGTGGAGATCTTCTTTGCCAATCACGACGCTTCGTACCGGCCGTTGAAGGTGCAGTACATGTCGGCCATCTTCTTCCACGATCCCGAGCAGGAGCGTATCGCGCGGGAGGTCAAGGCCCGCGTGGAGGAGAGGACAGGCCGCACCCTCCACACCGAGATCCTCGCCGCCTCCAAGTTCTACCTGGCCGAGGACTATCATCAGAAGTACGCTCTGCAAGGTGACCGGCAACTGCTAGGGGAGTTCCAGCGGATGTACCCGGATCTTTGGGCTATGGTCGATTCAACGGCTGCCGCGAGGGTGAACGCCTATTTGTACGGCTACGGCACGGCCGAGCAGTTGCAGGCCGAGATGGACAGTCTGGGATTGTCTCCGGAAGGCAAGGCCCGACTTCTCAAGGTCGCAGGGAAATTGAAGCCGATGATCTGCCCGGTCGCCGCTGCGAACTGAAACCAACCCTACGTTTCTGGGCGGAGATTCGCGAATCGCGGCCGGAGCGATACTTCGTACATACGGCGGAGAGTAGCCCTCCGAGAGGGGTAGAGCAGCGACTCCACCGCAGGGGATAGATTGGCTTTGGATGGGTGATCGGGGCGGCGCGGCGACGCGCCGCCCCCGCTCTTTGTGGAGCCGGTTTCGTTTTCGGCGCCTTGGGTCACCGGTCGGGCCAAGACCCAAAGCACCTCCAGACTGGTCTTACCGTAGGTGGCGACTTGTCGTCGGCTGTCGAGAATGTCGAAACCGTTCTCGAGGAACAGCCGGGAGAGGGAGCCCGCTGTGAAGAAATCGATGTGGGTGACCGGATCGGCCTCGAGCCTGAGGCCCGCCCAGATCTCCTGAGGGACCTCTGCGTAGAGCAAGCCGCTCGGGTCGAGGTGGCGCCGCAGGAAGGTCACCAATCCGCCGAGATCGCTTACGTGCTCGAGGACGTGACTGCAGATGATCAGGTCGAACATATCCTCTCCAGGGAAGGAGCCCATGTCGTCGCAGATCTTGGTGACGCCCGATATCGGATTGTCGTTGTAGTCGATGATGTAGCAGGAGTGTCCCTCGTCCACGAACGGTCTGAGCAACTTACCGTTCCCCCCGCCGTAGTCGAGCACTCTCAGGGTGCCTGCAAAGCCGGCGTGGGACCGACACCGCTCGAAGACTCGGGCCGCCCGTATCTTGTCTGACCGTAGCGCGCGGGAGTCCAGACCGGCTTGGCCGCCGACATCGGGCTCGACCCGTTTGAGATAGGCGTACTTGGCGGAGACCTCCGGCTCCGACGGCCTGGGAGAGTAGGCCATGAACGAACAGGCGGCACAACAGACGGAGGTCAAGGTCACGGTGTCTTCGGAGGGGAACCACACGTCGAACAAGACCTTCCTCCGCAGGAACTGGTAGTCGCTCAGGCTCCGGCAGGTGACCGGCTTCCGGCGGGGCCGGGCAAACAACAGGGGGCGTGCGGCGGTCTTGACCTTGCGCCACAGAAGGGTGAGGGGGAGAGTCTTTCCGCCGAGCCGGTCCGTCCTGGCGTAGACAAAGGTCTCGACAGGAGACCAATCACCGCTTCCGCAGACGGGGCATACGAAAGTGTCGAGCATTTGTGCGGCCGTCCGGTCTATACTCGGTGGGCGTGGACACGGAGGGGAGCTTCTCATGCGGCGTCACAGATTTCCAGGTCTCGTGCTCGGCCCGGCCGCAGTACTAGCCGCTGCGCTGATTCTCGCCACACTTATCTTCGTCGTACTGGGCGGTGTCGATCCGGCGCTGGCCTCTGAGGCGGGCGACGATATTCCTGGTGTCCCGCTGGTGTTGGGATCGGCCGTCCCGGGGACGGTGGCCGCGACGGATATCGGGGACGTGTACGCCCTGGACCTCGGGGAGGGCGAGGAGGTCCATCTCCGCTGCGACCCGGGGAAGGTCGGTAGCGCTCGGGGGATATTCCATCTGCTGGTGCCGGGCGCCGCATCCGTGCTCGACTCGGTCCGCTACGACGAGGTGGCATACAATCTCATCGCCGGCAGTCCCACCCGTCACTGGGCCGACTTCGACTATGTCCCGGCGCGCTCGGGCACGTACTACCTCTGGGTGGAGTGGAAGACCGACACGTTGGACTACGAACTTTCGGCGTGGCGCACGTCTCGCCCCGCACTCGAGCCGCCTCCGGATGCGGACGATATCCCCGGGACTCCACTAGCTCCGGGCATGGTCGAGGGGATCGTATCCACTCTCACCGACCCGGACGACGTCTACGCGGTCGCTCTCGCGGCGGGCGAACCAGTGACCGTGCAACTCATGCCCCTGACGCCCTATGCGAATACCGTCTCGACCCTTGCCTACCTACTGCTCCTCGATAGGCACACAACGAGTATCCACGGAAGCGGCGGAGGGGTGCTGGTGGGGCCGCTCCAGGCGAAAAACACCAAGGAAGCATTCTCGCGGCAGACAGCCGAGATCCGCTACATACCGGCGAAGAGCGGTACCTACTTCATCCGGGTCACGGCGGGAAACGTACCCTACAGCAGCAACTTCGCCTATCGACTTCGCATCGTCAAGGACGGGGACTCGGTAGAGCCTCCACACTTCTCGGATGTGACGGACACTCCGTATGCTTCCGCTATCTATGAACTGGCCGCGAGGGGGATCGTATCGGGATATGGAGACGGGACCTTCCGACCGGGCGAGCCGGTGAGTAGGCAGCAATTCGCAAAGATGATAGTGAAGACGCTGGGTTTGACCGTCACCGGCGCCGAAGTCTGTCCTTTTCCCGACGTTGGAAGTGGCGTGGATCCCTGGGACTCGTACTATCCCGACAAGTATGTGGCGGTCTGCGCCGCGCAGGGAATAACCCAGGGTTATGTCGACGGGAGCTTCGGACCGTACGACCTCATCCGCCGCCAGCAGCTCATCAGCATGGTCACGCGGGCCGCGGCTCTGCCGGAGCCGCCGGCCGGATACTCCCCCGACTTCCAACGGGGCCAGTTCTATCCCGAAGAACACTACTCGAACGCCTGCAAGGCGGCTTACGCCGGTCTTCTGGACGGCCTGTCTGGGGTGGATTCCTTCCACGACTTCTATGCCCCCTCCACTCGGGGCGAGTGCGCCCAGGTGTTGTACAACCTGCTGGAGCGGCAGTAGCCGGCCCGGCGACACGTCCGGGCAACCCGCGGCGGCTTCGACGGATAAAGACGCATGAACGGAGTGTTCAATGACTCTTGAGACCGTGTTCACAATGGATTCCGCCAGCATCAAGTTCGGGGCGGGAGCGACCCGCGAGGTCGGCGTGGATATGAAAGAGTTGGGGGTGCGCCGCGCGATGGTGGTCACCGACCCGACCCTGGCCGGGTCCGAGCCGGTGGCGATCGCGCTGGAAGCGCTGCGTGCCGAAGGGATCGAGACCGTCCTGTTCGACAGGGTCCGCATCGAGCCGAACGACGTGTCGTTCAAGGAAGCCATAGCCTTCGCCACCGAGGGCAGGTTCGACGGCTACCTGGCCATTGGCGGCGGTTCGACCATGGACACGGCCAAGGCGGCGAATCTCTATGCTACCTATCCCGCTGATTTCCTGGAGTACGTGAACGCTCCCATCGGTCGGGCTACGCCGGTGCCCGGGCCCCTCGAGCCGCTGATCGCCATCCCCACCACGGCGGGCACCGGCAGCGAGACTACAGGAGTGGCCATCTTCGACTTCTCCGAGATGCACGCCAAGACGGGTATCGCTCATCGGGCTTTGCGGCCGCGGTTGGGAATAGTGGACCCGAACAACACGCGCACGCTCCCCAGGATGGCGGTAGCCTGCACGGCCCTGGATGTGTTCAGCCACGCTCTGGAGTCGCTCACCGCGCTACCTTTCGACCGGCGAGAAGCTCCGGAGAACCCGCGGGTGCGGCCTGCGTATCAGGGCGCCAACCCCATCAGCACCATCTGGGCGGCCAAAGCCGCCGAGATCGGTTCGAGGTACATGGCGCGGGCCATGGAGAACCCCGACGACGAAGAGGCGCGCACCCAGATGATCCTGGCCTCCACCATAGCCGGTATAGGCTTCGGGTCGGCGGGAGTCACACTGCCCCATGGGATGTCCTACCCCATCGCCGGCATGGTGCGCGACTATCGCCCGGAGGGCTATCCCCAGGATCACGCCCTCATCCCTCACGGGATGGCGGTCATCATGGGCGCCCCGGCCGCTTTCCGGTTCATGAGCCCGGGCAACCCGAAGATGTTTCTGCGCGCCGCCGAGTTGATCGGCACGGACGTCTCCGATGCGGGGTTGGACGACGCGGGCGAGGTCCTTGCCTGTGCGGTCATCGAGGTCATGAAGAAGGCGGGCATGCCCAACGGTCTGCAGGCGGTGGGCTATACGCCGGACGATGTGGACGCGCTCGTGGAGGGAGTGCTTCCACAGCACCGGGTCACGAAGCTCTCGCCCCGGCCGGCGACGGCAGCCGACTTCCGCCGGTTGTTCCTCGACTCCATGACCATCTGGTAGTCACGCCGGGACGCCGCGGGACCGAGCCATCCGGACTGCTTCGATAGTCTCGGCTTCGCGCGCGGTCGCGGCGCTGGCGGTGGGCGGCGTCGTTCTGGTCGCGTTCAACCAACGGCTGGCCGTGGCCAGCGTCCCTCCGGTGCTGGGGGAGCTTGGTCTCGGTCTGACGGCGCAATCGCTCCTTGTGACCATACCGGTCCTCTGCTTCGGGCTCGGGGCGCTGGCGGGGCCTCGGATCCGGAGGGCGCTCGGCGAAGAGTGGGCCATCTTCCTCCTGGTAGCCGTACTCATGGCTGCGATAGGGCTAAGGGCGGCCTTTTTGGGCTGGAGCCTCTTTCCCACCACGATTGTCATCGGCCTGTCGATCGCTCTGCTCAACGTCCTGATGCCCAGCTTCATCAAGGGCCGCTTCCCGGAGCGGCCGGGTGGGATGATGTCCGCGTACGTGGCTTCGGCCACCCTGGGACCGGCGATCGCGGCGGGGCTCACCGTTCCCGTGTACGAGGCGGCAGGCGGGTCGGTGACAATCGCGCTCGGCGTGTGGGCCCTGCCGGCCCTGGTGGCGCTGGTGGCTTGGGCGCCCCAACTTCGAACGTCTTCAGGCGCAGGGTCGATCACCGGCGCAGGGTCGGTCACCGGCACGGCCGAACAGTCCGCCATCGCGGAGCGCGACGATGGGCGGGGGCCGGCCAAGGGGTCGGGTGTGCGGGTCTGGCGCCTGCCGCTCGGCTGGCAGGTGATGATCTATATGGGGATCGGCTCTCTGGTGTTCTACGGCCCGCTGTCCTGGCTGCCGCAGATCTACCAGTCACGGGGGGTCGATCCTGCCACGGCGGGTTACCTCCTCTTGGTGATGAGCTTCGTGGGGATGATCGGTAGCACGGTGTCCCCGCTCATCGGCGCGCGGCGGCGCGACCAGCGTGCGGCTGTGATAGTCAGCGCCCTGTTGGCTCTGGTCGGGTTCTTCGGCGTTCTGGTGGGGCCTCACAGCGTCGCCTTCCTGTGGGTGGTGTTCCTCGGCATCGGCCAGGGCGCGCAATTCGGACTGGCGCTTCTGATGATAGTGGTGCGCTCCGCGGACGGGAACGTGGCGGCGAAATTATCGAGCATGGCGCAGTCCGGAGGGTACCTGATCGCGGCAGCGGGCCCGTTCGTGATGGGCATTCTCCACAGTGCCACCGGGGGCTGGTCTCTTCCCATCATCTTCCTGATCATCGCGAACCTGTTCGGGTTCGCCATGGGCTACCAGGCGGCTCGCGACCGGGTCATCCGCGAATAGATGGATCGCGCGCCCTGGGTCGTGAAGCCGGAGATGGTCCTCGAAGCGCGCCGCCGGGGGTGAGCGTGCGCCGGGCCCTCGCGTTTGGGTCTTCCAAGTCTTAGTATGTTCTCGACCTAACCTGTACATAGGGGGTGGGAAGTGGCGCCCATTTCTTGTAACCGGTCTCAGACGGCCCCCCGTCAGACGGCCCCCCGTCGGGCGGCCCTTCGTCGGGCGAACCTACTGCCTCTCGCGGCAGTGGTCTGTCTCCTTGTGTCTTTGGCTTCTTCACCGGCTCTGGCTGCCGAAACCGGCTCTCCCTCCACCATGCCGGTCGCCCCTCCCAGGGTGGACGAGATCGGCGGATCTCAGGGTACGACCGAGACGACCGGGACCACCACGAATGAGGGGGGCGGCGGGTTATCGGGGACCGGCGGGGAAGGCATGACCGAGGGTTGGACGCAGGTGGTCAAGGGCGGCTTCACCGATCCCAACAACTCCTACGCCCCCGCCTGGGCGGAGTTCAAGGACTATCTCTACGTCAGCACGTGGGCCAACGAGATGGGCTCCATGTTCTCGGGCAGTGACAAGAACGGGGGTGACATCTGGCGGACGGCCGACGGGATCGTCTGGGAGCAGATCGACACCCCAGGGCTGGGCGATCCAGCGAACTATGTGTTCCAGCTCATCGTATTCCGCGAGCGACTCTACGCCGTCTCCTCCAACTTCGATCAAGGGATCGAGATATGGGTGACGTCCGATGGGACACAGTTCACGCAGATCGAGAAGGGAGGGTTCGGCGACAAGGCGAACAATTGGGCCTACCCGTACGTCGTCCGGGACCGGCTGATCCTCGGCCTCTACAACGGTGAGACCGGCGCGGAGATCTGGGTGTCCGAGGATGGCGAGACGTTCCGGCAGGTGGTCGATGGAGGCATGGGCGATAGCGGGGTCACCGGATTCAGCAGCTACACTGATGTTGGTGACCCGCATCCAGCCCTTGTCTTTCAAGACAATTTCTACCTCGGGGTCTCCAATCCGGAGAATGGTGGGGAGATCTGGAGAACGCCCGACGGTCTCACGTGGGAGCGGGTGGCCGACGATGGTCTCACGAGAAGCACGAACATTGTTCTCAATCCTGACATCGTGTACGAGGATCAGCTCTACGCCTTCGGCATAACGGGTGGCACCCTGGACAATCTCCTCGGCTTCGATCTCTTCCGCACCACCGACGGGGTCAACTGGGAGCAGGTCGTGGAAGACGGCTTCAGCGTCGGCCAGGAGCGCAACCTCTGGGGTCACCTACAAGAATTCAAGGGCCGACTCTACCTAGCGACGAGCAACGCCGACCCGCGGCTGCTTGTTCCCGGCGAGCTGTCCGAAAGACATCCGCCTTACCCGTTTCAACTCTGGGTGTCGGATGATGGAAAGAACTGGACCCAAGTGGGCGAGGACGGCCTCGGGGCCGAGAACAGCTTCATGGCGGGCATCATCGGTCTGGATGAAAAAGCCTACATCGCGGCGTTCGACTACCACGAGGGCAGCCGCTTCCTGGAATCAGAGGACGGCGAGGCCTGGAAGGTCATCTTCCAAGAGCCGGACCCTGGTGACTACCAAGAGGGTTCCGGACCCCTGGGGTTCTTGGGTCATTTCCTGTGGATCCGCAACGATCTCGAGAACGGGGTCCAGATATGGCGTAGCGACGAGGTCATGGTCGCGGAGTCGACCACGACCGGCGGAGGTGACACTGAGAGCGGTGGCGGGAGCGACACCACCGCGTCCGGGACAGACACCGGCTCAAACGGTGGGGGCACGGCAAGCGGCGACGAGACCGGCGGAGGTGGCGGCGGCTCCGAGGGCGAAGGATCCCCGGGTGAAGGTGGCGGGCTGTCAGGAGGCTGGATAGCGCTGATCGTAGCGTTGGCCGTGGTAGCGGTGGTAGCGATAGTGACGGTCGCCTTCCTCCTGGGTCGAATGGGGCATGGTCCGCACGCGGCCCCCCTGGCCCTCCGGGAGCGGCGGCATCTCTGACACGTGATGAGGCACCGATACAGGCTGCCGTGGTCTCTGGGGGCTACGCGGCTACTGAAGACCCGGGGGTGTCGCAGGCCTCCTCGCAGTCGGTGCCGGGTACGCCCGCGTTCTGTTCTGACTGCGGTGCCTCTCTCGTCCAGGGTGCCAGCTACTGTCCCGGGTGCGGCAAGCGACTCTGATCCATCCCCGGACGGCTTCGCTCATAGAGGTCGACTGGGCGAAAAGCCTACCGGGGGAAAGGGCGGCGGCTCGTCTGCCCGGGATCACAGGTCGGCGGCCGGACCAGTGATCTGGACAGGTTTCTCGTGAGGCGGCATAGACCCTCGGGCGAGTGAAGCAGCTACCGCGACCGCACACAGGGCCGTCGTGATACCGAATATGATTCGGATTGCGGTGAGAAGGTTCGGGTAGTCGGCCGGTCCGATGGTGTGTGGCCCCACGACGATCCCCAGCACCATGGTAGCCAGAGCGATACTGATGGCCTGTCCCACCAACCTCATGGTCCCCACGCTGGCACCTGCTATCCCCACATACTTCCGGTCTACGCTCCCCATGATGGAACTCTGATTGGGGGTGGAGAAGAAGGCGTATCCCAACCCGAGGAGGACCAAGCCTACCACCACGTACCAGTAGGGAGTGTCTGCGACCAGGAAACTGAAAGCGAGCAGGCCGATGGTGCACAGAGTCATGCCGCCGGAAGCAACCCATCGAGGTTGGATGCGGTCGGAAATACGGCCTGCTACGGGAGAGAACAAAGCCTGGACGGCGACCCCGGTGACGAGCACCAGCCCGGCCGTCTGAGCGTTCAATCCCTTGATGTACTGCAGATAGAGGCTGATCAGGAAGCTCATGGCCCAGACAGACGCATAGCTGATGAGTCCCGCCAGGTTCGAGAAGGCGAAGACCCGGTTGTGGCGGAACAGGCTGACTTCGATCACCGGCGAACGGGCCCGGGTCTCCCACCACACAAAGAGGGCCATTCCCACCGCTCCCACAACGACAATGATCACGCCTCGTACCTGGGGCAGCCACGAGAGACCGAGCAGGAAGAGTGACAGTGAGACCGCATAGGCGACGGACCCGGGCCAGTCGAAACCGGTCGCGCCTTCGTCCCTCCACTCCGCGCGGCGTAGCAGCCAAAGGTCGAGAATGAGATTGACTAGTCCGTAGCACGCCCCGATTAGGAAGAGGCCTCGCCAGCCGATGTTGAACACGATGACCCCGCCTAGGATTGGCCCCATGGTCTGACCGAGATAGACGATGGCCACATTTATGCCCATGGCCATGCCTCGCCGCTCCGGAGGGTAGACCAGAGTGATCATGGCCACCGAGCCTGCGAACATGAGTGCTCCGCCAAAGCCTTGCGCAGACCTGAACGCGACCAAGGCGACGTAAGAATCTGCGAAAACCAAGGCCAGCGAACTGAAGAAGAAGATGGTGAGACCGAGGAGATAGAGAAGTCGCCGTCCGAAACGATCGGCGATCTTTCCGAATGGCACCAGAAAGATGGCTGAGGCCAGGATATAGGCTAGGGGTAGCCAGCCAAGAGCGACGGCCCCAAGATCCAGTTCCGCCTGGATCGAGGGCAGAGCGACATTGATAGAGGTAGTCATGAACGCCAGCATCCACATGGCCATGCTGTTCACCAGCAACACGTGGGCGGCTTTGACGGAGGTGGCAGCGGGCGACAACGGCCGTAGCAAGGATGCTGACTTCATTTGCAGAACTATGACTGCTCGCGCAGGATGACACAAGCCCCCGAGGAAAGTCCGCCCCGGGATCCGCCGGATCCCGGGGCGTCACCGCCGTTCTCCTGCGCATCAGCCCTCGAGGTCAGGCAGGATCTGACTCTTCTTCGACGGCTTTGGTAGCGGGATGCTCCGCAGGACCCGCGCCATCGGTGGACGCTGTCGTATCGTCCGCTGCTTCGCCACCGGCCTCTTGCGCCGACAAACGAGAGGGTCGCAGGGGGATGGGTGTGGGCGGCCTGGCTGCGACGGTCGCCGGAGCATCCGCCGCCGCCGCTTCTGCCGCCAGTGGGACGGCATCCTCCGCCGAGGGCGCGTCCTCGGCCACTCCCGCCTCTCCGGGTAGGGGTGTCTCCTCGACCGTCGCCGGTTCCCCGGGCACTGGTGGCACCGTCTCGTCGGCCGTGACCGCCCCGACCGGAGTGTCGTCGTCGGTCGACGGCTCGACCGCTGCACCGGCGACTGTAGCGCCGGTCACGACCGTGGTTGCCGCCACAGTTGCTGCCGGTGGCGTGTCACCGACTGGCGGCGCGATGGTCTCTGCACGCGGTCTCACTTCGGTGACCTCCGTCTGCGCGGCAGGGCCTGTGGATTTCTCTACGTCCGGCTGTGCCTGGGCGCTCGCGCCCTGCTCTGGGACGGGCCGCGCGGTCGTGGGTCTTGGCTCGCCTTCTGTCGGCCGCGACGGCGAAGACTTGCGGCGACGGCGCCGTAGGAGCAGCAACACGGCCAAGACGATCAGCGCCACGACGACGACGGCTCCGACGATGACCCCGATGATGGCGGCCCAGTTACGGACCACGCTTTCGGCGTACATCTCCGTCTTGCCGGAGAGTCCGATGTTCCAGACGAGGGTGTTGCCCTCGAGCTGGTCCGCGTTGTTGTCTCCGATGTTGCCGGGAAGAGTCAACCTATTCTGTATCGCGAGCACCGTCTCGAGAAGATCGGCCGGCAGACTGGAAGATCCCCCCTGGGCACCCGACATCGCGTCTTTCGGGTCCAGGCTCGTTGAGAAGACAGTCTTGGTACCGAAGAAACCCTTGTCCTGGGTGATGTAGAACTCGTCCATCGGGACGATCGAGGCGATCACGCTTTCGGACATGATCTGCTTGAGTTCCTCCAGGTCCGAGAACGAACGGGTCAGGCTCACCCAGCTGGTGCCTGAGCTGTCGGTCCCCCTCTCGACCTGCCAGTCGCCGGGGATCTGCCCCAGGATGAGATTGAAGAGATCGTCCACACTGGCGGGCAACTCGCCCGTCAGGTCACCGAGTGCGCGCAAGGTCTCGAGTACGCGGCCAAGCGTCCCGAGCTCTTCCAGGATCCCGGCGTCCCCAAGGCCACCCAGGATCGACCCGAGCATCCCGAGATCCCCCAGGTCGCCCAGTCTTCCCAGGTCGCCCAGGTCACCCAGTCCGCCCAAGCTATCCGCAGCGCTCGACAGCGCGTCTTGGAGTTCCTTGTCGGCGGCCAGGCGGATGCCTACGGTCCCGGAGCCATCGGTCTCGACCTTGGTGTCCAGCCCGTACTGGACGGTACAACCGGTGAGAAGAACACCCAGCGCTATGAGCGTCGCGAGGACGGCGGAGGACACTGCCGTCAGCTTCCTCTTCTTCAACGGCGTGCCGTGCTTCGACAGCGTCATGCTTCCTCGCTCCTTCCCGGACGGCGAGGCCGCCATATGGTCCACTGCAACCCCTTTGTACCATCTCGGTCACTTGATCAACAAGAACTCCCGGCCTACGACGGGTCTATACCCAGGGGGGTTCCCATCGACACAACAGCCCTTGTATGTGTTCGCCCGGCCGTGTAACATGAAGAAGTAAACATCGTTCAATAGAAAATGCCCCGTTTACTAAACGGTTAGTGTTCGGAGTTCTTAGGTGGATCAGCAACCCAGGCTTTCCCGGCGCGAGCGGCGACGTTTGTCCACGAGGGAAGAGATCCTCACCGCGGCGCGAGAACTGCTGCTCGAGGTCGGACCGGAGGCGTTGAGCCTGCGCCAAGTGGCGCGGCGGGCCGACTTCAGCCCAGCCGCCCTGTACACGTATTTCGCGAGCCGCGATGAGCTTGTCGCCTCTCTCTTTGCCGAATCGTTCGAGCGCCTCGACGCGTATCTGCGACGCGTGCCGGTCGACCTGCCTCCCGACCGGCGGGTGGTGGAGTTGGGCATGGCCTACATGGATTTTGCCCGGGACAACCCCATGGACCTTCGCTGCATTCTGACGGCCGATCCCCAGGATCTGCCTCCGGCGAGCGGCAAGGCTTTGGGTCTGGGTGCGGCCACGCTGATCGGGCAGACGTTCCGGGACGGGATGGAGCAGGGAGTCTTCGTCGGCGGCTCCGGGCTTTCGTCCGCGGAGATGGCTTATGGGGCCTGGGCTCTCGTGCACGGGATGGTCTCCATCGCGGGGATAGACCTGACCGAAGTGGCCGACCAGGTGTCCGCGGAACCGCGCCGGGTCCTCGAGAGTTATGTGCGCATGTTGATGGCGCCCCGAGGTGTCGAGGAGCCCCTCGACCAGGACTAGGGCGTTCGATTCGAGGTAAGGGTCATGTTTGAGGCATTGGGTAGGTTCTCCTACCGGTTCAGATGGATAATGATCGCACTCTGGATCGTGCTCTTCGGCGTCAGCGTGGTGGCCACCCCCCTTCTGGCCGATGTCCTGAAAGGCAGTTTCAGCAATCCGAACGCCCCGTCCCAGCAGGCCGGGGCTCTCATACAAGATGAGTTCCAGCAGGGCCCCACGACGATGCTGGTTGTGTTCCGCAGCGACTCCCTCCAAGCCACGGACCAGAGTTTCCAAGCACAGGAAGCCAAGGCCCTGGATGGACTGACCGCCGCTCAGATCCCGCATCTGGAGAGCGTCCTCACCTACGCCGACAGCGGCAGCACCCAGTTGCTCTCGAAGGATGGTAAGAGCTCTGTGGCGGTGCTTGGTTTCAGTGCTCCCCTGCAGGAGATCGAAGGCGAGGTCGACCAGATCCGCGCCGCCCTCCGAGACACGGAACTCCAGGTCTATGTGACCGGGGAACCGGCGGTGAACGCCGATCTTACCGAGCAGTCCTTCCGCGATCTGCAGAAGGTGGAGCTATACGGGTTGCCGGTGGCACTGATCGCGCTCATCTTCGTCTTCGGCAGTCTGGTGTCCGCGGCGCTACCGGTGATCACGGGCGGCCTGGCCGTCACGGTGACGCTGGGCAGCATGTACTTGCTCGGCCGGGTCACCAGCATGTCGATCTTCGCTATGAACGCCTCTACGCTCCTGGGGTTGGCTGTGGCCATCGACTATGCGCTGTTCATCGTGTGGCGCTTCCGCGAGGAGCTCCACAGGGGGGCCTCGGTCAAAGAGGCCGTGGTCGTGACCACAGCCCGGGCGGGTCGCTCCATTTTCTACAGCGGCGCCGCCGTCAGGGTGGGGGTAGTGGGCTTGGTGTTCTTCCCTTCCCCCGGCCTGCGTTCCCTCGGGATCGGGGGCGCCTTGGTGGTGTTCTTCTCCGTGGCAGCCTCGCTGACCTTTATGCCCGCTCTCATGGGAGTGCTCGGACATCGGGTGGACTCTGTCCCCGTGATCAAGCTGCAGTCGGCGCATGACGGCCGGTTCTGGAAGGGTTGGGCCGGTCTCGTCCTGAAACGCCCCTGGATCTCCATCGTCATCGCGGCGGTGCTCATCGCCTTGGTGGCTGCTCCGGCTGCGACCATGAAGACCCAGATGACCTCGGCCACCACCCTCCCGGCCACGGCCGAGTCGCGCCAGGGTCTGGAGATACTCGATAAGGAATTCGATCGGGAGGCGCTCTCGCCCATCTCGGTGTTGCTCACTTGGGAAGGCGACGGATCGATCGATGTGACGCGGGCGGCAGCCCTGTTCATGTATGGACAACAGATCTCCGCCCTTCCGGGGGTGGCGTCGGTGATGAGTCCCTTCACCTTGACCGGGCTCAGCGATCCCACGGCTCTGGCCGCGCTGTGGCCCCAGTTCGAACGACTGCTCAACGATCCCGATGGCTTCACCGTGCCCGAGGGAGGGATAACCCTGGATTCGGGGGCTACGATCACCGCAGAGCAGTTGGAGCAGTTCAAACAGCTGATCAAGGCGTCGGTGGCCCCGGGGGCTCTGCTCTTTCGGGTGGTGTCGCAGGACCCGCCGGCGTCCGCGGAGTCCCGGGACCTGGTGGGGTCGCTCCTGGAGTGGGAGGTGCCCGCGGGGTTCCAGGTGCACGTAGCCGGCGAATCGGCCTACAACTACGATTTCTTCAAGGAAGTGAGCGACTGGTTCCCCTGGGTCATCGCCTGGGTGGTAGCCACCAGCTTGGTGGTCTTCGTGCTTCTGCTTCGTAGCGTGGTCCTGCCCGTGTTGGCGGTGGCGGTGAACCTGCTGACCATCGCCATGAGTTACGGCTGGCTGGTACTCCTCTTCCAGGGCGATACCCTGGAGAGAGTGCTGCGGTTCACTTCGACCGGGGCCATCGACATCTTCATCCCGGTGGTGATGCTGTGCGTCCTCTTCGGCATCACCATGGACTATGCCGTGTTCATGCTCACAAGAATGCACGAACACTGGAGCCGGACCGGGGACAACCGGGAGAGTGTCGTCATCGGTCTCGTCCGCACGGGACGGATCATCGTAAGCGCCGCTTTGCTGGTGGTGATCGTGACCGGGGCGTTCGCCTTCACCAGCATCGCCGAGACCAAGATGTTGGGGCTGGGGATAGCCCTGGCCATTATCGTCGACACGGTGTTCATCCGCCTGATCCTTCTGCCGGCCATCATGGTTTATCTCGGCAGAATCAACTGGTGGTGGCCGAGGATTCCTGCTCGAGGAAAGTTCAGGCAGGAAGCAACACCGAGAAGGTCGAGCCCGAGCCTTCCTCGCTCACCAGCTCGAGGCGCCCGCCGGCCCGCTCGGCGAGGCGTTTGACGATCGCCAGCCCCAGACCGCTTCCTTCCAGATCCCGAGTCTCGGGCCGCTTCTCCCGGAAGAACTCGCGGAGCACATCTTCAAGGTGCTCCGTGGCGATGCCGATGCCGGTGTCCTGGACATCGATGCGCACCCATTCCCCGTCGCGCCGAGCCCGTATGGCGACGGTCCCGCCGTCCCGGTTGTACTTGACGGCGTTGCCCAGCAGATTGCTGAGGATGGTGTCCAGGTCGTCGGCCGGGATCAGGACCGGAGCCAGGCCGGGTTCGAACTCCGTCTGCGGTGTGACGTTCCGGGCAGCCAGCCGTTCGGCGTGTGCCTCGAGGATCGTCCGCGCCACCGGCTCCACCTCCAACAGCTCCGGGTCGCCGGCCGACTCGGCCTGCTCGCTCCGCGAGAGGGCCAGCAGGTCCCCGATCAGCTGAACCAGTCCGTCTATGCGGTCCTCGGCCCGACGCAGCATCGGCAGGTACGAGTCGAGGTCGTCGCCGAGGCTCTTGTCGGTGGTGACCTCGATGAGACTTCGCACCGCTGCCAGCGGCGACTTGAGCTCGTGGACCATCGTCCGTATGAACCGCTCCTTCTCCAGAGCCAGCCGGCGTACCTGCGAGATATCGGAAAGGGTCAGGATCCGGCCCAGGGCGACCCCGTCCTCAGCGCGGAAGGTGACGATGCTGGTCATGTAGCTGCGCTCCCCGATGGAGAGTTGGCCGACGGTGCGGTCCTTCTGAGGAGCGGCCAACTGGCCGGCGAGCGACCCCAGAGGACCGGCCCGGAGCGATTCGTCTGCCGGCCGGCGTAGCACCTCGTCCTCGGTCCTCCCGAGGAGGGCGGTCATGGCCCTGTTGGCGAGCACCACGTCGTTATCCCGGTTGACGACCAATACCGCGTCGCGGAGCGAAGATATGAGGGAGTGGGTCTGGGTCTTCTCTTCGGCCAGAGCGAGGAGACTGGCCTCGTTCTCGCGACGAAGACGTTCCGCTTCCCCGCGGGCTTGCCTGTGCCGGACTAGGGTCTCCGCTACGGCAAGCAGGTCGTCGGGGAGGAAGGGCTTGGGCAAGAAGAAGTCGACCCCTTGCCGGGTGGCCGCTATGGCGGTGTCGATATTGGCGTACGCGGTGACCATGCAGGTCATGGCCTGAAGCCCGTTGGCCTTGATGGTCCGTAGGATGCTCATACCGTCGATGTCCGGCAGCCGGTAGTCGAGAAAAGCCACGTCGTAGTCGTTGGCTTCGAGCAATGCAAGGGCCTCGGTGCCGGTTCCTGCCTCCTCGACGATGTATCCCTCGATCTCGAGGATCTGGCGGATGCCCGAGCGCACCCCGTATTCGTCGTCGACGACCAGGATGCGGGCCGGCCCGGGGTCGGGTGTAGGATTCGGGGTGACGGTCATATCATGGTCTCCCGGCTGTCAAACCCGTCATCCCACGGGCAGCGGAATCGCTTTCGGCGTAGAACGGTTCCTGGTCCAAGATGGGCTCATCTGGGGCCCTTTTCGCTCGCGGCGTCTCCAGCGCGGGTCATGGGTATCTCCACGTGGAAAGTCGTCCCTCCCTTGGGCTGCGAGTCGAACCAGATGTTGCCGTTGTGCATCTTGACTATCCCGTAGGAGATGGGCAGGCCAAGGCCGGTGCCCTTGCCGATGCTCTTTGTCGTGAAGAAAGGTTGGAACACCTTGTCCGCTGCCCCAGCCGGGATCCCGCTGCCTTGGTCGGAGACGCTGAAGCGCACCCTATGGGTCTCCGGCATCTCGCGGGCGCTCACCCGCATGGTGCCGGTGCGACCCTCCATGGCCTGCAGGCCGTTCTTGATCAGGTTGACCAGCACCTGCGTCATCTGGTCGCGGTCCAGGTCGGCCCGTAGACCCGGGGTCACGTCCACGGCGATCTCCACCTCGTTGTCCGGTCCGGGGGCCAGGTTGCACGCCGCCCCGTCCACTGCGGTCGTCACCAACTCCTCTAGCGACACCGCTTCGATTCGCACCCGGCTCTGGCGGGCGAAGTCGAGCAGGTTACCGATGATCTTCTTACAACGGTTCGACTCCTCGACCATCAGCTTGAGGTCGTGGTCAAGGTCATTGCGGTCACCGAGCTTGCGCTCCAGGATATGGGAGTAGAGCAGGATGGTGCTAAGAGGGTTGTTGAGCTCATGAGCGACTCCCGCAGCCATCTGTCCCATCGAGGCCAGCTTCTCACTGTTTATGAGATGACGATGAACGTCCCGAAGATTGCTCCAGGGGACGTGGAGCTCATGGCAGACTCGTTCCGCCTGGTCTATGATGAAGGGGAGGCACATGGCTTCCTCGGCCATGCCCGCGTACACCGCCGCCGCTTTGGCCCGGCAGGTTGGGTACCCGCAGGCGCCGCAGTTCAGTTCGTCCTCTGGGAAGAACTTGTTAGTATGACTGAGGATCTCCCGGATCTCCTCTTCTGTCGGTCCTTCAAACCGCTGATCGTAAGGCTCGAACCTGCGGGAGAGACCAAGTGCACCGTCATCCCCACCGTTATCCAGGCCGTCACCCGACTTCTCGACCGAGGCACCGTCCCGGTCGTTGCCGGGCGCGAACGGTGGTAGGTCGCCGGTTTCCTGGCGGCGAAGGCTGTCGGCAGCAAATTCCACCACGCGTCTCCGGCGCAAGACCCCGGCCTCCGTGCTTTCCACTCCCGGACCCGCATAGCAGCCCTTGCACATCAGGGCTTCCACCAGCAAGGTACTGCCGTCGCCTTCCGCCGTTGAAAGTCCGGCCAGAGTCTCCACCGTCTCGTCCTTGCCGCTGACCACGATCAGCCGCGGATCAAGGATGCCGTCGCCGATTCCTGCGCTCTCGAGTAGACCGCCGGGGATGGGGTAGATACGGCCTGTACCGGCATAAGGAGGATCGAAGTCGGCCGCCGGAGCTTGGCTCGGATCGACGCCCTGGGCGGTGAGCAAAGACCGCGCCTCCGCCAGGGTCAACACTTCGTCGACAATCCCCTCGACCTCCGGGTCCAGGACCTCGGCCTTCTTCGCGACGCAGGGCCCGATGAAGACACACCGGACGTCCGGGCCGTATCGCTTCCTGACCGCCAGGGCGGTAGCCATCATCGGCGAGACTATCGGCATGATGCGATCGGTGAACACGGGATGGTACTTGCGTACGTATTCGACCACCGCAGGGCATGCGCTGGCGATGTGGATCCCCCGGGGGTGATCGCGGAGATACTCGTGACAGGCCTGGTTCACCAGGTCGGCACCAAACGCGACCTCCACCACGTAGGCGAAACCCAGTTCTCGCAAAGCCCCGACGACCTGACCCGGAGCAGCCGCGAATCCCACCGGAAACGAGGGCGCCAGCAACGCCGCTACCGGGCCGGGCTGCTCGAGTAGTGAGAGGGTTCCCTCGATCCCGCTCGCGTAGGCTTTGGCGTTCTGGGAGCAGACCATGGTGCAATTGCCACAGGCGATGCAGCGCTCCGGCACCACTGACGCTTGGCCGTCTTCGATGCGGATGGCTTTGGCCGGGCAATCGCGCACGCACGTGTAGCACCGCCGGCAGTTCTGCTTGATAGTGGTGATGACGCCTTCCATGCCGCTCCGATCAGTGTGCCGGGTCGGAGATAGAGCCTCCTAGACCGGCCATGGTTTGCGATCGGCCCCGGCGTTCTCGAGCAATGTGTGTATGCGCTCCGCCAACTCCGCCAGTCTCACGGGCTTCTGCATGAAGACCTCCGCCGGAAAGTCCTGTCCCATGAGTGAGGCGAGCACCTTCTCCCGAACATCTTCCTGGACGTTGAAGCCGGACAGCATGACGATGGGTATGCCAAGGGTGGGGCCGTCGGTCTTCAGGGCGCTGGCGAAGACCATGCCCTCTTCGTCGTAGTCCATCATCACGTCCAGCACGATGAGATCGGGCCTGGCCTCGAGGACGCGCGCGTAGGCTTCCTTCCCGTTGCTCGCCGTGGCCACCTCGAACCCGCGCGCTTTCAGAAAGGCCTCGATGGACGCCACCAAGTCGCGGTCGTCGTCGACGACGAGTATTCTCTTACCTTCGCCAGTATCAAGCCCCATGTTCTCCTCCCTCGGAGTGCTTTGCTTGTTCATGAAATCCATGCTTTCCGCCGGTTACTTGGTTCGCGGTGAACAATCCGCAGTAAGCCCCAAAGACATCCTCTCTCACGTCTCGTCCTGCCGACTGAGGAACGACAGTTTCTCGAGCTTCGCAGATATGTCGACGTGCTCGACGAAACAACCGCTTGGCGCTATGGCCCTCTTCGGCACGAAGTTGAGGAAAGAGCGAACACCTGCGGCCGCAGCGCGGTCCACCACGAGCTGTAGACCCTCCGGTCTGGAAGCAAGGATGACGATACGAATATCGAAGTCCTTGAGGACCCCCTCGAGTTCATCCGGCCCGTAGCAACGCCGGCCGGCGAACGTACGCCCCACCTTTTCCGGGTCGATATCAAAGGCTACGGCGATATGAAATCCGCGCTCCTCGAAACCCCGGTAGGAAAGCAACGCCCTCCCCAGGTCACCCACACCGATCAGGGCGATGGCTTGAGGGCTGTCGGTGCCGACGATCCGGCTGATCGTGCGGCTCATCTGTTGGACATCGTAACCCCGGGCGATGTTGCCGAAGCTCCCGAAGCTGGCCAGATCACGACGCAGTTGAGTGGGGGTGACCCCGACCAAAGCGGCCAGCCGATGGGAATGGATGGACTCCACCCCATCGTGCGCCAACTCGTCGAGCATGCGTCGATAGACACTCAGGCGCTCGACCGTGTGAAGCGAGACCCGTCCTTTCCGCCGGGAGACCTCGGCGGCTTGTTCGGAGGGGTCTTCACCGCCAGGTTGGTCGGATTTCCTCGTTTCGTCGCTCTCTGATTCCATGGTCGGCGGTCCAGTGATGCTGACACAAGTTTCACAGTGAATAGAATCACAGACACGGAGCACTGTCAAGTTCTAGGTGGTGAAACTCCAGACAGCTTTCGGAATCGGGACCGCTGGGGTCAGGAAGACGGAGCTGCCCAGCTCCGGATCGGCTACGAGAAATACTTATCCAGTTCCACGTCCGCGAACTGGGAGCGCTCGAAGACGTCCTTCATGTGAAGCGGCACCGTGCAGTCGAATATGGTCTTGCAGGTGATGCCGGGACCGGTCAACATCGGGTTGTACTCGGGAGTAGCGGACGGGTCGAGGGAGTGGCCGCGCACACCTGGGACGAAGATGGTGTCCACATCTCCCTGGTAGCGGGTGGTCATGGCCCACAGGACGTCGGCCGAGTCGTAGGGGTCGATGTCGTCGTCGACCAGGATCACGTGCTTCAGTTCGAAGAATGCGGCGAAAGCGATCAGGGCCGCCTGCCGCTGCAGTCCTTCGTCGGTAGGTTTCCGCTTCTTGAGCTGCAGGATAGCCAGGTACTTGCCGCCGCCGGCCGAGTGGCAGTAGACGTTCTGGAGGAAGCCGGGAAGGGCGTCCTCTATCAGCCGGTAGATGCTGGCCTCGGTAGGTAGGCCGGTGAGAGTGACATGCTCCTCGCCCGGCCCCACCAGGATCTGGTATATGGGGTCGGTCCGGTGAGTGATTGCCGTCACTCTGAGAACGGGCAGATGGGTCTGGGCCTTTCCTACGTAGCCGGGGAATTCCGGCATGGCCCAGCCGCTCCCCGTCAACGCATCTTCGTCGACATACTCGTTCGGTCTGAACTCGCCCTCGAGGACGATCTCGGCGTTGGCGATGGTCTTCGTAGCCTGCGTCAGACAATCCACCAGTTCCACCGGTCGCCCGCGCAGTCCTCCAGCGATGGTCAACTCGTCGAAGCCGAGGGGGGTCGTCGGGGCCTCGAACGACGTGGCCACGTAGATGGCGGGATCGAGACCGATGCTGACGGAAACGGGCAAGGGCTTACCCATCGCCTCGGCCTTCCGGCGGAAGACGTCGATATGACGGCCCGGGGTGAAGCTCACGCTCATGCTGTCGGGCCCATGGATGCACATGCGGTGGATGGTGACGTCGGAGACGCCTGTTTCGGGATCTTCGGCGCGAAGGAGGGCCATGTTGAAGAAGGCCCCGGTGTCTTTGGTGGTATTGATGATCGGGGGGATGACCTCGCGCACGTCGAACGGGGGCCTGACGACCACCTCCTGGCAGAGCGCTTTCGTCGCCGGCACCGTAAGAGGGGGTATCGGCCGCTCCAGAGCCTCCAGGAGATCGAAGACGAGCCGCTCCTTGCTGCTACCGAGGAGTAGAGCCGTGCGCTCCCGACTGGCCAAAACACCGGCGACCACTCGCATCGCGTGGCCTTTGACGTTGTCGAACAGCATGGCCGGACCGATCTGAGTGGGGGGCGCCGTGGGGGTGCCGGACCCCACCCGCCGATACACTCCGGCCAGCTCCAAGTAGGGGTCCACCTCGACCTTCGTGGACACGAGTTGTCCTGGGATACCGGCAAGAAAGTCGAGCGCCGTGCGCAGGTCGGTTATATCGCCGGCTGTTGCAGTGGACTTGCCGGCCTCCGGCTGGGAGCTTGCCATGAGATCATCCTTGCTCTTCGAGGGCCGCCACTCCGGTACGGCGCGCGACTTGCCGGCGCCCCCGGGTCGCAGTCGCGCGGTATCACTATATCAGAATACTCGTTCGGTTTGGCGAACATCCGAGTCCCTCGCCTTCGGGTCCGGACTGCCGATCGCACCGGCTAGAATAGGGCGACGCGCCGGGGAGGACGAGGGGATCAGGGCCCGCGCGAGGCTTGGGAGATAGTGCCGGGAAAGCATCAGGAGATTGCTGGGAAAGCGCCACGAAAGGCGGGAGAAGATCATGAGTGAGGAGAACAAGAAGCTGTCGGCCGTTGGCGGGCCGGCGAGCACCGGGATCACGGGGGCTGTCGTAGGGACGGTGGCGGTGGTCGGAGCCGGCAACACCGGTGCGAGTTGGGCCGGTCTCTTCGCTGCGCACGGGTATTCGGTGCGGCTGTTCGACACGCAGCCCTGGGCCGCGGCAGCGGCGCTGGAGCGCGCGGCCGCGGCGGCCCGTTTCCTGGTGGACAAAGGTCTGGCGGAGCCGGGACCGGCGGAGGGAGGCATCGCCGGCCTGGCGGCCGCCCTCACTCTGGAAGAGGCAGTGGCAGGGGTGATGCTGGTGCAGGAATGTGTCAGGGACGAGGTGGCCCCCAAGCGCGCTGTGTTCGCAGAAGTCAGCCGCGCCGCCCCGGAGGAAGCCCTGATCGCCACCAGTTCCTCCGGGCTCTCGATCACCGAGATCCAGAAGGATTCGCATCTTCCCGGGCGTACCTTGGCCGCCCACCCCTACAACCCGCCCCATATCGTCCCGCTGGTCGAATTGGCACCGGGCGCTCTCACCGATACTGAGACACTCGAACGGGCGCGCGCTTTCTACCTCGGAGTTGGGAAGGAACCGGTGTTGGTGAGGAGCGACGTCCCCGGCTACATCGCCAACCGCATGTCGGCGGCGCTCTGGCGGGAGGCGATCGAGTTGGTGCGCTCGGGCGTGGCCACCGTCGAAGACGTGGACAAAGCCATCTGCTACGGTCCGGGCCTGCGCTGGGCGGTCATGGGACCGCATCTCATCTACCATTTGGGCGGGGGGGAGGCAGGTCTCCGGGGACACATGTCCCACCTCACCGGTACCAAGGAGGGGATGCTCCGGGATCTCGCCACCTGGACCACCTTCCCTGCCGACGCCTTCGACCTGCTTGCCTCAGGAGTGGAAGCCGAAGCCGGTGGGAAGACTTTGGCAGAACTCGAAGCGGAGCGGGACGAGGCCTTGGCGTCGGTGCTCCTCGCCCTGAAAGAAACACGGCCGCTGCGGCGGATCTAGCAGGGTCGGAGGAGAGCGAAGCTCTTATGCTCACCGTCGGTGATCCGGGTGCGGCAGCTGAGTCGGGAGTCGCGCCCGACGGTGGCGCCGCGACCAACCCGGACGTCTCGACCGTCCTTGGTGCCGCGCCCGGTAGTGGCGCCGCCCCCGCCGGCGACGCCCCTGCCGCCGGCCCCGCCGAAACCCCTGGCGCCGCCAACGCTACCGGTGCTGTGCTCGCCATCGTCCCGGCTCACGACGAGGCGCCGCGAGTGGCCGCCGTCGTTCGCGGGCTGATCGAGCAAGGGCTGCCGGTGCTGGTCGTGGACGACGGTTCGACCGACGGCACCGGTTCGGTGGCCAAAGAGGCAGGCGCTCGCGTGCTTCGCCTCGAGCCGAACCGGGGCAAAGGCGCGGCTCTCAAAGCGGGGTTCCGGCTGGCGCTTGACGAGACTATCGTTGGGGGCGCGACTGAGGCGCGGCCCGGGGATGATGCCGACAGTCGGCGTGTCGTCGGTCGCTGGGCCGCCATCCTTAC
Source organism: uncultured Gaiellales bacterium (assembly GCA_964497095.1). Taxonomy (GTDB): domain Bacteria; phylum Actinomycetota; class Thermoleophilia; order RBG-16-64-13; family RBG-16-64-13; genus CAVPLM01. Next base: position 479 of record CAZCCL010000016.1, on the reverse strand, counting down.
CTTGGACGGTGACGGACAGCACGACCCGGCCGAGGTCCCCGTCTTCCTGGAAGCTTGGCGGAAGACCTGGGCCGACCTGGTGGTCGGCGCCCGGGACTACCGCCAGATGCCTCCCATCCGCTGGTTCACAAACACCGTGAGCCGCCATCTCTTCTCCTGGGCTCTGGGCGAGGCGATCCGGGACAATCAGTCCGGCTACCGGCTGCGGAGCCGTGGTCTGGCAGAGACGGTGCTTGCCAGTCCCGAGGAAGGCTTCGCCTTCGAAGTGGAGGAGATCGCCATCTGTATCGGCCGGGGCTACAAGCTGGCCTGGGTGCCTATCCGGACCATCTACGGGACCGAGACCAGCGACATCAAACCGTGGTCGCACTTCGCGAGCTTCCTGCGCGTCACGGGGCGGGCGCGGAAACGCGTGCGGGAGGAACGCAGCCGCACACTTGAAGATTGAACAGGAAGCCGGCGGTGGCATGTGCACATCT
>CAZCCL010000015.1:0-34669 GCA_964497095.1 uncultured Gaiellales bacterium | reverse complement strand
CCTCTTTGGTCAGGGCCACAGGTTCCAACCTGTAGCCCGCGCCGCGCGCGGCCCCCTGGAAGATCTCCCTGACTCCCGGCACCTCCTCGGTGACCCCCGGCCAGCCGATCCACACGCCACCCCGGTCGCGCAGTACGGGGACGAGGGCCGTGACCAACCCTCCCGAGCCGGGCTGCAGCGCCCACTTGTCGCCGCTCTGGTGCTCGAGTACGTAGGGGAGGCGGTTTGACACGACTATGAGCCTTTTGGTCGATTGGGCGGCCATGCACGCTCCTTGGTCGGTCTACACTACGGGTCTACTCCAGCTCTATGCGGTCTCCAAGGCCGTAGAGAAGAGCGACCATAAGGGTGAGGTACTCGCGGAGATGCCTTGTGTTGAGGAAGCTCTGCCGGACCAACTCCCGGGCGTTCTCCCCGATCTCTCTTATGCGCGGGCGGTCGAAGAGCAGGTAGCGGATGCGCATGGCCGCTCCCTCGGGAGTATCGACCAGGAATCCGGTACGGTGATTGACGAGTTGGAGTCGGATGCCACCGGTATTGCCTCCTATGACGGGCTTTCCCTTCCACATCGCCTCGGTGACCGTGAGGCCGAAGCCCTCACGGAGTGACTTCTGGAGCACGATATCCGCTCCGGTCTGCAGGGCGTTGATCGTTCTATCGGAATAGTGGCCCGATGAAAGGACGTGGATGTCCGGATCGTCTGCAGCCGCCTCGCGCACCTCTCTCAGCACCACCTCGCCCTCGGGGTCGTCGGCCGCCCCGCCCCCGGCGAGCACCAGTTGCAGGCTGGGCACGAACTGCGCGGCCAGATGGTAGGCCTGGATGACGCCCAGCGGGTCTTTGAACCGGTCGAAGCGCGAGACCTGCAGGATCATCGGCCTCTCCGGGTCGACGTTGAATTCCTCCAGGACCTTCTGCACCTCCCTGGCCGAAAGAGGAAGATTCTTCTCGCTCAAGGGATCGATACTGGGAGGGATGATGAAGACGGGGTGCGGCATCGGGGGGGCGAACGCCTCCAGGGAGAAGATGCTCGCATCGTAGCCGGCGACGAACCGGCGGAGATAGTTCCAGACGGGCCGGTAGGGGTGGCTGAGATCGATGTGGCACCGCCATATCCATTTGCTCCGGCGCTCGGGGAAGTGACTCAGCAGTGGGGCCGGCTGTGGGTCGTGTATGAACACGAAATCAGCCGATTCGAGGATAGGACGCAGGTTCTCGGCGTTCTGGGCGTTGACCTCTTCGTAGACACGTAGCAGAGCGTCGGGGATGCGCACGGCCTTGCCCTGGAGCGCGTTGTGGAAGGACTTCGTACACGCGAAAAACTCGTCGTTGCCCTCGATGACCTCCCAACTGGTCTCCAGTCCGAGTTCCTGCATGAGAGGGACCAGCTTGACCAGGATCTCCGCCACCCCACCCCCTTGGCGGGTGGAATTGACGTGTACTACTCTCAAGCCGGTCAAAGGCCTCGCCAACTGACGGAGCTGGTCTATGGCCGTCTGCCCGGCATGCTCCGCGTAGCGGTCGAGCAGGCTCCGTTTGGTGTGCCTGGCCATCTCAGCCTTCCGTTGATGAAACGGTCGAAACGTCCGGCTGCATGGCGCCGAGATACTCGGCCAACAGTTCGGCGAGACGGCTGCGCAGCACGAAGAGAGACTCGAAATAGGGTTCCAACTCAGCGATAGCGCCGCAGAGATCCTCGTACTCCGGGCCCAGTCCCAGCAGCCAGGCGCGGAAGTCGTCCACCCCCGTCGGCTCTCGACGCCGGGCGTCGATGAAGTGATAGAAGATACTTCCTATCGACAGCGTGGGAAGCAGGTGTGCCAACTCAGCCGGATCGGTGATGCGCCGGTAGGTGTCGAAGACGACGATGGCCGAGCGAGCGAAGTGGAATTGTTGGTCGGCTCGGGCGAACAGCATGAGCTCCGTCTCATCCAGGCGTTCGTCGATGACGTCGATAAGCTCCTGGCGGAGTGCCTCGATGTCCGGAAAGTCGACTGGGTCGATGACGGCCAGCCGCTCTGCGGCCTTGTTGTCGTGGAGACTGTTGTGGCACCAGGTGGCGAAGTCGTTGTTGAACTCGCGGTCTGCGAACTGTGGACGCAGGAGCGTCCCCCAGAAGTGATGATAGATAGAGCCCGGATGGATATCACGCAGGATGTCGCGCAGTTCCCGCAGGGTCTGAGCCCGGCGACCGGTGGCGATTATGGCGAGAGTGCAGTCCTTGACTGCGAATTCGACCACTCTAAGACCTCCTCCCGCCGGTTGGAGCCATATCTTACCCGATTCGAGAGGAGCACCGACCGGGCCGATCGGCGAAGGACTGTAAAAGCGTCGCGACTTCGGCGTGATCGCGCAGCCGGTAGCGCGCCCGGGTGGATCGGTCGAGATCGCCGACCACCACGGTCACTCCCCAGCCGTCCACGGCCGCGAACATGTCCTCGTCGGTGAGGTCGTCCCCCACACAGATGGGGCAGCCGTCACTCTTCCTCCATCCCAGGGTCTCGAGCAACCAGAGCACCGCCCGGCCCTTGTCCCAATCCCCGGGGGGTCTCAGTTCGTGCACCAGTTTGCCCCCGGTCAGCCGAAGGTCGGGGAAGCGGGCGGCTACCGCCGTCACCGCGCGATCCACCGCGGGGCGGTCACGCTCGGGCACCAGCCGGTAATGTATGGAGAGCGAAAGCCCCTTCTCCTCCAGGACCGCTCCTTCGAGAGAGCGCAGCCTCCTGCGCAGGTCCTGGCCGGCCCCGCGCAGCTGATCCTCATATTCTTTCCCCACCTCCAGGTCGATCCCCGACCCCACAGGTCCCACGATGCGATGCCCGTGAGCGGCCGCGTAGTAGACGGAGTCAAGACCGACCTTCTGCCTAAGGTCGTCCAGACCGCGGCCGGAGACCATGCACACCAGATCGCGCTCGGCAAGACGGCTCAGGATGGTTCTGGTCTCGGGCGGAAGGTGGACCTGGTCGGGGTGGGGGACGATGGGAGCCAGGGTTCCGTCGAGGTCCAGGAAGAACCCGCGCCTGCGCCCTCCGATCTGCCGCCGCAGTTCCGGCAGGGCGCTGACCGCATCTGGTCTTCGGCAGTCGGCCATGGGCCGGTCGACCTCCTTCCGAGCGCTTGACGACGCCACCTACGTTTTTATGCTACCCGAGATGGACCGTCGGCAAGCGGCTTGCGTTACTTGCCTCTCCCTAAGTATGATTGAAGGGCATCGATAGGAAGCTCTCCCCGCGACGTGCAGAGTGCTTCATCTACTCGTCCGTCCGCAGGTGCATCCGAACGCATGCGGTTCTGTCACTGGGATCTGTGGAGGATACGATGAGCACGGCAAGACTGTACGTCGGCAATCTTTCGTACGGTACCACCAAAGAGACCCTGGAAAAGACCTTCGGTGAGCACGGTGAGGTCGTGTCCGTGAACATCATCACCGACCGGCAGACGGGTCGCCCCAAAGGCTTTGGCTTCGTGGAGATGAGCACTCCCGAGGAAGCAGAGGCTGCGAAGGAGGCCCTGAACGGGACCGATCTCGACGGGCGCACCATCAACGTCGACAACGCCCGTGAGCAAGAGCAGCGCAAGCCGGGCGGCTACGGCGGTGGCCGCGGCGGCTATGGCGGTGGCTACGGTGGCGGTGGCGGTGGGTACGGTGGCGGTGGGTACGGCGGGGGCGGCCAAGGTGGAGGCTCGCGCTGGTAGAGACAGCGGAGCCCACCGGGGCTGGGTAACGCAGCCCTCCACTGCTTTGGGATCGGGGCGCCGGGAGACCGGCGCCTTTGTTTATGCGGGGTCGGACGCGGGTAGTGAGTAGCGAAAGGTACGAACCGGCACGAACCGGAACCCACCGGTACTCTGCAGGTCATCGAAGGGGAGGTCGGCTGGTGGCTGACACAAGTCTAGATGTCAGAGGGGAGACGTGTCCGGTCCCCCTGGTGGAAGTCCGCAAGGCCCTTAGGAAAGCGGCTCCTGGTGACGTCCTCGAGGTCGTGGGCACGCATCCATCGTCTAAGAAGGAGATACCGATGGCCGTCAAAGCCCTCGGCCTCGAGTTGCTGAGTGTGGAAGAGGAGGGCGACACGTGGACCATCCGGATACGCCGCTGAACCCGTCTGCCGCGCCGCAGCCGCCGGCAGGGGAGACGACCAAGGCGGTCACCGCAGGTATCGAGCCGCCCGCTTTCGAAAAGGCCACCATCGTGGTACAGAGTGGGGACTTCGACAAGCTACAGAGCGCGTTCATCATCAGCAACGGGGCCCTGGCGATGGGCATGGAGGTGTCGCTTTACTTCACCTTCTGGGGCCTCACTCGCCTGAAGAAGGACGGAGGGCTGGATAGCGGTCCTCTCTCGAAGATGAACATGCTTGGTCTCGGCAAGTGGATGGTGAAGCGCAGGATGAAGAAGGCGGGCGCGGTTTCGCTCGAGCGTCTGGCCCAAGACTTCAAAGAACTGGGGGGCAAGATCTTCGCCTGCGACATGACCATGGCCATCATGGGCATCAAGGCCGAGGATCTGCGCCAGGACCTGATCGAAGAGTACTGCTCGGTCGGCACCTACATCGAGGAGGCGCGTCACTCCACCATCACCCTGTTCATCTGATATGGAAGCTACCGAGGAGCGGCGAGGAGCGGCCATGTTCGGCGAAACCATCTATCTGGATAACTCCGCAGGCACCCGACTCGACGAGGGCGTGCTGGAGGCCATGCGGCCATATCTTTTCGACACCTATGCGGTGGCGACTTCGGAGTTCGGCTATTCCATGGGGATAGAGGCCCGGGAGGCGCTCGACCGGGCGCGGGCCTCCTTGGCGGCTCGGCTGGGCGCCCAGGCCGAGGAGTTCATCTTCACCTCGGGCAGCACGGAATCGAGCAACATGGCCCTCAAAGGCGTCGCGCTGGCGCTCGCAGAGAAGAAGGGCAAGCACCTTATCACCTCGCGTCTCGAGGACTTTCCCGTCCTCAACACTGCGGCCGCTCTGGGCAGGCAGGGGTTCCGTGTCACCCTGCTGGAAGTCGACGCGGAGGGTCTCGTCGACCCGGAGGCGGTGGAGAAGGCGATCGCCGACGACACCATCCTGGTCTCCATCCAGCATGCGAACCAGGAGATCGGGACCGTACAGGATCTGGAGAGCATCGCCAGGATTTGCCGGGAAAAGGGCGTCCTTTTCCACACCGACGCCACCCACACTTACACCCGGCTGCCGCTGGACGTGAGCACCCTCCCGGTGGATATGGTCACCGTCTCCGGACACACCATCCACGGACCCAAAGGAGTGGGCGGGTTGTACCTGCGGACCGGCACGCCGCTCGGCAAGTGGATGGACGGCGGCTTCCAGGAGTTCAATCACCGGGCCGGGGTGGAGGACATTCCTTCGGCGGTCGGTTTCGCCAAGGCAGCCGAGCTGGTGACCGAGGAAGAGACGGAGCGTATCCGTTCGCTGCGCGACCGGTTGCTGGACCGGGCGCTCACAGAGATCCCCCATACCACTCTGAACGGGCACCGCACCCGGCGTCTACCCCAGAACGCCAACATAACCTTCCACTACGTCGAGGGCGAGTCGATCACTCTGCAGCTCGACATGCGCGGCTTTGCGGTGAGTACCGGGTCCGCCTGCTTCAGCAGGTCTTTGGAGGCCAGCCACGTGATCATGGGCATCGGCGGCGACCACGAGCGGGCCCATGGGTCGGTGCGTTTCAGCTTGGGCCGCTACAACACTGAGGTCGACGTGGACGGGGTAGTCGACGCCATAGCCGAGGTGGTGCGCGAGCTCAGGGCCATCAGTCCCCTCATGCCCGAAGAAGAGAAGGAGCGATAGCATGGCTTTTCCCTACAGTGACAAAGTGCTCGAGCACTTCCGCAACCCACGCAACGTGGGCAAGATAGACGAGCCCGACGGTAAGTCGACCGAGGGCAGTCCGGCCTGTGGTGACATGGTGGCTGTGTACATCAAAGTCGACGAAGACACCAAGGTTTTGGAGGATGTGAAATTCGAGTCCTACGGCTGCGCGTCCAATATCGCCACCGGGTCGATCATCACCGAGATGGCCAAGGGCAAGACCCTGTCCGACGCCAAGAAGATAACCTGGAAACAGGCCTCGGAGGAGTTGGGGGGGCTCCCCCCGCTGAAGGCCCACTGCTCGGTGCTGGCGGTGGAAGGCCTGCGCGCGGCCATTCGCGACTACGAAGAGAGGCACGGGTTGGTCGAGGAGCGGGAGCCCACCACGGTGGAAGTCATCAAGAAGCGTCTCCGCCATGTGATGAACCCGCTAAGCGGCCTAGACGTGGTCCGCACCGAGCTCATCAAGGACATCACCTTCGAGGACGGAGTGGTGCACATCGTCGCCGACCTGCCTCCCGATCACCAGTTCGCGGCGGTGATCAAGGCCGATATCGCCGAGAAGATCGAACCCCTGTGGGATGTGAACGAGGTCATCATCGACTTCGCGGAGTGAAAGTCGCCGGTGAGAGGGGCCGAGCTATCACTCGGCCCTCAGCTGTGCGGGCGCGATTCTCGCGCTGTGTCTGCGGGGCCGGAGCCGGGCCGTCAGGGTCGGCGTGGTCGCTCGGTGGGGTGGGTCAGAGCCCCCACTGTCAGAGCTCCCACTGTCAGGGCCCCTGCTGTCAGGGCCTCTATGTCAGGGCCTCTGCTTGTCGAGCACAGCCCTGAGTCCCTCTGGGTCCGTCACAGGAGCCGCGCAGGTCGAATGCTCACACACCCAGGCGGCTGCGCCCACGCCGGCTGGTGGCTCGCGTTCGGCCAGCAAAGAGATGACGGAACCGGTCGCCGGCGGGCGGGCGGCCAGCACCGTCGCCGGGCGGAAGCCGCTGTTGTAAACGTCGAGGAGGGCTTTGGTCCGGGTATTCTCGGGGCGGCCCACGATCGCGACCTCGGTGATCCCGCTTTCCAGGGCCTGGTAGGCCCAGAGCCATTGTCCGAAAGCCAGGGGAGCGCGCTCGAGCAGCAGCCCCATCGGAGCAAGAGTCTGCTCGGCGAGTGTCCAGTAGCGGCCCTCCCCCGTGAAGGCCGCGATCTTGAGAAGAACGGTCGCGCTGATGGAATTGCCGCACGGGGTGGGGCTGTCCTGAAGCGACCGCGGCCGGGTGATGAGGGCCTCGTGATCGGAGCTGGTGTCGTAGAAGCCTCCGGCGGGGCGGCGGAAGCTCTCGACCATCGAGTCGGCAAGACGCCGGGCGGCTATGAACCACCTCTCCTGGAAGGTCGCCTGATAGAGGGCGAGCAGACCTTCGACCAGACAGGCGTAGTCGTCCAGGAAGCCGTTTCCGGCCGCCCGGCCGTCTTTCCAGGAGTGATAGAGGCGGTGACCGGGCCGGACCAAATCACGTACCAGGAACTCCCCTGTGGCCTCTGCGGCCGCGATGTAGCGCTCGGATTGGAGTGCCCGGCCGGCTTCGGCCAGCGCGGCGAGGGCCATACCGTTCCAGCCCGCAAGGATCTTGTCGTCACGAAGAGGCCGGCCGCGCTTCCGGCGGGAGGCGAGCAGCGCGGCTCGGGCCGCTTGCAGCCGGTCATCGACTTCGCCCGAGTCTGCGACCAAGTGGAGCACACTCGCTCCCTCCAGGTGACCCTGGGCGGTCACCCCGTAGGTGGTGGCGATGAGCTCCACGTCCTCGGCCGGGAGGGCCGCGTGCAGTTCCTCCAAGGTCCACACGTAGTAGGCGCCCTCCCGCCCGTCGAAGTCCGCATCTTCGGCACTGAAGAACCCGCCATCCGGGTGGCGCATCTCCCGTTGCAGGTAGTCGAGGGTCTCTTCGACGACGGCGCGGTACCGGGGCTTTCCCGTCGCCTGCCACGCGTGCAGGTAGCAGCGGGCCAACTGGGCATTGTCGTAGAGCGTCTTCTCGAAGTGAGGGATGAGCCAAGCCTCGTCGGTGGCATAGCGGTGGAAGCCTCCCCCGAGCTGGTCGTACATGCCGCCCGCGGCCATCGCATCGAGAGTCGATTCTATCTGAACCATCACTTCAGGTTGCTGCTTCGCGACGTAACGGGCGAGCAATGCTTCAAGCACGAGCGGCTGAGGAAACTTCGGTGCGGCTCCCCAACCCGCGTTGACCCGGTCATAGGCATCATCCACCGCCTCGAGCGCCCGGGCGATGGTCTCTTCATAGGGCCGAGCCGGCTCGGAATCCAAGGGTTGGGCCTCGTCGCGACCGAGGTGGGCCTGCATCCTCTCCGCGGCTTGATCCAGTTCCTCTCTGCGATCGCGCCACATCTCCGCGAGCGCCTCGAGCACTTTGAGGAACGAGGGCATCCCGAATCTCGGGGTGTCGGGGAAGTATGTACCCCCGTAGAAAGGGACCCCGTCGGGGGTGAGCCAGGCGCTGAGCGGCCAGCCGCCACCACCGGTCATGGCGGTCACCGCCTCCATGTAGATCGCGTCCAGATCGGGCCGTTCTTCGCGATCGACTTTGATGCTGACGAAATGCTCGTTCAAGAACGCGGCCGTCGCCGGATCGGTGAACGATTCCCTTTCCATCACGTGACACCAGTGGCAGGACGAGTAGCCGATGCTGAGGAAGATGGGCTTGTCCTCGTTTCGGGCCCTTTCGAGGGCCTCCGCTCCCCACGGATACCAGTTCACGGGGTTGTCCGCGTGCTGAAGCAGGTAGGGACTTGTCTCTCCGGATAGTAAGTTCGGCACCTCGGTTATCCTCTATCGTGCAGACGATGGTCGTTCCTGCGGCCGGCCGGCTCCTCGAAGTGTTCCCGGCCCACGCGATTTGTATACAATTGGGGCCAGGAGCGCCGATCTGTCTGATCCTCGAACGAGGAGGTGCGTCATGGCCAAAGCGAGCGAAGTGATCGGTCGGCCGGTCGTCTCGCGCGACGGTGGGAAGGAGCTGGGGAAGGTCAAGGACCTGGTGGTCGACCCGACCGGCAGGCAAGTCATCGGCTTCATGGTCTCCGAGGGTCTCCTGCGGAGCACCAAGGTCGCTTCTTGGTCGGCACTGCAGGTCTTGGGCCCGGATTCCGTGATCTTGAGCTCGGCCGGGAGCGTGGTCAAGGCCGCCGATGCGCTTGATATCAAGACGGTACTCGACCAAGAATCGAGTATCCGCGGGCTCCGTCTCCAGACGACCGAGGGAAAGCAACTGGGCAAGATCGAGGACTTCCAATTCGACGAGCATAGTGGGGCCGTGCAGGGTTTCGAGCTTTCGGGTGGTCTTTTTTCCGACGCCTACGGAGGTCGGTCGTACCTCCCCATACCGCCGTCGATCGAACTGGGCAAGGATGTGGGTTTCGTCGACCCGGCGGTAGAAGCCACGATCCAGCAATCCGGGGGCATAAAGGGAGCCTTCAAGCGTTCCGAGTAGGGACGGATCAGGGCGGCTCGCGCAGTCGGGAGTCGGAGATCGCGCAGCGTTACGAAGCCACCGCGGACAGTGCTCTCTGGAGCCGTTCCGAAGACCGTGATCGGGTTTTGGATGAAACGTATTGGAGACAATCATAGTCGTGGGGATAGCGAGAGGCGCGGCCTTGATTAGTGTGCGCCTCTTCCGTTGGAAGTCGTACAGGCGGTGAGTATGCCGGCCAGATGGGGAGGTTGAAATGACCGAGATCCAGAACCGATGCGACGGCGCCGCGCCGCGACACCGGCGCCCCGGGCTCCGCAAGAGATCGCAGGCGGTCGCGCTGGCTCTGACCGTCCTTCTTCTGCTGACCGGGTTGCTCACGGCGCTGGCCTGGGTCGCACCGGGTGGGGTCGCGGTCACACGCGCAGACAACACGTCAGGCGAGCAGAAGGTCGCGGTGTTCGAAGACGCGGTCATCGGACCCGGCGAGACCTGGGACAACGTGGTGGTCGTGGGTGGGGATCTGCTCGTCCGGGGGACCGTCGACAACGTAGTCGTGGTGGTCTTTGGGGACGTCACGATCGCCGACGGAGCACGTGTCGGCGACGCGGTGAATCCTGGCGACGCGGCCGTGGTCTCGGTGTTCGGGGACGTGACGGTCCAGTCCGGGGCTACCGTGCGGGGTCGCACGGTCGACGTGGGGGGAGGGATCGCCGGCATAGACATGTCGGTTGGTGATCCGGTGCTCCGGCCTTGGCGCACCGGCGCCATCCTGAACTGGGTCTGGTCGACGGTCTTCCTTGCAGTGGTGGCCGTCATCATCACCGCCATCGCCCCCCGGCAGGTCTCCGCTGTCCGAGACCGGGTACGGAATCACTTCTTCTCCTCGCTCGGTTGGGGGGCCCTTGGGGTGATCATAGGTGTGCCCGTCGTCACCGTGGCGCTCATCATCTCCATCATTGGGATCATTCTGGTGGTGCCCTGGTTGGCCATAGTCCTTCCCATCATGTCGCTGTTCGGCCTGGTTGCCGTGGGAGCGATGGTGGGCCGGCTTATCTTGGGAGCCAGAGAAGACAGGCGCGAGACGGTGATGCCGGCCGCGGTGTTGGGGGTAGTGATCATCAACGTGGCCCGCTGGATCCCGGTAGCCTGGATCGTCATTCTTGGGGTGCTCTGGCTGGTGGGCTTCGGGGCGACCTACGTGGCCATCTTGGCTTGGTTGCGGGATAGGCGACGCAGGAAGCGAGAGGCGGCCGCCGGGGAACAGGCGGCCTGGGCCGCCGCGACAAGCCCCGGGGGCATGCCGTATCCGGGTGGACCGCCGGTTGCCCCTTCCGGTCCGTCACCCACGTCACCGCCGGTCGCCACTCCTGGGCCTCAGCCACCGTCCGGCCCAGAGGCGACGACCTTCGCCGCATCCGGCCCCCCGGCCCCCGGTGTGGACACGACTGGGGACGCTCCAGCGGCTCCCGGTCCTGAGGCCGCGACTGAGCCGCCCGAGGGCGGGCATGCAGAGTCCGACGGACGGTCTTCCGGCTAGCCTAGACCAGGTCGCACAGGACCCTGTATATCTCGACCATGCCCCAGGTGTCCTGGGCGCAGTAAGCGAGCATGTCCGCGCGTAGTCGGTCCCTCTCGGTTCCGGGAGGCATGAGCCGGAGCCGCTCGTAGGCCAGGGTCGCGCCGCTCCCGTCCTTGATGGCCAGGTCATCGTAGCCACAGCCCGGCACCAGGGCCGGAAGCACGGCCTTGAGTGAGAAGCTGCCGTGGAAACCGGGATGATATGCGTGATCGGTGACTATGGGCTTGAGATCGATGAGACGGGCGACGATACCGAGCAGAGGTCCCTCGAGGCTGGGGAAGAGGCAGGCGAGATCTTGGAGTCGATCCCGCTCGAACGGCGCGTGGTAGGCCAGGACCGCGCCATCGTCGGCCAGCCGACGCACAAGCTCGAGGGCCAATCCACCCCGGGGATCCTCCGCTCCTTCCGCGAGATAGGCGGCATGATCCGTAGTGCCGTCCGGTAGGAGGCGGTGGTCGGACCACTGGAAAGGGATCTGCTCGTACGGCCTGGTGCCTGCGAACACCGGTAGGGCCGGGTTCCAGGTCTCGAAGTCGAGGAAATGCACCGGGAACGGGAGTTCGCTCAGCGCCTCTGCCGTTCCCTGGTCGATCCGAAGCTCCCCGGTGCGGATCGCGTGAAGCATCCGCACGACGCGTGGCCCCAAGTTGCTCGCCCGCAGAAGGCCTACCATCCGGGCATACTCGATACTGTCGGGGCTCAACTCGCGCAGATCGCAGATGCCGGCGGCCTCGAGATGAGCTATCGCCTGCGTGGCCCGACCCAGCTCACCCACCGGGTACTCGGGACCACGCGGACGGCAATAACCTTCGTAGTAGTCGCAGTCACGGCAGGAGTTGCGGAGTTTCGCCTCCGGGGGTTCGTCGGCGGAAAGCCAGGTGGCGATGTCGCGAAGGGTGCCGGGCAGGGTGGAGTCGATGTAACGGCACGCGGCGTCGGTCACGTCCTCGGAGATGAAGAGGTCCCGGGCTTGATACGTGTCGCCCCCGTGATGGATGTAGCCGCGATCGATGTGCATCAGGTTGGCCCTGCGCACCGGAAGACCGGCCGAATGGAGCACGTACAGCTGGATGGCCACGTCGGGTACGTGTTTGGCCAAATCGACCTTGGTGCTCGACTTGACCTCGGTGAGCTCCAGGGACCCGTCTTCCAGCCGCCTGAGGATGTCCACCCGCACCAGGATGCCCTGGTGTTCGAACGCCGCCTCATAGATGACGTCCCGTCCGGAGGCCAGAGCCTCCCGGGTCTGCCGCAGCGCCTGCGGTATATGGAGGTGGTCCGCACTGATCAGGAGACCACCCGGATAGTACTCGCGAGCCAGTTCGCCGATCCGTGTACCGCTATCGAAAAGGGCCTGTCGAGCGGGGTCCTCCGAGCAGAGCGAGGCGAACCTGGCGGGGTAGGCGCGAAGGTAACCGAGCCGGGGACAGCCCAAGAAGCTGGTGTACCGCGACTTGGACAGCCGGGGCAAAGGTCGGTGGGTAGTGTCCACGTTCATGAGATCAGGATACTCATCGCCTCGGACAGGAGAAAAGGATCCGGTGCACGGTCTCCGCTTTCAGCCGGCGGATGGAGGGCAGAGCCAGGTCGGCCAGTTCGAAAGAAGCTGGGTCGGGCGAGACCGAGGGGTGGGGGATGGCGATCACCCTCAGTCCGGCGGAATGAGCCGCCTGGATACCGACGGAGGAGTCCTCCACGGCCACACAGTCGACGGGATCGGTCTGGATCAGCGCGCATGCCCTCTGGTATACGTCGGGCGCAGGTTTGCCTCGGGGCACATCGTCCGACGATGCCCAGGCTGTGAAGAACCGCTGCAGGCCCGATCTCTCCAGCACGAACGCTATGATCTCCCGGGGGGACGAGCTGGCCAACGCCAAGCGGTAGCTCGACGCGAGACGGGCCACCGCCTCCGCGGCGCCGGGCATCATCGGGAGCCGTTCCGAGAAGTGGCCGATCAACCTGCCGGTCACCCACGCGAGGATCTCCCGGTCTTCCAGGGGGATCCCGCCGAATCGGCGAAGGTAGGAAGCCCACTGCAGGGAGTTGTCGCCGCCCATGAAAGCGCTCTGGTCGAAGTCGGTGAACCGACGGTTATGAGCGGCGAACAGCTCGTGCATCACTCGCTCCCACACGGGCTCGGAGTCAAGGATGACCCCGTCCATGTCGAAGACGACGGCGTGATCGGGGTCAAGGCGTGTCAAGTCCCAGCTCCAGTTCGATCTCGTCCCGGATCGGTATCCCGTAGTTCCCTATCAGCGGGATCGAAGGCTTCAGCCGGCGGGCCACTTCACGGAAGTCGCGATGGACGGCCACCAACTCGAATCCCCGCCGCTGGTAGAAGCGGAGAGCGTCGAGGTTATCGTTGGTGGTGATGAGCCAGAGGCGGCCGCAGCCTGCCGACACAGCCGCATCGCGCACCGCCGCTGTGAGCGCGGTGCCGATGCCCTCGTGAAGTCTGAGGACGTGCAAGGTAACCATTTGACACTCCCCGGCGATGATCTCGTAGGTGGCGAGGCCGAGCCTCTCCCCCTCGGATCCGATCGCGCAGAAGCCGGGGAGTCGGATAGGAAAGATCTTGCGCCCCCGGGACACGATGAAATCTGTTCCCCACTCGCGGACCAGGCTGAGGACCCAGTCGCCGTCGTGAGTTGCCACGGGGCGGATCGTGAACGTTGGAGAGTGCATGGGGGCAGTCTACGCCGCGCCGGGACGACTCGCCAGAGCGTAGAATGGGCGCAAGGTCGGACGGTTGGGGAGGGCACATGGACAGCAGTCCCACGTACGAAGAGATCCTCGAGAGGCTGGCACCCTGCGGGCTGGATTGCGAGCGGTGTGTCCGCTATGAGAAGGGGCGCGTCAAGCGGCTGGCCACGGAATTGGCGGAGTCACTGAAGGGCTTCGAGAACATGGCCCCCAAAGTGACCGAACGGGCTCCGGTCCTCGAAGAGTATGGCGCTTTCGTCGAGGTCCTTGGGTTCCTCACCCAGGCGGAGTGCGCGGGGTGCCGGGTCGGCGGCTGTCCCCTGCCTTTCTGTGCCGCCCGCGTCTGCTATCAGGAGAAGGGTGTCGACTACTGTTTCCAGTGCGACGAATACCCCTGTGGGCGAAACAGCTACCCGGAGATCTTCGAGCGACGCTGGCGCGACAACAACGACCGCATGCGCGAAGTGGGCGTGGAGCGGTTCTACCTGGAGTCGCTCGAAAGACCCCGGTACTAGACCTCAGAGTTCGGGACTGGCCCGGGGGGCGGCGTGTGATGCCCCGAACGGTCCTCTTGGCCGCCTAGCTACGCCTGCTATTCAGGCAGTTCGTAGCCGCGCCTGCTATTCAGGCAGTTCGGTCAGACCGAATACCCCCAGCAGATTCCACAGCATCTGGGCCACTTCTCCCCGGGTGGCGTCGCCCTTGGTGTTCCAACCGGTCAGCGTCCCGCTCGAGTTGCCCACGATGCCGTCGAGGATGCCGTTGTACTCCGCAAGTCGGATGTTCTGGCCGTGGGTGGGGTCGCTGTAGTCAAGCACGCCTCTGTAGCCGGGAGGCGGCGGCCGTAGTTCGCGGCTCCCCGCCCGCACGATCATGGTGATCACCTGTTGCCGGGTGATGCGGTTGGCGGGTTTGAAGGAGCCGTCGGGGTAGCCCACAGTCAAACCGGTGAGTGCCGCTTTGGACACGTAGTGATAGGGATACAACTCGCCGGACGGGGTCTGAGAAATGAGCAGGTCCGAGTCGGTGAAAGTGAACGTGTCGTTCGTGGTGGTGGTGAACTGCGCCGGGTCGTACTCGGCCATGGTGAGCACGATCATCTTGGCGAACTGCTGACGGATGACGGGGTCGCTGGGTCCGAAATTCCCGTTCTGGTAGCCCTGGATGATCTCACGCTCGGCCATACCTTCTATGGCCGTGTAGTAGGGGTGATCGGCGGGCACGTCCGGGAAGCGGGTGGCTTCAGAGCTGCGGACGGCATAGAAGAGGCCCGTGTTGCTGTACCAGGCGATGGCGGAGCCGTCCACATCGGGGGACCTGACCGACTCGCCCGCCTGCGAGACCTGCGAGACCTGGACGATGGTTCCAGAGGGGATATCGTAGGTCATGATGGCGTTCGGCTGCTTCGTCTCCCACGCCACCGTATCGCCTTCGAGGGAGGGATTGAAGTTGCCGCTTACGTTGTTGGTGAGAGCGAAGGTCTCGCCGGTCTCGATCCTGTACAGGTTTATCTGGTACGTGGGCCAGGGATCGGGGGCCCCGGCCTTCCAGAGATCGCCGGAGGCCCAGACGACCCAGCCGTTGTCGATGCAGGGACCGTCGTTGTTCATGGTGCCGGTGTCCACCGCGATGGACTTCGTGCTTCGGTCGAGCAGGTTGTAAAGGACGATCTCGGAACCGTTCACGCCGAGGGTCCGGTCGTTCTTGACGCAGACCACCCAGTCGCCCCAGATATCGGGGTTTCGGTATTCGCTGCCGGGGATGATCAGAGTGCGGGTGCCGAGAAAGATGTCGTACAGATAGATGCCCGGCTTGGGATTGCTGCCGAGCATGTCTTTTTCCCACACGATGCGATTAGCGTCCACACGGGGATTCCAGTCGTTCCGGTCTCCGACATCCTCGTTGTTGGTGATGCGTGATATCTGGCCGTTTGCATTGTCGTAAAGGTAGATGTCGTCGAATGCGCCGGTGGTGTGACCCTGGAAGGCGACCCAGGGTCCGTCCGCGGAGGGATTGTAGTAAGAGCCCGGTGGCTTGACGTTCATGGCGGTGTTGCGACCGGTCGACAGATCGTAGACAAACATCTCGGAGTTCCAGTTCCCCACCACGGCGCCGGTCCACGCAAGACGTCCACTCTCGGCCGCGAGGAAGGAAGGCTGTACGCCTGCCACCGGCGTGGGTATGGTCCGCACCTGCCAGGTCTCCGCAGGCGGCGCTTCCACATCATCGGCCCAGGCAGCCGCGTTCATACCGAACACGAGCACAAGCGCGCAGGTGACGGTCGACAACAGGATGATCATGCTCCTCTTCACCGCACACCCCCAGAAGCCGTTACTGGCTATTGTTCCACCTCAGTCCGACGTCTTGCGATTGTCCGCCCCATACGGGACGGGGTCAATAGCCGGACTGCTCCTACCTAAGTCCTATCAGTCCCTTCAGACCACGACACGCAATGTCGAAGCCGCCGGTACCATCTCTCCCTCAGATGTTACCACTGTGTTTCGGCCCATACCCTTAGCCTGGTAGAGGGCCTTGTCGGCGCGCTCCAGCACCGTGTCCAATGTGTCGGCAGCTATGTCGGGGTCGGCATCCACCTGGGTCACCCCTACGCTGAGCGTGACTCTGATCCCATCGCCGTAGGTGCGGGCGCCTACCCGCATCGACTCCACCGCCTGCCGTATCCGGTTCGCTACCAGCGCCGCTTCTCGAAGGTCCGCATGCGTCAGCAGTACGCCGAACTCTTCGCCACCAAGCCGGCCCACGACGTCGGTCGACCTGAGGACGCTTCGGCAGCGGGTCGCCAGCTCGTGGAGCACCAAGTCCCCTGCACGGTGCCCGTAATTGTCGTTGACCTCTTTGAAACGGTCCACGTCGAACAGTATGACCGAGACCGGGTAGTGATGACGACGGCTGAGCTCGAACTCCCGCCCGGTCAACTCGAGGAAGTGGCGGCGATTGGTCAGCCCGGTCAGGTCGTCGGTGTTGGCCAACTCCCTGACCTGCTCCACCAGCTGGACCCGTTCGGTGACCTCGTGCATGACCACCGCCCTGCCCAGGAATCTGCCGTGGCGAGCCATGACTCGAGAAGAGCTTACGCCGTAGTAGCGATTGACGTTGTCCAACTTGACGACCATCTCATCGCGGGTGACGGTATGCGAGGGGCCGTCGTTCGGTGCCGCGAGGATCTCCTTTAGCACCGGGTGATGGGCCAACGCCTCCTCTGCCGGTCTCCCTACGGCCTGATCGCGCTTCAGACCGGTCAGTCGCTCGGCCGATGCGTTCAAGTCCACTATCCGGCCGTGCCGATCCGCCACTATCACCCCGTCGGCGAGGTCCTCGACGACTAGGTCGCGGGCGAAGGGGACGATGTCGAACAGTCGCCAGCGGAACAATCCCAAGGCGAGCAGCAGTCCGGAGATCCCGGCGACGGCCGCAGTAAGGTTGTAGTCCCGCCAAGGTTGCAGACCGGACGCGTAGAGCACGGTCGTAGCAAAGGGCAGGAGGAGCGCCGCGAAAAGAACCAGGTACTGTTTGCGGTAGAAGTTGCGCGAGCGGAGCGCCCTCCAGCCGAGTAGGGCGAGGACGGCTGCGTTGAGTAGCGCCGTCACCGGCATGAAAGAGTAGGTGTGCCACGGCCCGTAGTCTGCGTGCAGCACGGGAATCGGAGCAGTGTCGGTGTGGATGAAGGGCTGTCCTCGAAAAAGGCCCCCGGGGTTGCTGAAGGCGATGATCACAGTAGCCGCGGCTACGAGCCAGAGGAAAGCGGTCAGGGCTCTGGGGATCCTTCTGAGGCCCATATAGCGGCGGATCATCTCCCACCAGCAGACCGAGACGGTCGCCGCTCCCAGGAACTGGATGTTGGCGAAGAGGACCTTATCGTCAAGCTCGATCGCAAGGATCTCGAACGCGTAACCCAGCGCCCAGACGATGAACGCCACGAGGGTGGCGCCGAACCAGAAGGCCACCAGGTCGCGGCGGTTGCCCCAGGCAACGGGAAGCAGAGCGGCGAGCACGACAGCCGCGACGAGGAAGGGCAGTATGTATGGAGTGAAGCTCAGGCTCATGGTGGACTCGGTGCAGCCTCCGATAATCGGTCTTCTGGTCAATAATGTCGGTATAGGATGGGTAGTACTTAAGGTGGAATGCGCATCGAGTATCTAGGAGCGTCGGGAGTGGAGGAAAAGAAGTGGACTGGGAGAAGGCCTCGCCTGAGTTGAGCGACCTCCCGGCACAGGCGGTCGAGCCGTTCGCCCTAGTGGAGAGGCGCAAGATGTTCGGAGGTCTCAGTCTGTTCATTAACGGGCACATGTTCGCCGGCGTCTACGGAAACAACATCGCCCTCAAACTGGGGGAGGATGACGGGGCCAAGGCTCAGACCGAAGCCGGCGCGATGCCTTTTGAACCCATGCCGGGCCGGGTGATGAAGGAGTACGTGGTGCTCCCGGAGGCGCGACCCCGAGTATCTGGACGTCAGGGTGCCCGCCGATTCCCGCTTCTCTCATCCTACCCCCCGAGGTCGTACCGCCTTCGCCTACGTGTTCGAAGGCAGCGGCTCCTTCGGTCCGGAGGGCTCGGCGCCGGTGGGCAGCGGGAAGGCGATCCTCTTCGGCGATGGTGACGAGGTGGTGGCGGTCACGGGCAAAGGGCCGGTCCGGTTCCTGCTGGTGTCCGGCCGACCTCTTGGCGAGCCCATCGCGTGGCGCGGGCCCATCGTCATTAATACCGAGGAAGAACTCCATCGGGCCTTCCAGGAGCATCAGGACGGCACGTTCGTGAAGGCCGGTTCCGCATCGTCGATTTGGTCCTAGACCGGCGCCAGCTGCTCCGCCACCAGGCGCTTACCCAGAGCTATCACGGTGAGTACCGGCGGAATACCGTCCGGCTCGGGGAGGACGCTCGTATCGCACACGTACAGACCGGCTACCTCGGTGCGCAGGTCGGTGTCCACCAGATTGCCGATCCGTACGGTCCCACTCGGGTTCGAACCCATCGGGGGGGTGCTGAAGATCGTGGAAGGGTCACAGCCGGCCCGGGTGAGGATCCGTGTGGCGATCTCCGCGCCCCGGGCGAACAAGCGCGTCTCCTCCCCCTCGATAGGCTTCGAGACCCTACCATCGGGCATCACCGACCCGTTCAGCCTGTCCTTGATCTTGGTCATGACCCCGAGCGAGTGCGGGTAGCGTCTCATCCGGCCCATGTTGCCGGATAGATGCTCTCGGCCGGCCGTGAGCATGCCGATGAACAGGAACGGCCAGGGATCCCAGGCGTCGCACATGAAAATGCCCTCTTCCAGCAGGTCGAACGTCCCGCAGCTCATGGGGATGTCTCGTGTGGAGCCTGGTCCGGGATAGCTGCCGTAAGTCGTGATCAGCGGATCGACGAACACCCCTTGGCCGGCGGTGGGAAACCCGGAAGCCTGCAAGATCAGAGCCGTGCCCAGGCCGTTCGCCGCCAGCACTACGGTCTCTGCCTCGACCTCGAAGGGCCCCGACTGGCCCGTGCCGCGTACGCCGGTCGCGCGAGTGCCGTCGGTGAGCACTTCGTCTACTCGCATATGGGTCCGCAAACGGCCGCCGTTGCCGGTCGCCTCTTCGATGTAGTCGCGTGCGCTCCACTTGGCCCCGGTCCGACAGCCCGCGTAGCACTCCATGCTGAGGTCACACTTGTCCGGGTCGATGAACTTGGGGAACGGACGCCAGTCAAGGCCCTCCGCGCGCGCCGCCCGCTGGATGCGCTTGGCCCCTTCACCGATGAGGCGCTCGGGCAGCGGAGCCACCTCGAGCTCGCTTGTTGCTTCGGCGACATAGGGCTCCAGGTCGATCCCATACCGTTCCTTCAGCATCGGATGAGGAGGCACCGCCGTACCGCAGAACGCGATGGAGCAGCCCCCGACGGTAAGGAAGCTACCGAACGCGTTTCCTTCGATGGAAACGGCGTGGGGGGTGAGGGCATCGTGGCGATCGACCATACGATAGAGGGTGGCGTAACTGCCCAGTGGTCGGTGCTGGGCGCCTCGCTCAAGCACGAGGACATCTTGCCCCCGGCGGGCGAGTTCGCGGGCGACTGTCGCACCGCCCGGTCCGCTACCGACGACCACTGTTTTCGCGGTGAGATGATCAACTTCGGCTGCCATGGCTGTCTAATCCTCCGGTATCTCGGAAACTGGTTCGAAGTACATAGCCTTGACGTACTCTCTCTGGAAATCAGGGTCGGTGGCCAGCTCGACGTATTCGACCCTGTCGGACACCCAGGTCGCCTCCCTCCGCTTACCCATACTGACAAGGGCGAAACGGGCTCCGTCGCCTGCGGCGTTTCCCACCGAGGTCACTGCCTCGGGTTCGACGTCGGGCAGCATCCCTATCGCCAACGCATGGTGCCGATCGATGAAAGCGCCGAATGCGCCGGCCAGGACAACCCGGTCCGGTCGTTCGATCCCGTAGGTGCGCAGTAGGATCTCGGCACCCGCTCTGAGGGCGGCCTTGGCCAGTTGGATGGCTCGGATGTCCTTGAGCGACACGGTGATGCTCCGGCCGATGGCCGTCTCCTCGGGCCAGGCGATCACAAACTTGCGCGGTTTGCCGTTCTCGAGGATCACCCGCTCATGGCGTAGAGAGGGATCTAGGTTGCCGTTGGGCAGGATCACTCCCGCCTTGAGCATCTCAGCAGCGGCCTCGATGATGCCCGAACCGCATATCCCGCGGGCCCCGACCTCGTCTGCCGGGTAGCTCGTGTGCCAATCGCCCAGCCCTATGACCTTGAAGCGCACGTCGAAGGTGCCCGGCTCGATCCGGACCCGCTCGATCGCCCCGGGGGCGGCCCGCATGCCGAACTCGATGTGGGAACCCTCCAGGGCCGGTCCGGTGGCGCACGAAGTGGAGACCATGCGCTCCCGGTTGCCGAGGACCAGTTCGCCGTTGGTGCCGATGTCGATGATGAGCGGGATCTCATCCCGCTTATACGGCTCTTCGGCTATGAGCACGGCCACGTTGTCGGCCCCTACGAACCCCGCCTCGACCGGAAGCACGTGCAGACGGCAACAAGGATGGAAGGCGAGGCCGATGGCGGCGGCTCGCACATCGACTGCGCCCTGCACCGCGGGGGCGAACGGGGCCACGCCGAGGGGGCGGGTGTCGAGGCCTAGGAACAGATGATGCATGGCGGTGTTCCCCACCATGACCACATCAAAGATGTCGGCGAGCGCGGCCCCGCTCCGCTCCACGGCTCTGCCTGCCAGGCTGTTCACCTCGGCGACCACCGCCCGCTGCAACTCGGCGAGGCCGTCAGGATCGTGCGCTACTCGATAGAGGCGGGCGATGACGTCGTCTCCGAACGCCACCTGGGGGTTCATGGCGGACTCTGTTGCCAGCACTTCCCCGCTGTCAAGGTCCGTCAGGTACGCGGCGATGGTGGTGGTGCCCACGTCCACTGCAAGGCCTAAGACACGGCGATGATCTGCCGCGGGCCGCACATCCACGACCGTCTCGCCCCGCCACACCACGGCGACGAGATCCCAGTCGGCGCGGCGGGCGATGCCGGGGAGGGTCTGTAGGACCTCCAGATCGAACGTCGGACCGGCCACCCCGTGGTCCCGCTCGAGGGCGGCCGACAGCCGCTCGGCGTCGGCGGTGGGATCTTCCAAGGTAGGGGCCTGGAGAGCGACGTGGTAGCACTTGATAGCCGGGTCGAGAGGCACGGTGCGTTCGCCGGCTTCTTTGCGCACTATCTGCTGGGCGCGCCGGCTCTCCTCCGGCACGAAGACCCGCACATCCCCGGCGACGTGCGCCTGGCAGGCCAGGCGCATCCCTGCGGCGACGGCCTCGGGGCTCAAGGCCTTCTGCTCCACCGGCGTGGGCGACGACACGCTCTCCGGCATCGACTCGATGCGGACGCGGCACTTCTTGCAGTTCCCCTTGCCGCCGCAGACGCTCTCGATCTCCACTCCCAGGCCTTGGGCCACCTCCAGCAGGCTCTGGCCGTCCGCCGCCGGCCCGCGCCTTCCCGAAGGTTGGAAGGTCACGCTGTGATAGCCCGAAGCGTCCGATCCGGTCGCAGCGGATGCCGATGGGCCCGTTTCCAGGCCGGGAGCGGATGGTTCGCCGTCTGCCGTCGTCACGCTAGTACCTCCCGAACTCGCGGGCGGCCTTGACCAACTGGAAGACGTTCACCGGCGGCGCGTGCGGGGGCAGGTCGCAGCCGGCCATGAGCACGTAGCCACCGGTGTGGTCCTTGGCCGTCTCGATGCACTCCCTGGCCTGGGCCAGCACTTCCTCCGGTTTGCCCTCCTGGATAAGGGTGGGATCCACGTTCCCGGCGATGATCTGGTCGGGGAACAACTCCATCACCGTGGATAGGTGCACCTCCCGGCCGAAGCTGAGGATCGTCTGCTTCGTCACCGGGACCTGCTGCCAGAACTTGAGGTTCTTCTTCTGCTCCCCGCAGATGTGGATGAAGAAGGTGCCTATCCCCATCTCCATCACTCGCGTGTTGATCCTCTGGAGATAAGGGAGCACGAAGCTCTCGAACTGCTTGGGGGAGATGAGCATGTTCGATTCGGTGGCGGCGCCGTGGAACGCCATGAGCTTCTCGGCCCCGAACTCGCCGACGTAGTGCTCCGCCACCTTGATCACGAAATCCGACACCTTGTCGAGCACCATGTGGACCAGTTCCGGCTTCTTGATGAGCCAGGTCATCATGCGCTCTTCGCCGATCACGGAGCCCGCCCAGGTGAGAGGGGAGCCGATCTGCAGGGTCACGGGCATACCGTACTCGGCCTGCCTGCGGGCCACACCTAGGGCGATAGGAAGGGCACCGGCCTTCGTGATGTCTGCCGGGACCTGGAGCGCGTAGACGTCGTCTTCGGTCTGGATCGGGGTGCGGGTGACTATCGTCGCGCCCGAGTACTTCTTGGTCGGGAACTCCACGTCGCCCCCGAACTCCCAACCTCCAGCTGAGGCATAGGCATAGAGGGGGCCGCCGTCATAGCCGTACATCTCGGAGGCCAGTAGCTGGCAGCGGAAGCTCTGTTCGGCATCGTCGAACACCCGGGCCAGAGGCTCTCCGCAGACGACCGCGCAATGCCCGAACACGAAGGGGATCACCGGGACGCGGTCGGGCCGCTCGCCCTTCATGACGGCACCCATCCGTTCCGCGCTTGTCATCGTCTCGCACCACATGGTCTCTCACTCCTCCTTGCTGACGCGCATGGAAACGTCCTCGGGCAGGGCCAGTCCGGCCGCCACTTCGATCGCCTTGATCAACCCCGCGGGCACCGGACAGGCGGCGTGTGCGCAGTGGGTGTACGCGGCTTGGAGCACCGTCGGCAGACCGCCCCGCAGGCCGATCTGCTGGAGGGCGTCCACGTCATCCACATCCCCGGAGATCTTCCAGACATGGGGGCAGGTGCTCTCCAGCGTGACGTGTACCTTGTAGGCGTCGCCGCCCACGGCCTTCACCGTGGTGACGTGGCCGCAGACCCCGGAATGTATCTCGACGATGGCCATGGTCCGACCTCATGCTCCTACCAGCCGGAGCGCGACCCGGGCCGCCTCCATGGCGTTCTCGCCGTAGCCGTCGGCTCCCCATTCGTCGGCCAGCTGCTGGTTGAGCGGCGCTCCCCCGATCATGATCTTGGTGTCGGGCAGCTTGGCCTTGAACTCGGGCAGGTAGTCTTTCATGGCGATGATGGTGGTGGTCATGAGCGCCGAGAGGCACAGCAGGTCGGCGCCGACTCTCTGAGACTCCTCGATGAACAGCTCCATCTCCACGTCCCTGCCCAGGTCGTGCACCTCGAAGCCGTTGACCTCGAGCATCATCTTGACGAGGTTCTTGCCGATGTCGTGGATATCGCCCTGCACGGCGCCGATCACAACCACGCCCTTGCTCTCGTCTTCAGCCGCAGAGCCCACGAGGAGCGGCCGGAGGATGCCCAAGCCTGCGTAAAGCGCCTCCGACGACACCATCAACTCGGGCACATAGCACTCGCCCTCTTCGTACAGGCGGCCCATCTCGGCCATGCCGGCGGCCAGACCCTCCATGATGGCCTTCTGGGGATCGATCCCGGTCGCGGCCGCGTCCTCGGCCGCCCGGACGGCTGCATCCTCGTCACCATCCATGACCGCCTGCTTGAGCTGCCCGAGGATGATGGTCTCATCTGTCATCTCGTCTACCTCCTAGTTGTTGTCTGGCGTTAGTAACGCCCGAACTCGCGACAGGCCGTCACCATCTGGCTCACGTTGACCGGCGGGGCCTGAGGGGGTACCTCGCAGCCGGTCATCAAGGCGTACCCGCCGGGATGGTCCTTACCTTCATCGATGCATCCCTCACACAGGGTCAGCACTTCTTGCGGGGTGCCTTCCTGCACGGTCACCGGATCGACGTTGCCCATGATCACGCACTCGGGGAAAGCCTCACCGGCGGTTGCCAGAGCGACCTCCTTGCCCACACTGATCATCCCCCGCTTCCCGTAGCTGAGTTGAGACCAGTAGGGCAAGTTCTTGTTCTGTTCTCCACAGATGTGGCTCAAGAAGACGGCCACTCCCCTCTCGGTGAGGTGGTCGTGGATCTCTTTGAGATAGGGGAAGGCGAAGGTCGCGAACTGCTTGGGCGAGTACAGCTTGTTGGTCTCGATGCAGAGATCGAACGCCATGATGCGCTCCGCCCCGAACTCCCCTATCCAATGGTCGGCCTTCTGAATGATGAAGTCCGTGATGACCCGCAACACATGGTGGACGAGATCCGGTCTCTTGATGATCCACAGCATCAGTCGTTCCTCGCCGCACACGGAGCCGGCCCAGGTGAGGGGGGATCCCACTTGGACGGTCACCGGCATCCCGGCTTCATACTGCAGCCGGGAGAACTCCAGGGCTACGGGGATGGTTCCCACGGCGGTGAGTTCCTCGGGCACCTTCAGGTTCCAGGCGTCGTCCTCGCTCTGCACCGGGCTGCGCTTCATCATGGGCGCGCCCGTGTACTTGCGATAGGGAAACTCGATCTCGCCCCCGAACTCGGCCCCGCCCGCGTTGGCCCAGCCGTGCAGGATCAGGCCGTCGTGACCGTACATCTGCATGGCGTTCCGCTGGCAGGTGAGGCTTGCGGTGGCGTCGTCGTAGACCTTGGCGATGGGCTTGCCGTTGACTACCGCCGTATGGCCCAGGATGAATTGGAGACAGGGCACCCGGTCGAGCGGCTCCCCCCGGACGAGAGCTTCCCAACGCTCCTCGGACGACATCTGGTCACAGAGCACGACAACCCCCTTGTGGTCTATCGCAGTCGATTGTAGAGCGGTCGTCCCCATGGCGTCCGATGGCTATCGACGGTGCCGCAGGGCCGCCGGCGATAGTGGGAGACCGACCCGCTCGATTATAGGCTTTTCCGCGCGCGGAGGCCCGTGGCCTCGTATCGAGGGCGGGTCCGCGCCTCCTCCATACCGCCGGGCTGCCAGGGCGGCGTTGGCCCTAAGCTCGCGACAGAAAGGAAGCTCGGCCGCGCTATCTGCGCGCCGGCCGAGCTTCTGGATAGGGGTCGTGTCGCCGGTTCTATTTGAGCAGGCAGATGGCTCCAGGCGCACGCACCTGCAGAGCGAAGCTTTCGGAAACCGTGAACTCGTAGCCGAGATCGGCCGTTGGTCCTACGAAACCGGCCTTCAGATCCTGTCCGATCAGGATGGCGACATACTGGGGACCCGCCGCCAGCAGCAGTCCGCCTGCATTCAGAGCCGGGGCCTTGACGATACCGCCCGTCACCAACTGGCGAACATGATCGATCTCGATCGCATTACCCTGCGGGTACCTCCGGAAGAGCAGGTTGTACTTGTCGGGAGCGAGGGCCAGCGAGTAGGGCCCGTGGAAGCCGGCCTTGTCGAGAACGGAAACGGCCTCGATCAAGTTGTCGACGGCCGCTCCCACTTCTTTCCAATCGCGCAAGGTGACTTTGGAGATGCCCTCGGTGTTGGTGAGTCCGGTCACGGCGTTCTTCTTGGAGCCCTCGAGGAGGATCTTGTCCTCCTGAGCGGCCATCGCCAACGCCGCCTGGGCGGCCGGTGCCAGGCTGGGGGTCACCCCGCTGGCTTTGAAGGCTGCTATATCACGCCGGGAAAGGACGAAACTGGCGGACAGCTGGATCACCGGTATCGCCCGGCTGGCTGCGATGCTCACGCCGTCCTGCTCGGCGACCATCTCATCTGTTCCCGGCAACTGCTTGAGCCCGTACCCGTATGGACCCACGGTCTCGACGATACGACGCACCGACAACTGGCTGGCTGCGGCGCCGGCCACGGTAGCGTCGAGGAGCTCCCAGACCTCTTCACCAAACGGCGCATCCTCTCTTTGCAGGTAGTCGGACATGGCTTTGTTCTCCCTCGTAATCGAGCTTACGGTCGCGTCAATCTCTTGTTTCGGGGCTTCTTCGGGCTGTTCTTCGGCGCCCGCCGCTGCAGGCTCAGTCTCCGCGTCTCCGCTCCCTTCCCAGAAGGCTTCGGCCGCTTCTTCCATCTCTTCCAAGCGGTTGTAGTAGTCCGGGAATTCCCGCAAATGCGCGAGCGCGATCTTGCCGGTAGTGAGAGGATCGTCGCTCGAGACGTTCGTTTCGGGATCGACCGACCCGTGTTCGAGCTCCACGTCCATCCCCATGCGGAACTGCTCGACATCGAAGTGTTTCCAATCGATTCCCAGTTCCTCACCGATCGCAGCTGCCTCAGCTGCAGTGAAGTGTGTTTCTCCGCTCATGCCTCCTCCACCCCGATCAGATGACCTTTCCTTCCATAAGTTCCAACACAGCGCCTGGTTCAAACGGAGCCGCGTTCCGTGACCCGGGGCTCTCTACTTGTGTCGCCTGAACCAATGACCGTTGTCAGACACTTTTTCCCAAACTTTAACTCTTGTGTAACACCGTGATTCCGGTGGTGGGGCAAAGTCTGTCTAGCCCAAAGTCTGTCCAGCCGGGGTAAGCGGGTCCCGCGGAAGGCTGCGGGGATCACCGGAGCGGGCTGATCGCCCTGCAGGGGAGACGTGGACACACAAGGGATCTTGTCGACAGTAGCCGAGAGCCGGACGGTCGGCTTCATCGATATCGGCACCAACGCCATCCGGCTGTTGGTCGCCCGCCTTGTTCCAAACCACTCATACTCGGTCGTGACGGCCCAGCGGGAGGCGGTCCGGCTCGGCGAGGGTGAGTTCGTCGATCGCAGGCTGCAGCCCGGCCCCGTCGATCGGGCTGTGCTCGTCTGCCGTCGCTTCGCCGAACTGGCCAGATCCCACGGGGCCGAGGAGATAGTGGCGGTCGCCACCTCCGCGACGAGGGAGGCCGTCAACAAGGAGGAGTTCCTCCGGCGGCTGAGAGAGGAAGCCGGTCTGCAGGTGCACGTCATCTCCGGTAGGGAAGAGGCGCGGCTGATCTACTCGGGCCTGACCCACTTCGCCCATCTCGGATCTCTCAAAGCCGTCTTTCTGGATATCGGGGGCGGCAGTACCGAGGTCGTCGTGGGTAGACAGCACGAGTACGAGTATCTGGACTCGATTGGTGTGGGTGCGGTGAGACTGACGACGAAGCTGCCGAACCCGGATGAGGAGATGCCGGTCTCGCCGGAGCGCTATCAGATGCTCCGGCAGCACGTCCGTCACGCGGCGATCCACACCACCTACCATGTCAAACGACTGAACGCCGATGTCGCTTTCGGCAGCTCGGGGACGATCCAGAACCTCGCATCGATCGCGGCCCGCGCGCTACCCGGTGGAGCCCAGGGAAGCGAAGACGTCCTCACTCTGGCGGATCTTCGCCGGGTGTCGGCCATGCTGTGTGCGCTTGATCTCGACGAACGTCGCCGGGTGGCGGGGCTCAATCCGGACCGAGCGGACATCATCATCGGAGGGGCGGCCATCCTGGAGACGCTTCTGGAAGAGCTCGGCTTCTCTGAGATCCGGGTGATCCGCGAGGCGGGCCTGCGCGAAGGCCTGCTGGTGGACTACTTGGCTCAGGGCTCCCATGACCTGGAGCGGCTGTCCGTGCGGGAACGGAGCGTCCTTCAGCTGGGACGGACCTGCAACTTCGACGAGTTGCACGCTCGTAACGCCTCGAGACTTGCTCTGGAGCTCTTCGACAGTGCTCGAGAGGCCGGTCTTCACGACTACGGGGAGTGGGAGCGCGAGCTTCTCTCCTACGCGGCGCTACTGCACGACGTCGGCTCTTTCCTTTCATACAGCAACCATCACCTGCATTCTTACTACCTCATCGGCAACGCCGATCTCCTTGGCTTCTATCAGCAGGAGATCCAGATCATGGCTCTCGCAGCTTTGTTCCATCGCAAGGGTCTTCCCAGCGCCAAGAAGCCCGGCCACGCCGCGTTGGACAAGGATGCACGCAGGCTGGTGGGCTGGTTCAGCCTGATCGTGCGTCTGGTGGAGGCCCTCGATCGGAGCCATCAGAGAGTAGTGAAGCATGCGTGGTTGAGTGCCGCGGGTCCCAAGGGACTGGTGCTCCACATCGAGCCGAGCGGTGATGCTCAGCTCGAGCTGTGGGGCGTTGAGACCCGCGAGAAAGCGGTGCAGAAGACTCTGGGCCGTAGGCTGATGGTCGAGGTCGATGGAGACCCCCATCCGCGCCGCTCCGCTGGAGAAGTCGAGCCCTTGATCGATCCCCTACAGATGGGGCCCCCCAGTGTGACGGTCAGAGAGCCCCTAGAAGCTCGGCAAGCGGCCGGCTGAACTTCGAGGACCGGATCTCATTCCAGACCGGCCCGAACGTCCCCATGAGAGTCTCGATCTCCGTCTGTTTGACCGCTAGGTAGGCGGCCACCCCGGGAGCGTTGACGGGGAACGGGGAGCGCGCCTCCTTCTTGGTGGGTCGTGGCGGTCCCCAGGTGCCCGATCCGAGGAAGCCCAGGAGTACGTCGCAGGTGACCACTGCATCCTGGAGGTCTCCAAGATGGTCCTGGACGACCTTCGTGGTCTCGATGAGCGGCTTGCTCCCGGGTCCCAGCACCTCCTGGAAGAACTCCAAGGTGTAGCGCAGTGCCTTGCCGGCGATACGCAGCTCGTGGAAGCGGGAGAGCGGAGCGTCCGGCTTCGTGATGGCCTGGTCGAAGGCCCTCACGCCGGCCAGCCGCCGAAAAAGGATCGCGGGAAGCACATCGCCCACCCGAGTGGGAAGCGGCTCCCCGGAGGGTCCGAAGGCGCTCCCGGCTCCGGCGCCGGGAGTACGGAGGAAATGTTCGAACCTCTCTTTGAAGCGCTGGTACCGATCGCTGTCGAGATACTCGATCAATTCCGCGCGGGCCCGATCTCGCTCTGCGGCCCAGGCGTCCATCAGGGGATCGAGTCCGGACTGCTCCTTCGCAGGCAGGGAATCGATGTAGAGCTGCGTCTTTATCCGGAAGACGTCGAGATCGCGAACTGCGCCCAACTCACGACCGGTCGCGCGTACCATTCGCAAGAACGGTTTGTATTCGGCGGCGTCCAGGTAGTCGGCGAACACCCGCAATGCCGCCCGCATACGCCGGGTGGCCACTCTCATGTCGTGCAGCTCCTCCGGGTCCTCTCCTTCGCGGGTGCCCGGCTCGTGCTTCATCATCCGCTGTAGGTGGTAGAGCAGGAGTTTGTTGGCCGCCGCGCTCATGGTGTCGTCCGCGGTGATACCAGGCTTGGTCAGGGTCTCCAGGCCGTCCCCGAGGAATGGCCGGCGGCGTTCCTTCTTGCCCCTAGGCCTGTCGACCGTCTCGGGGACTTCGTCCCCCGGGGTTTCGTCCACATCCGCGAGTGGCGTCTCCGCGGAAATCGTCTCGTTCGAAGGGGCGGGCGGCGTCTCGCCCTGCTTCTCGGCTCCCGCGTCCCTCACCGCCTCCTCGGAAGCCACTCCCGGCGCTTCCGGTGTCGCCTCGGAGACCGGACCTAGCCCCGAGGCTGCGAGCGCCCTCTCGAACTTCGATAGGGGCTCGGGCTCCAGCTTCCAGTCGGTTCTCAGCGCGCTCACCAAGGCGGCCAAGTCGTCCTCGGTGCCGGCCTCCATGAGCTCGAGCTCCACCTCATGGTAGACCGTTCCGGACGGCTCCAGCTGCACTTCGTCGAGGCTGATCTCCGCCAGGGGGCGATCGATCGTGCCCACCCAGCGAGTCGAGCGGGTCTGGCTGAGGGAGACCCTCTCGATGAGAGGCTGATCGCCGATGATCTCCAACACTCTGGTCTGCACCTCGCCGTCCGGCCACTCGGACGGAGGGACGTCCGCCGGCAGGTCCACCTCCAGTTCTTCGCGGCGGTGCACTGCGTCATCCGTGTTCGCGGCGTCCTTCACGCTGCGCACCCGCTTGACCGTGATGAGGATGCGGTCCCCCACCAGGCGCCGCCGGCACGCGTAGCCCGCGGTCAACATCTGCCATCGCTCGGTGTCGAGGTAGGTGTCGCTCAGCTGCTCGGTACGTCCGGCGAAGATCGGATAGCCTGCCAGACTGGTGGCTTCGCCCAGGCGGTAGAGCAAGTTGGCGTCGGGGGCCCGGAATTTCGCTTCGATCTCCATTTCAAACACCGAGGACCGACGGCTGAACGAGCCAAACGAGCGCAGCCTTGTCGCAAGACGCCTGAGCAGATTCAACGTAGGCTATTCCCCCCTTCTTCATGATCACCCGGCCGCCGACGAGCCGGCCGATCACGCTGGAGAAGTCCGGCTCATGGCCTACGAGCATGAGAGCCCCGGCATCGGGATGGTCTTGCAGGATGTCTTCGAGTCGCCCCAGATCGAAGCCCGGAGCCACCCTGTCGTCGGAAACGAGCCTGTTCTTCATGTTCAGGTGCCGGGCCATTATGTCGGCGGTCTCGTATGCACGCGCATACGGGCTGGTAACGATGGCGTCGATGGCAAAGCCGAGCTTGGCGATGAAGCCGGCCATGCGGGTCGCATCCTCACGTCCCCGCTCCGTCAGCGGCCGCTCAGAGTCGTCACGGTCCCATTCGGTGCGCGAGACTGCTCTCGCATGCCTTAAGAAGAATAGTTCCAAGGCTATCCTTTCCAAGTCTCGAAGATGGCCCTAGCTCAGATTGGTCGACTCGGTCGGACTCCTGCCTTCAGACCTCCCCGCTCTGCTCAGACCCGCTCGAGATAAACCATTCCTGGCTGTTGATCGCCTGCTCCTCGGGAGAAGAATCGATGCGCCGGTACTGTCCGTCGGGGAGCATGACCCGGGCCTTGACATTGTCTCGCATGTAGGTCTCGAGGATTTCGTAGCGAAGCCGCTTGATCAACGCCGGGTCTTCGACGGGGAAGAGGATCTCCACCCTGCGATTCAGGTTGCGGGGCATGAGGTCGGCGCTGCCCATGTAGCACTCTTCGGAGCCGCCGTTGAGGAAGTAGTAGACCCGGCTGTGCTCCAAGAACCGACCGACGATGCTCGTGACCTTGATGTTGTCGCTGACCCCCGGTATCCCCGGCCTCAGGGAACAGATACCCCGCACCAAGAGGTCGCACTTGACGCCTGCCTGCGACGCCTGGTAGAGGAGGGCGATCATCCTGGCGTCGACCAGGGAGTTGATCTTGAAGATCAGATGGGCTTCTGCGCCCTGCTCCGCCCGGTCGATCTCTCTCTGGATCAGAGCTTCCAACCTTTGCCGTAGATTCAGCGGGGCGACGATGAGCTTGCGGTACTCGTCGTGCTTCGAGTAACCGGTCAGGTAGTTGAACAGGTCGCTTGCATCCTCGCCGAACTCCTCGCTACAGGTGAAGAGCCCGATGTCTGTGTATTGCGTAGCGGTCACCGCGTTGTAGTTGCCGGTCGAGAGGTGGACATAGCGGCGGATGACGTCCCCCTCCCGGCGCACGACGAGCGTGGTCTTGGAGTGGACCTTGATCTTCGGCGGTCCGTAGACGACGTGGACCCCTTCGCGCTCGAGGGCCCGAGCCCACTCGATGTTGCTCTCCTCGTCGAAGCGCGCCTTGAGCTCCACCAGAACGGCGACTTCCTTGCCGTTTCGAGCCGCCTCCAAGAGAGCGGCGACCACGGGGGAGTTTCGGCCGACCCTGTAGAGAGTCTGCTTGATAGCCAGTACGTCAGGATCGTGGGCCGCCGTCTCCAGGAAATCGACCACCGGTTCGAACGACTCGTAGGGATGGTGCAGCAGAATATCTCCGCGGCGGATCGCGGCGAATATGCCTGTACCTTCGGCCTGTTCGAGTCCGACCGGATCCCTAGGAACGAAGGACGGATCCTTGAGGTCCGGCCGGTTGTAGCCATAGAGGGCCCCCAGGTTGCTCATCGCGAGGGGAAGATCGACGTGGTAGACGTCCTCGGGGCCGACCCGCAGGTTCTTGGTGAGAATGGACTGGATGTACTCGGGCATGCCGTGGTCGATGACGAGTCTCACCACGGAGCCGAAACGCCTCCGGCGGACGAGGTGCTCGACCGTCTCGAGCAGGTCTCCCGCTTCCAGTTCCTGGATCTCGATGTCGGCATCCCGGGTCACGCGGAAGAGGTGCTGCTCGACTATTTGCAGACCCGGGAACAGCTCCGCCAGGTACGCGGCGACCACCTGCTCGAGCCAGACCAAGCAGACGCAGTCGTTCCCTTTTGAGGGACGTCTGCCGTCTCCTCCGCTGGAACGCGTCCGCCCGGTCTTCTGGGGCCGCTTGGCGGAGTCGGTCTCCGCCGAAACAGGGATCAAACGGGGCAAAGTACTGGGGACCTTCACGCGGGCGAACCTCTCCTTGCCGTCCTCGTCCCGTACGATGACGGCCAGGTTGAGGCTCATGTTTGAGATGAAGGGGAACGGCCGTGCGGGATCGTAGGCAAGGGGGGTGAGCACCGGGAAGACGCTGTTCTGGAAGTAGGACCGCGTTCTGTCTTTCTCGTCCTCACTGAGGGTCTCGTAGTCGACGATGCACATACCTGCCCGCTCGAGCTCGCCGAGGACCTGGTGGAAACAGGCCCGCGAAGCATCCATGAGTTCCTGGACCATCGGCCGGATGGCGGCCAGCTGCTCGCCGGGGGTCAGGCCATCCGCCGAACGGGCCGTCACGCCTGCGGCCACCTGTTGCTTCAGGCCGGCCACCCTCACCATGAAGAACTCGGACATGATCGAGCCGAGAATGCTGAGGAACTTGACGCGCTCGAGGACCGGGACGGCTTCGTCTTGCGCCTCTTCCAGGACTCTCTCGAAGAAGCGAAGCTGGCTTATCTCCCTATTGACAAGCAGGGACGAGCTGGACAGGTCGACCGGCGCGGCCTGGGCGTCGTCTGTCACTGGATCCTGCCGACCTGGCTCAAGGTGGGTCTCAAGGTCGGGCCGAACCGCGAGGGTCTCCGGATCGATCGTCGGCAACTCGGTCTACTCCTTGTCCCGTGGCGCTGAAGAAGCCGGCATAGCGGCATCCCTGCCCAGAAGCGAAAGTTTACGCGGGTGAACCTTAGGCTGCAAGTTTGCAGTCCGATCAGATTCCCGTCACAGCTCGGATGCGCCCCGCGTTGATGGCCTTCTCCAACGCCCGGTGATCCCTCTCCGTCCGGTCTGCGTAGAGAGCGGCGAAGTCGGCGATGGCCTGGGCGAGCCTGTCACCAGTGCCTATGTAGCCCCAGATCGCGGCGGGGTCACCGGTGCGGGCGTGTGCGCGGGCCAGGCAGTACGCGCAGACCTGCACGTAGGTCTCGCACCCTGCCCTGTCCAGAGCTGCTAAATCGAACGAGCCTTTCATGTCCTTGAGTTGGCGCCAGTAGAACTCGATGCCGGCCTGCTTGCCCCGATGCTGGCCAAGGAATATGTCGCTAGCGGCCTGCATCAGCCGCTGAGCAGAGACAACCCTCGTCGCCGGTCCACCGAAGCGACGTTTAGGCAAGTACTGCTCCAGCACGGAGGGCCCAGCTTCCTTCTGCTGAAGGATCAGACCGGAGCCGCTGTTATCGCCCTCCAGGAGGGCGATCGTGCAACGGGTGCCGACGCTCCCCACCCCGCCCACGCGAAAAGCGGCATCCTTGACCTTGTAGCGACGGAGGAGGAAGCGCCGCTCCGGCGCCACGCTCCTCAAATAGCCGGCCCACGCGTCGCGCACGATCTGCTCCGTGACTTTCCAGTCATCGGGTAGGACGCCCGGCGCCAGCCTGTTCACGTCCCTGAAAGGGACCAGGAGGGGTGGAGCGCTGCGGATCTGACGCCGGCCGTCGACGATCTCGGTCACATCCTCGAGGCCACGGAGGTGAGTGCGTGTGCGGGCTTTGTCCGCGACCTTGCCCACAGCGGCGGTGCTGGCCTTGTTTGACAACCTGGCGAAGGCCGCCTGGACGGCCTCTACGTCCACGTGGTAGTACCACATGTCGAGGACGTCCATCTGCCTGAACTTGTCCATGGCAAAGGCGTACGCAGCAACCGCCGCGATGGCCATCCCTCTGCAGTCGTCCTCCTTGAGGCCGTTCTCCCGAGCGGCCACGACGGCGCTTGCCGCCAGGCGCTTCAGGTCCCATTCCCACGGACCGGGGTAGGCCTCGTCGAAGTCGTTTATGTCGAAGACGAGGCGCCGCTCCGGACTGGCGAAGACACCGAAGTTGGCCAGATGGGCGTCACCACAAAGCACCACCTCGAAACCGCTCGTGGGTGTGCCCGCTAGGTCGCCGGCCATGACGGCGGCCGAGCCTCGGAGAAAGGCGAAGGGGGAGGCCACCATGCGGCCGTACTTGATGGGCAGGAGCTGCTGTATCCGTCCCTCGTCCTGAGCCTGTAGCGTGGCTACCGGGTCGGGCCGGTCGACCGCTGGACTCCAGTCGGCGTGGCTTCTCCGGGGTACTCGCTTCCGTGCCTCTTTGCCGACGGCCTCTTGGGCTGACGTGGCCGCCCGTTCCTCTACCGGCACGTCCTTGTAGTTGTCTTTGGCCACGGCCCCTCCTTGTGCACTGGTATCCAAGCGGTCTAGATGACGCCCTTGTCCTCACACACTACATCAATCCTGAGGAATCGCGTTGCCGAAGCGAGCCGGGCGGGTGCTCCCTCGACGAGTCCGATCTCCTCGGCGAGCCACACCTAGCCACTTCCAGCGCCTGGGTACTCCGAGCGAAGTGACCGAGTACTGCAAGCGCCTCAGGAGCGAGATCGGGCCGAGTGGCTTCATACTGTCGTCGG
>CAZCCL010000014.1:0-36830 GCA_964497095.1 uncultured Gaiellales bacterium | reverse complement strand
ATTGACCATGGGGAAGGGGCAGAGAACGGTGCAACCCCGGGTAGGCGGGCCCCGTCGACGGGTGCCCAAGCCGGCGCTATCCAATGATTGTGACTCCGCGGGACACCCTTGGGGTCGGCCTCGGTGCCCGAGGTCCAACACACTGTGAAGATATCGTTGGCGTCCACGGGGTGGAGCTCGAGCTCGGCTTGGAGGGCGGCCGTGTCTTGGGTCTCGAGAAGGAGCCTATCGAGCGCTGTGATCCCTCCAGGCACGTCGCTCCCCGCAGCGACGATAGTGGTGAGGCTGGGGAACTCAGGCTGCAGGCTGCGTACCATGTCCAGATGGGGGTGACCCTCGAACTCGACGCAGGTGATGAACGCCTTGGGCTCGAGCAGCGGCATGACGTAGCGCAGCTCGTGGGTACGAAACTGCACGGGCACGGGGCTGCAGATCACACCGAGACGGGCGCAGGCCAGTAGGATCTCGACGATCTCCACGGTGTTGGGCAGCTGCACCATGAGAACGTCGTCTTTGCGCAGGCCGGCACTGAGGAGAGCCGCGGCTAGATCATCCACCTGTGTCACAAGTTCGCGGTAGGTAAGCCGCCGCGGTTCTCCGTGAATAAGTTCCGCGCGGTTGGGCGGGTCGACCAGTGCCTCGGCGTCCGGGGTCAGGGCCGCCGTGTCGCTCACCAGGTCCATCAGCGTCTTGTCGCCCCAAATACCGGCCGCGGTGTACTCAGTGACCAGTTCTTGCGCGTCCAGGATCATATCTCCCCCCCAAAGCATCTATCGGCATGGCCGCCAAGATGGCATCGAGCCTTGTTGCCCAACTATACGGAAGAGGGTGCGGGGAGACAACGGTGGAGAGGGTGGCTGCCCGGCGAGGATTCGAACCTCGGCTAACTGGTCCAGAGCCAGTCGTGCTGCCGTTACACCACCGGGCAATCGATTCGAACGGGCGGGAAAAGCGACCTAGCCCCCCGCCCGGACAGACGAAAGCAAGTCTACCATCGCGGCCGGGATGTGGCCCAGCGAGCCGAACCGCCACGACAGGCGTGACGTCCGACCCACCGCCTATCCAATGGAGCCAAGGCAGGACGGGCGAGCTCCCTCGGGTGCGGCGCCTCGCGGGGCTGGGAGGGCTCCTAGCCCCGGCCCTGTTTCTTCTCGATCCTCGCCCAGGTGTCCTTCAACGTGACTGTGCGGTTGAAAACAGGGGCACCAGGGCGGGAGTCCTCCGGGTCGGCGCAGAAATAGCCGAGCCGCTCGAATTGGTAGTGCGCGCCCGGGACTGCCGCGGCCAGCGAGGGCTCGAGCTTGCAGCCCGGCAGGGTCTCGAGCGAGCTGGGATTCAGGCTCCGGGTGAAGTCCTGGCCTTCGGGAAAGTCCTCTGGGTCTTCCACCCCGAAGAGCGTGTCATAGAGCCGCGCGTCAGCATCGATCGCGTGGGCGGCCGAGACCCAGTGGATGGTCGATTTGACCTTGCGCCCGTCCGGCGCGTTGCCACCGCGCGTGGCCGGGTCGTAGCGGGCCCGGACCTCGACGACCTCGCCGGTCTCGGGGTCCTTGACCACGCCGGTGCAGGTGATCAGGTAGGCGTAGCGCAGCCGCACCTCTACTCCCGGACTGAGACGATAGTACTTGGGAGGCGGCACCTCGCGGAAGTCGTCCTCCTCTATGTAGATGACGCGGGAAAACGGTACCCGGCGGGTTCCCATCGCCGCGTCCTCGGGGTTGTTGACCGCCTCCATCTCCTCGACCTGCCCTTCCGGATAGTTCTCGATCACGACCCGGAGCGGGCGTAGTACTCCCATGACGCGGGGGGCGCGGCGGTTGAGGTCCTCGCGCACGCAGTGCTCCAGCAACTCTAGCTGGACCATGTTCTCCCGCTTCGCCACGCCGATGCGGTCGCAGAAGTCGCGGATCGCCTCGGCCGGGTAGCCGCGGCGCCGCATGCCCGATATGGTCGGCATGCGCGGGTCGTCCCAGCCCCGCACCTGCCCCTCTTGCACGAGCCTCAGCAGCTTGCGCTTGCTCATCACCGTGTAGGTCAGGTTGAGACGGGCGAACTCGCGCTGGCGCGGGTGCGCACGAGGCAATTCGAGGGCTTCGAGGATCCACTCGTAGAGCGGCCGGTGCACCTCGAACTCGAGAGTGCAGAGGCTGTGGGTGATGCCTTCGATGTAGTCGCTCAGACCGTGGGCGAAGTCGTACATAGGGTAGATGCACCAGTCGTCGCCCGTGTGATGATGCGAGGCGTGACGGATGCGGTAGAGCACGGGATCGCGCAGCCAGACGTTGGACGCACGCATGTCGATCTTGGCACGTAGCGTGCGGGCGCCGTCCGGGAACTCTCCGACCCGCATCCGCTGGAACAGATCGAGACTCTCCGCCACCGGTCGGTTCCGGTAGAGGCTCTCCCGCCCCGGCCGGTCGGGCGCGCCCCGCATCTCGTCCACCTCTTCGGGCGTGTGGTCGCAGACGTAGGCCTTGCCCTTGCGTACCAGTTCGAGCGCATACTCGTAGAGGGGCCCGAAGTAGTCGGAGGCGTAGAACGGCTCTAGCGCTTGACCGCGGCTCTCGGCCGGCATGACCGGGGCAAGATAGTAGTCCTCGGGGCCGCCGGTATCGCGCTTCTCCACCACCTCACCGACCTGTTTCAGGCCCAGACACTGGTCCGCCCAGCCGTCGATGAGCCACTTCACATCGGCGGTGATGGAGTCGACGTATTCGACGTCTTCCTTCGTGGGGTTCGTGTCGTCCATGCGCAGGTTGCACTGTCCGGTGAACTCCCGGGCGATGCCGAAGTTGAGGCAGATCGATTTAGCGTGACCGATGTGCAGGTAGCCGTTGGGCTCCGGCGGGAAACGGGTTACCACGCCGCTGATGCGGCCATCGGCCAAGTCTTGTCGGACCAGTTCCCGGAGGAAATCCCGGCGCTCCTGCCCCGGTTGGTCGGACCGGGCGGCTTGGCCCTCGTTAGAGTTCGTGTCCCTCATAGTGCTCCCGCCACGCCGGTCATAGCCGTCCTCGCTCTCTATCTACCGGAATCAAACGCCCTTTTGTCTCACACCCCTCTAGGCGAGTCAAGGTTCCGGGTCCCGGGGCCGGTGTATTGCGTCCAGCCACCCGGCAAGAAGACTCGAACCCATCCGGGCATTGCCCTATCGAGTTTGTGGGTAGCTACCTTGTGGGTCAGGTGCACTATACGCTGCCGGGACGGCCCGGGACCATAGCACAAGAGGAGGTAGGGGAGATGGCAAATCCGCTCTTTCACTGGGAACTCATGGTGAGCGATGTGCCGAAGGCCATCGAGTTCTATTCCAAAGTGTTCGACTGGGAGTTCGACCAGGATACCTTCCCCGGATATCCCATGATAAAGACGGGCGACACTCCCGGCGGCGCCTTGATGGCCAAGCCCGAGTCGGCGCCGGCCCCCGCCCTCAACACGTACTTCCACGTTGAGGACATCGAGTCAACCCTCACCAGGGCTTTGGTCTCGGGGGCGACGGTGATAGCGCCGAGGACGGCAATCCCAGGGGTGGGTTTTTGGGCGATGTTCGCGGATCCCGAAGGCATCCCCATAGGTCTCCTGCAACCTGAATGACGGGTACCGGCGGGCACCCAGTGGGGAGGGCGTTAAGTCCGGACCGGCACGGTAGCGGGGGAGGGGAGCCTAGTGCTCTGTCTGGGCCTCTACCAGACTCTCCACATGATACTTCTTGCGTAGCGCCGGCTTGTCGATCTTGCCGGTCGGGTTGCGGGGGACCTTGTCGAAGATGATCTTGCGCGGACGCTTGTAGCGAGGTAAGGCCGCGCAGAATTCCAGGATCTCCGCTTCGGTGCACTCGTGGCCTCGCTTGAGCTGGATGATGGCCGCGGCGATCTCGCCCAGGCGCTCGTCGGGCAGGCCGATGACCCCGA
Source organism: uncultured Gaiellales bacterium (assembly GCA_964497095.1). Classification (GTDB taxonomy): domain Bacteria; phylum Actinomycetota; class Thermoleophilia; order RBG-16-64-13; family RBG-16-64-13; genus CAVPLM01. Next base: position 32,922 of record CAZCCL010000014.1, on the reverse strand, counting down.
CGTCCTTGATAGCCTCATGGCGATGGAGGAAGTCCTCCACCTGCACCGGGTAGATGTTCTCCCCGCCGCTGATGATGACGTCCTTCTTGCGGTCGACCAGGTAGATGAAGCCGCCCTCATCCTCGCGGGCGACGTCACCGGTGAGCAGCCAACCGTCCTTGAGCACGGCGGCGGTGGCTTCTGGATCGCGGTAATAGCCCTTCATGACCCCCGGGCCTTTGACGGCCAGTTCCCCGATCTCCCCCCGCCGGACCGGGGTACCCGAATCGTCGACGATCATGGTCTCCCAATCGAAGCCTGCCTTACCGATCGCGCCTACCTTGTGGATATTCTCGACCCCCAGGTGCACGCAGCCCGGGCCGACCGACTCCGTCAGGCCGTAGTCCGTGTCGTACTGCTGCCCGGGGAAGTGTTCCTGCCACCGATGCACCAGGCTCGGGGGGACCGGCTGCGCCCCGATGTGCATGAGCCTCCATTGGCCGAGCTCGTAGTCTTCGAGCCTCACATCGCCCTGATCGATCGCAACCAGAAGGTCCTGCGCCCAGGGCACCAGAAGCCAGACGATCGTCACTTTCTCCTCGGAAATCGTCTTCAGGATCCACTCGGGCTTCACTCCACGCAGTAGCACGCCCTTGCTGCCCGCGAGGAGGCTACCGAACCAATGCATCTTGCCGCCCGTGTGGTAGAGCGGCGCGATGCAGAGGAAGTTGTCGTCGGGGCCCTGTCCATGGTGCGCCTGTTCAGTCACGCATGCGGACAGTATGCTGCGATGATCGTGCAGGATCGCCTTGGGAAAGCCGGTGGTGCCCGAAGAGAAATATATCGCCGCATCCTCCTCTTCAGCAATCTCGATCTCCGGGGCCCCGGCGGAACAAACGGAAGCCAGCTCCCGGAAACATTCTGCGAAGGTGGGACAGTCGACGCCGACGAAGAACCGCTGATCGACCCGGGGGATGCGGTCGATGATCGTCTCGATGCGGCCGATGAACTCGGGCCCAAAGACCAGCCCTCGAGCCTCCGAGAGCTTGAGACCGTACTCTATCTCCTCCGCGGTGTACCGGAAGTTCATCGGTACCGCGACCGCGCCGGTCTTGAGGACCCCGAAGTAGATCGGCAGCCATTCGAGGCAGTTCATGAGGAGTACGACCACCTTGTCGCCCTTTCCGATACCCCGGGCCAGCAGCAGGTTGGCGAACTGGTTGGCGGCATTGTCGAATTGCCGCCAGGTCATCTCCCGCCGGGAATGCTCGTGCGGATTGGGTTCCATGAGCTCGTACTCACGCCACGTGACCTCACGCAACTCCTGCAGTTCGGGATTGACTTCGACCAGGCAGACCTCGTCGGGATAGAGATTCGCATTGCGCACGAGTATGTCCGTGATCACCATCGGTCGCTTCCTTCCCGGCCTCTTCTGAAGATCTGTGCCGTCCATAATCGCACACGTCGCTTGGACCTGAGGTGAACGGACGTGGTGGCTCTCGGCGCTGGTAGACGGCGGCCGCGTCAGCCGCTGCGCAGCGCGGTCCAGAGGTTGTGTCGGCTGAAGTTCTGGCCTCGCATGAGTATCGCGGCCCTGAACACGCGCGTCGACACCCAAAGAAAGACTGCCGCTGTCGCCGCCACCCCCGCTAGGGACGCCGCGATCTGCCACCCGGCCATGTCTCCGCCTACACCTATCCTCACCAGGATCCCAGTCGGCGCGGTAATAGGTAAGTACGAGAGGAGACGGGCAGCCAACCCGTTTGGCTGCATCAGCAGGAAACCGACGAACCAGAAGGGAACGAAACCGACCACGGGGATCCACCCTCCCAGCCGTGACGCCTCTCGGCTGGATGGGGCGACGGCGCCTAGGAAGATGGCAAGAGTGGTGGTGAGGAGGTACCCCGTGATGAAGCAGCCGATGATAGTGGCCCACAAGCTCGCCGAGACCGTGAACTCACCGGCGCCCGCGATCCGGTCGAATATCACCGGGATCGTGAGGGCCGTCGTCACGATCCACACCGCGGCCTGGGTCAGACCGATAGTGCCCAGCGCGAGGAGTTTGCCCGCCATGATCGAGAACGGCGAGGTCGAAGTGATGACCACTTCGACCAGACGGCTCTCCTTCTCTTCGGCCACGTTCTGCACCATGTAGCCCGCGCCCACGGCCAGACCGAGCCCCAGGAGCCCGGCGAAGAGCAGGGGCACGAGGAGCCCCCCTACCGCCACGGCGGTGGGAGTGACTTCCGAGACCGTGCCGTCTTTTTCCACCCGATAGTCCTCGTAATCGGCCGGGGCGAAGACCCTTGCCAGCACGGCGGGTTCCACCTTCCCGGCGATCAGTCCCTGGACGAGCCAGGCCCGGAAAGTGCTTTCGCCGCCTGGGTTGGATGGGAACCTGCCCTCGAACTCCGCGTACTGCTCGATCCTGCCCGACTGCAGATAGTCTTCCGGGATCACGTAGAGCGAATCGATCTCTCCACGCGCGAGCGCCTGGAGCCCCTCAGCACGGGCGTCGTACCTTACAGGGCCGGGCTGTCCCTCCGGCCTTGAAAAGATGCCGCTATTGTCGACGAAACCGATCCGGCTGAGGTCCGTCTCGGCCGCCGAGGCTCCGCCGGAGTCGGCCTCGCCATCCATGAACAGTGGCACCACAAGCATCGCGACCACAAGCAGCACGACGACCGCTACCGTGAAGAAGAGATACCAGCGGCTGCGGAGATGCCCGCGGAGTTCCTCCGAGAATATGACCCAGGTATCAGGAGCTCTTCCGTGCACGGGAGACCTCCTCGATGAAGATGTCGTTCAGAGAGGGCAACACTCGTTCGAAACGGTCGACCCGGATCCCAGAAGCAGCGTAGGCTTGGAATATCTGCTCCGGGGTCCTTTCCTGACCGATCTGGTACTCGACGATGTTCTCCGGAAGCACCCTGGGATGATCGCTCCGCAGCTCGTCCGGGATGCCGTCGGCCATGACCTGCACAGACTTGACGCCGCGCTGACGCCGGATCTCGCCCAGGTCGCCGAACAGGAGCAGGGTGCCTTCGGCGATCAGGACGATGCGCTCGCACATCTCCTCGACGTCGGCCATGATGTGGGTGCTGAACATGATGGTGGCTCCGGCGTGCTGATGCTCGAGGAGTATCTGCTTCATCAGTTGGACGTTAAGCGGATCGAGACCGGAGAACGGCTCGTCGAGGATGAGGAACCGCGGTCGGTGGACCACAGCGACGATGAACTGGATCATCTGCTTCATGCCTTGCGAGAGAGTGTCGACCTTCTTGAGGCGGTGTTCGTACAAGCCCACCCTGGTGAGCAACTCGTTGGCACGGGACTCGGCATCGGCACGGGACATGCCTTTCAGACGGCCGAGGTACCGGATGGTATCGAGTACGCGGGCTTTCGGGGGCAGTCCGGCTTCCTCAGGCAGGTAGCCGACGCTCCTAAGCACCGAGAGCTCGGATCGTGAGCCGAGGATCGAGACCGAGCCGCTGTCGGGACGGATGATCCCCAGAGCCATGCGGATCGTGGTGGTCTTGCCCGAGCCGTTGGGGCCGAGGAAGCCGAAGATCTCGCCGGCCCTGACGCTGAACGACAGGTCGTCGACGACCGTTCGGCGCGCGAACGCCTTGGTGAGTCCTTCGACGTGTAGGGCTTGATCGTTCATAGTCCAGACGCTCGACGAGGGTCAGGATAGACTGACCCGCCCTGCCAGACAAGGCGCGCGGAGACCGGCGACTCCCGATCTCAGTTCACGGCCGGGGTTGCGCTACCATACGGGAAACACGTCCATGGGACCGAGAGGAGATCTTGAAACAGGGCATAGAACATGCGTGGGACCTCTTGGCGGCCTGTGATCCGCTCGATGTCTGCGAGCGCGCCGAGGCCGACTACTCCGGGCAAGAGCAAGCCTACGCGCTTCCGGTGCTAGGCCATCCGATCGTCGTGGATCTGGCCACGCGCACTCTGAAGGCATCGAGCGCAGAGTCGGAGTTCATACTGACGAAGACCGCCTATTTCTCTCGGCTCTCCATCCTGCATTACCTTCTCGGCGCCGCGAAGGTCGCGCCCACCGGCCGTCTGCTCAAGCCCACGGAATTGAAGAGCGGCCAGATGTATACCAAGGGCTCGCACCTCTTGCCCCTGGATGGTATCGCGGCCCGTTTCTCCGGGGATCCGGAAGGCTTTGTCCGACAAGGCGCCCGGTTCGGAGGAGAGCCGCGGGCCTACGGCGACGCGGCGGTGGAGCTGCTTCCTTTCTCCCGTGTGCCCATCACCCTCATCCTCTGGCTGGAAGACGACGAGTTCCCGGCGAGGAGCTATCTGCTTTTCGACGAGACCTGTGAGGAGCACCTGCCCCCGGACATCGTGTGGTCCGTGGCCATGATGTGTGCTCTCGCCATGCTCAGGGGTTGACCGAGCAGGCGACGGGTTCCACCAGGCGTTTCCGCTGCCTGACCGTCACGCCCAGCACGTCTAGCCGTCCACCACTTTGATCGCTTTCAGAGGGCAGTTCCGGGCACAGTCGCCGCACCCGCGGCATGGAGAGGGATCGGTCATAGGCGCTTCGTAGGGGGCCTCCTGGTCGAGGAGCTTCCGAGGGCATGCGACCATGGCAGAGCAGACCCCCTGTGCGCATTGTTCGGGGTCGCACTTGCTGTAGTCGACCAGAGCCAGTTTCCCGGCCATCAGGTGTCTTCGACCTCAGTCTCTTGAGCCTCTTTCAGCTCGTTCTCCAGTCTTTCCAGCTCCTGCCACAGATTGGGAGGGGCGGAATGGGCGGGCCATCGCCGTTCGAGCTCGGCGATCTTCTCTTCGATCTCTCTGACTTTGTCGTTGTCCACTATCGAGCTCGTGTATTGGTCTTCTTCTGCTTCTACCCGGACCAAGTCTACAGCAATCGCGCAGGCGGGCCATCCAGGCGCCTTCGGCGGCAGAGCCGCCACCGTGGGTGTATGCTGTCCCGGCAGGAAGCTCCGGCATCCTACCCACAGGAGAGTGAGGAGATGGAAGGTGAGATGCGGGAACTCGAAGCCTTGCTCGAGTACCTTGTGAAGCACAACGGCGACCACGCCGGGGAGATCATGGATCTGGCCACGCGGGCCCAAGCACTGGGCAAGACGGAGGTGTACGACCACTTGGTCCGTGGGGTGGATCTGCTGAACGAATCGAATGAGAGCCTCAAGGAGGCTCTCGCAACTCTGCGAGGTTGATATGTGTCTGGCCAAAGCATATGTCCGCGCAACCGACGATGATGACGCCAGGTTGCTGATGGAGAACGTCACGCGAGTCGTCATCGACGGAGATCAGGTGCGCCTGACGTCTCTGCTCGGTGACGTGGAAGAGTTGCCAGGCCGCGTGACGAGCATCGATTTCATGGAAAGTCGACTGGGGCTCGAAAGTCTCGAGGTCTAGCGTGCCCACTGGCCTGAGGGGCGGCCTGTTGTCTGCAGGCGATTAGCGGCCTACCCCCAGAGCCCTGTCGGAGGAAGCGAAACCTTTGCCCGAAAGGGCGCCGGCTGCCGGAGCCAAGGCCACGTGGTCACGTGGGTCCAGATCGTTCGGGTCGTTCAGTGCCAGATCCGGGACGAGGGCGATCAGACCCTCATCGGCCGGGATGCCGAGACGGGCATCGGTACGAGTCTATGTTAAATCAGAGCGCGCTTTGGGGAATAGGACTTTCGACCCATGTGCTCTCTGTGCACTCCATTGGCCGGCCGCAGTCGCAGTCTCGAGGGAGGAGCGAAATGAAGAAGGTCCTGATCGCCTACGTATCGCTGAACGGACACACCCAGAGGATGGCCGATTACATCGCCGAAGGCGTCCGCTTCGCGGGGCTGCAAGCGGTCGCCAAGAAGACCTCAGAACTCAAGACTGCCGAGGATCTGGAAGGTTACGACGGTTACATCTTCGGTTCGCCTACCTATCACCGGGATATGGCCGGTCCCATGAAGAACTTCCTCTTCATCGCGCACAAGGCCGGCCTCAAGGGGAAACTCGGCGGAGCCTTCGGTTCCTACACCCACAGCGGCGACGCGCCGGCTCTGATCTTCGACACCATGGAGTATGTCTACCAGATGGAGCCCTTCAGCCTTGGCGGCTTCAATCTCAAGGAAGACCTGATCGGCACCCAAGAGGGCATGCGCGCCTGCCACGACTACGGGCGGACCTTCGGGGAAAAACTGGCCGGTTAGCATCTCCCCGAGGGGCGGAGTGGCAGCTGGGACTCCCAGTGCCGCTCGCCCGAGGGCCCGTGTATCGAAGCGAAAGGGGCGCTGCTCAGGCCTCTACGGCCACCAGGGAGACGTCCAGCTTCGTTTCCAGCTCCTGGATCTTCCCCAATTGTTCCGCAGTGAGGGCAGCGGGAGCCACTGAGTGGCAGGAAAAGGCCAGAAGCGGGTGTCCTAGCTCCTTCTCTAACGCGGTGATCGCGCCCATGTCCGCTTCGTCGAGTTTCGTGGAGAGGCTGCACAGCATGGCGTGTTCCCCTTTCCCTTGGGTCGTCCACTTGGGCACGGAGCCCCTACCCCAAGACCCAAGTCATCTACTCTAAGCATGGCACGATTTTGCTAGAACGCAACCGTTCCACCGCGGCTCGGCTGGCTCCCAAACCGCCCGAGTGGTCACCCCGTCATTTGGCCAGCCGCACCAGCATGGCCTTCGCGAAGGCGGCGTGCCCGCGCCCGATCCAGCGGACTATGTGCAGCAAGGCGAGCAACGCGAGGAACCCGCCGATCACGGCCAGCGGGATCCCCCACGTCGGGAACCACCAGTCGTAGGTGACGCCTTCCCAGATGAAGGTGCCATTGGCGAACCAACCCCACGCCGGCGCCGTGATCAGCGCGAGTCCGACCGCCAGCCCCGTCACGGCAATGGTGAAGTAGATGGTACCGAGGGGCAGCATGAGAAGCATGTAGGCCACCGAGGCCCAGGTCCGGCCGTCTTTGACCCAGAACCACATCCGTTGGAGGAATCCGGCGCCCGGCGGGTCCGACCGGAGCCTGCGCGGCATCCGGGTCCCCAGCAGCACTTCCACGATCCGCCCCTCGAGCAGCGCCATCGCGCGCACGAGCCCGAGAACTGCGACGAACAACGGGATCCCGATGATGAGCACCAGCATCCCTCCGGCCGTCGATAGACCGGTGACCACGATGGTGAAATAGGCGATGCCTGTACCCAGCGACAGGATCATGTAGACCAAGGCCTTGTACACTGCCGGGTCGGCGAACACCCCGAAGATCTGCTGCCACACGCTGGGCGGCGCCGCGGGTCCGGCCGCAGCCGCGGCCATTCCGGCTTGGACACCGGCCGGCGTGGGTATGGCAGGCGAGGTAGGCGCTGCGGGTCCGACCGCAGTGCCGCAGCCGGTGCAGAACTCGGCGCCAGGATCGAGTTCCCGGCCGCAATTGCGACAGAACCGTGGTCCAGGCCCCGTGGCCTCAGTTGCGTCCGCGGCCGCTATGCTAGGCGCCGCCGCGGTGGACGCCGCACCAGTTTCAGCCGCCGCCTCAACCGGCGGGGTTCCGCCGACAACGGGCACCGCCGCGGTTGCAGGCTGGGCATCACCCACCGAAGCCGCCCCGCCGTTCGCGAGCGCAGTCTCGTACGCTGCGACCACCTCATGGGCCGGTGCCGTCCCCATATACGCCGCCGCCACTTCTTCCGGAGTCCCGTAACCCTCGACGACAGTCGCGAATCGCTCCTCATATGCGGTAGTGCCGCGGCCCACCACGTCCCCTACCGCCATCTCCGCCTGCATGTGTTCCTCGGCGTCGAAGAGGGCGTCTTGGACCAACGCCGGATCGGCGCCGGAGGCGGCCATGGCGGCCTGGAGCTCCCTCAGATATGTCTCTATGTCCTTAGCCACGATGCCCCTCCAAAACGGCGTCGATGAATTCACGGGTCCGGATCCACGATCCCTGCCACAGGACTATCGCCTGCCTGCCCTCTTCGGTGACCGAGTAGTAGCGACGAGGCGGACCCGATACCGAGGGCTCCACCTCGCTGGTGAGCAGCCCCCCGGCCTCCAGCGACCGAAGCACCGGATAGAGGGTCCCCTGCTTGACCGGCAGTCCGTCGCCGAAGCCCTCGAGCTCCTTGGCGATCTGATAGCCGTAGAGCGGCTTGTCCGCGTGAGCGAGAAGCGCCAGCAGAGCGAGCGACACGATGCCCGAGCTCAGCTCCTTCTGGAACTTGCGCAGACTGGCGGACACGACCTCCGGCGCATCCTCAGCGGACTCTGGTGTCGATGGTGTGCGAACCATGCAGTTGTGCCTCCGATCTCCCCTGACCTGTGGCCCCCGGCTGGCGGCCATTTGTACTCAGTTGTGAGCCCTTGCCGACCTTTCGACCCAGGGCGCCCGCCTTAATTGCTAACCACATAATACTACTAAGTTAATAATAGTCAAGTCATCGCCGACAGGCCATGAACTGGAGCCATGAGCACGGTCGGCTCGCTTTGTGCGTCGACACCGTCCTGGCGAGGGGCCGCAGCGGGTGAGTCTGATTCCGTCCGGACGAATCTAGGCTAAGATTCATTACTGTTGGGACGAGCCGGTGCGGCGCATCCGGAAGTGAGTTCTCGACGACCCAGTGCGCCCGACCGACACCCGACCCAGAATCGGCGCGCTGCCCGAACTCTATCGAAGGCGACTCTGGCTGTGTCCGCGGACCCAGACGAACTGACTGCCGCCCGGCAACGTATCGCTGCGGCCTACGACCCGCTTCTGCTGGAAGATGCAGGTCACCGGCTGGCCGACCTGTTGGCCGCCCACCTTATGCGAGTCCAGCGTTCGGACGGTCCTGTGTTGCCGTGGACCGAGCCATCTGAGGCGATCCAGGAGGCAAGAGCGTGGCTGCATGACTCTTGTCAGGATGGTTGGGACGGTTGCGGGCTGCCGGTCTCGATCCCCGATCACTTCGGCCGCCTCGTCAGTACCATGCTCGAACGGGGACTGAATCTACACGACCCCCACTACATCGGTCATCAAGTACCCGCGCCCGTGCCGATAGCAGGCCTGTTGGACGCGGTCGGTTCAGTCACCAACCAGTGCATGGCCATCTATGAGATGGGCCCCTGGGCGACGGCTGTCGAACAGGCCATGGTTCGGGAATTGGGCGAGGCCATCGGCTGGGAGCCCGACACCTTTGCCGGAGCCGTCACGCACGGTGGATCGCTCGCCAACCTAACGGGTCTACTCACGGCACGGAACATCTCACTCCGTGACTCTTGGGAACGCGGACCGGCAGGCGACGGACCGCAGCCCGTCGTGCTCGCTCATGCGGACGCCCATTACAGTGTGGTTCGGGCTGCGGGAATCCTCGGTCTGGGCAGCCGACAGACCGTGCGTATCGGGCTGGATGGGCGGGGACGCATGGATCCCCAGCGCCTGGAAGAAGAAGTGGTCCGTTTGCGCGCGCAGAATCGCAAAATCGTTGCAGTTGTCGCGTGCGCCTGCGCCACGCCCACCGGGGCCTTCGATCCGCTGGAGGACATCGCTGATGTCTGCCGCAGTCACGGACTCTGGCTGCACGTCGATGCCGCCCACGGCGGCGCGGCCGTGCTCAGCGACCGGCACAGGCATCTGCTGAGCGGCGTGGAGCGAGCCGACAGCGTCGTCTGGGACGCCCATAAGATGCTCTTCATGCCGGCCCTCTGTGCCTTCGTGCTCTACCGAGATAAGCGCCACAGGTTCGCTGCGTTCAGTCAGGATGCGCCCTATCTGTTCGACCCGGCTGCACCTGGTCTGGCCGAATACGACAGCGGTGTACGAACGGTGGAGTGCACCAAGCGAGCGGCGACGTTCGGGCTGTGGGGTGTGTGGTCGCTGTTCGGCCGGCAACTCTTCGCCGACATGGTAGACGTGACCTTCGCCCTTGGCCGCGCATTCTACGAGAAGCTGTCGGCAGCGGAGGACTTCGTCCCCCTACATGTGCCGGAATGCAACATCGTGGTCTTCCGCCACGTACCTGCCGGCCTCCGTGACGCCTCGAGTGAACGCCTCGGCGCCTTCCAACTCGAACTCCGCCGCCGCTTGATCGAGTCGGGCGAGTTCTACATCGTGCCCTCCAAGCCCCAGGGCGTGGGCGCGCTCCGCGTCACCATCATCAACCCCCTCACCACGGCCGACCATCTCGACCAGTTGATGGAGGCGCTGAGACGGCAGGGACGGGAGCTACTGAGTAGCTGACCGCAAATCGAGGGACAATTCGCCGGCGAGCCGGGTTAGTGGTCGCCACCTGTAGCTTGTCGCCCCAGCTGTACTACCTCCGACTCACCGCCCGTAGACGCGTCAGCACCGCCGGCCGGTCCAGGGACATCTCCGATCCAAAGGGATGTGTTCGCGGCTGTCCTTTCCACAACCATCCCGGTGCTCCCCACCGTGTTTGGAACAGGCATTATAAACTTTCTTAAACTCATACTTGACTTTTTGAATTTCTTGACCCATAATGAGTCATGAACTCAACGAGAGGAGGCCGTTATGCCTCAATGGAACGAATTGACCGACCTGACCGGCGACCGGCCGTTCGTGGTCACAGCGGTCCGGCTGGAGGGCAGCGGCATCACCATCGGCGGTGAGTTCGAGCTCCCGCCCTTGGCAGGCCTGCGCTACGAGGACCAGGTGTTCGTGAGCGAGTTTGTACGCAGCCACGGGTCCATCAAGTACATGGAGAAGGCGTTCGGGATCAGCTACCCCACCGTCAAGAACCGGCTGAACAAGATCGTCCAGCAGTTGCAGCTGGTCGAAGTCGAGCATGTCTCCGCGCACGACGAGGTGTTCGAACTGCTGGAACGGGGCGAGATCACCGTGCAGGAGGCCGCGGAAAGGTTGGAGAAATGAAATGCCCGCCCTACGCCGTCTCCATGCGGATCGCGGACGACGAGCGTACCAAGTTCCGGATGTGGTTCCCCGTGTTCATACTGTGGCCACTCCTACTGGTCTTCGTGCTGCTGACCCTGATTGCGACGCTCTTCGCCGACCTGTTCACCCTGATCTCCGGCCGCAAGCCTGGGTACACGCGCTTTCTGCTGGGCGTCGTGGGAGTCGCGGGCGAGACCCGGGGCACGGAAGTATTCATTCAGGACAGAAGCAACAATGGTCGGATCGTGGCCTTCACGGTCCGCTAGAAAAAGGAGTGCATCATGGGTGATGATCGTAGCCGTATTCTCGAACTCTTGGCTACCGGCAAGATAACCGCCGAGGAGGCCGGACGTCTGCTGGACGCCCTGGAGACCAACCCGCAAGCTTCGCCTGAAGCCGGCTCGCTGGGCGACTTCGCCGACAAGGCGCTGGCCACGGCCAGCGCCCCTAAGTTCTTGTATGTGAAAGTCGTCAGCGTCAAGGGCGACAATGTCAACGTCAAGATCCCGCTCAGCCTGGTGAGGGCCGGTCTTAAGTTGACCTCGTTCATACCGCAGCCGGCGATGGAGCAGATCAACAAGAACATGGCGGAGAAGGGCATGTCGTTCGACTTCCTCAACTTCAAGCCTGAGGACCTGGAGGAACTGGTCTCCTCTCTGCGGGAGATGGAAGTCAATGTCGATGCAAACAACGGTGACACCGTGCGGGTGTACGCCGCGTAGATAGAGGGCGGTCGGGGCCCGCGGAGCGCGGCTCCGCACGGGCGGGCCTCGCGGGACCCGACCGCCGGTCACCACAGCCGCTGCGGCGAGATCGCGACCGGCGCAAACCGCCGAAGGGCGCGGGCCGAACAACAAGCAGGACGGATCCTGACAGCCGACGGTAGCATTGACGCTTGACTATTATTAACTTCGTAGTATGATGGAAGTCACAGCAAGCGCAAGCTGAGAATGGTTCGAAGTAGTTACAAAGGCACGACTCACGATTCAGGGGGTATTGGCATGAGAACTCTACGAAACGTCTTCCGACGCAAGCTGAGGGTGCTCCTCACCATCTTCGGCATCACCATCGGGGTGCTGGCGCTGGTGGTCATGGGGAGTATGGCCGAGAAGATCAACATGCTGGTGTCGGGCGGCACCGAGTATTTCTCCGACAAGGTCACCGTCCAGGCGGAGAACACCGCCCTCTTCACGAGTGCGCCCCTCTCCATCGACAAGCGCGACGCCATCAAGGCGGTGCCCGGCGTAGCCGAGGTATCGGCCTCGGTCGACGCGCTGCTCGACACCGAATCTTCCATGTCCTTCGGCATGCCGCCTATGTTCTCCGGTACCGACCTGCTCGGACGGGATCTGGAGAGCTTCCAGCTCAGCTACACCGAAGGGCGGGGGCTGAACCCGGGAGAACGCGGTGCGGCGGTGGTCGGAGCCGATCTGAAGGACAAGCTCGGGGCGGAGGTGGGCGGGACCATCACCGTCCGGGGTGAGCAGTTCACGGTGGTCGGCATCCTGGACAAGACTTTGACAGCTCCTGACACCACCGTCGTCCTGCCTCTTGCGGACGCCCAGCGCCTCTACATGCAGGACATCCCCGAGGTCGTCCGCAACCAGGTCGACCAGGGAGACCTTGTCACCTCCTTCGTGGTCTACCCCACCCCGGGTACCGATCCGGAGCTGCTGGCGGCGGAGATCAACGAGGCCGTTCCCGGGGTCAACGCCAGCGGCCCGCAGGCCTTCCAAGACCAGGTGGCGAGTGCCATGGGGATCTTCAACGCCATCCTGTACGGCATCGCCATCATAGCCCTCTTCGTTGGCGGGCTTTCGGTGATCAATACCATGACCATGTCGGTGAATGAGCGCACGCGCGAGATCGGGGTGCGCAAGGCCATCGGCGCTTCCGACGGCCAGATCGTAGGCCAGTTCCTGTCCGAGGCCGGGTTCATCGGCCTTATCGGGGGAGTGTCGGGGCTCTTCCTTGGCTGGCTGGTGGCGACCGTGACGGACAAGCTGCTTGAGCCCCGTAACCTCGACCTGTTTCTCGTCAGTCCCAGGCTGGCTCTCGGTTCGGTCGTGTTCGCCATCATCCTGGGTTTGGTGAGCGGACTCTATCCCTCCCTGCATGCGGCCCGGCTGCAGCCGGTCCTCGCCCTTCGCTACGAATAGGAGAGTCTCATGGAAACGATGGAAAGCCTTGTGAAAGAAAGAATCGGGAGCCGGATCGCGACCGGGGGCGCTGTGGACGCCGGGCATGCGAGCGGCAATGGTGGCAGCCGGACCGCTCCGACCGCCGGTGAGGACATCACCGGCGGCAGGGTTCCCGCGTTCTCCACGACCGGTGCCGAGATCGCCGCCCCTTCGGGTAATGGGGCGCGCCCGATCATCCGTGGGATCGGCATCGACAAACGTTACGTCATGGGCCAGGACAATTACGTGGACGCCCTGCGGGACGCCTCGCTCGAGATCAAAGAGGGTGAGATGGTGGGAGTCATGGGCCCCTCCGGTTCGGGGAAGTCCACGCTGCTACACATCCTCGGCTGCCTCGACTCGGCAAGTTCTGGTGAGATCTGGTTGGACGGGCGCAGGGTGGACGACCTCAGCCGGCGCGAGTTGGCCCGGCTCAGGCGGAACGAGGTGGGGTTCATCTTCCAGACCTTCAATCTGGTACCGAGTCTCACCGCCATCGAGAATGTCATGCTGGCCGCGGAGTACGCGGGCAAGAGCAGGCGCGAGGCTCGGGAAGCGGCGCGGAAGGCCCTTTCTCAGGTCGGGCTGGCCGAGCGGGAAGGCCACCGGCCCACCGAGCTGTCCGGCGGTCAGCAGCAGCGGGTGGCTATCGCCCGCGCCTTGGTCAACAGCCCCAAGGTCATCTTTGGGGACGAGCCTACCGGAAACCTCGACTCGGTCAGCTCCACCGAGATCGTCGAGATGATGCATCGGATCAACCGCGACACAGGCACGACCTTCGTACTGGTCACGCACGACCCAGGGGTGGCAGAGACGTGCGACCGGGTCTTCCACATGCTGGATGGACGGGTGACGAACGGACACCACGCCTGACCAGGCTGCGCCGGCCGCGTGGCGTCTGAACCCCTGCAGGCGCCGGCGGCCAGGCGACCGGAGCTCCGCACCGCCGGGGACGAGACTCGCCTCCGGCGGTGGCTTCTTCCCCGGTCCAGACAGGACCAGAATCCGACCGAACGCGAAACCCGCACGGATCCCGGCGGCCTCCAGATTTGCTGTCAGACTACGTAGGCTCCGAGCTCATGGTGAAATCGGCCCAGGTGCCGCAGCGATCGCGGTATGCGAAATGCCTGTCGTAGTCCGACCACTGCCAGAAGAGAGTGTGGGCGGCCTTGACATTGTGAATGAAGGGGAGGGTGGCGTTCTCCAAGCGCACCGGCTCGCCACCATGACTCTTCGTCAGCTCCATCTTCATCTCACCTGACGGCATCTTGAAGTGCACCGTGCCTTCACCCTCCTCGATGGCGATATCCACGTAGCGCACACCGAGGACCCTCTTCATGAGGACCCCGCCGAGAGCCTGGACAGCCAGCGTGTCGAGGACCGCCCGTTGCTCGGGGGTGGCGCTGTCGCTGATATAGATGGCACCTTCGGAGCCCTTCTCCACGACCTCGGCATAGGTGGAATGGGGTAGATCGCCCAAGTAGATAGCCGTAATCCCTGCGAGATCGACGTCGTCGACCTTCCCCTCCGTGATCCTGAACACCATGAAGTAGCGGCACCCGCCCTCTTTGTCTCTGCCGAAGTAGTAGGGGCAGTGGCCTTCGGAGGCGCAGGCCTCGTTATAGATGCCTTTGATCTCCCATCCCGGTTCTTGCATCGCCATTCTCTTACCTCCGTCGCCTGGGAGTCATTGTCGTTCTCGCCGGACCACCAGTATAGGGATATGCTGGTGGAGGTCAATCGGTCTAGGGTGCTGGAGTGACCAATCGCAGGAGCGACCTATGGAGATGACAGGATTCGAGAAGCATTTCGTGAACCGAGAGGCGAAGGTGCGGCGGAACATCGAAGCAGTGCGTCAATGCTTGTCCAGGCTGCCGGTCGACCAGATCCACGATGTCTTGGAGCTCGGTTGTGGCATCGGAGGTGTCTCCGCCTTCTTGGCTGAGGTATACGGCCTGAATGTCCTGGGGACCGATTACGATCCCGAGCAGATCGCGATCGCCAAAGAGAAGTACCCGGAGAAGGAGTGCCTCCACTTCCGCGCCGAGGACGCGTCGAGAATGAGCTTCTCGGACGGATCGTTCGATTTGGTCCTTTCTCAAGACGTATTTCACCACATCGCCGCCTGGGAGGCAGCCATCAGAGAGGTCGCCCGCGTGCTCAGGCCGGGAGGCCACCTGATCTGGATGGACTTCGCCTACCCGAGGATCGTGAAGGGAGTGTTCCGACCCTTTGTGAGGCACTACGGGTTGTACACGTGGGCCGATATGCTGGGGACCTTTGCACAGGCCGGGTTGGAGGCAGACCAGGTGGAGCGGCCGAGACACGGTCCGTTCTCCTATGGTCGAGCAGTCCTTCAGAAGAGCGACCGCGAGGCTGCGTAGGTCTTGGGGGGTCCGGACATGGTATCGATTGGTCCGTCTCTACCGCCCGCCGGTCCTCCTCTCTATCACGAGGTGCAACGGTTCCGGCAGTGGTGGGTCTGGGCGCTCGTCTCGGTGGCGGCAGCACTCGCGTGGTGGGCTTTCGTCAGGCAGATTGTGTTGGGGCAGCCACTCGGCGACAATCCTTCACCGGACTGGGGAGTCTGGCTGCTGTGGGTGTTCATCGGGGTGGGGCTGCCCTCTCTGTTTTTGTATTTAAGGCTGGTGCTGGAGGTCACCCCGGACCAGATCGTGATCCGGTTCCGTCCGCTGCACAGCCGGGCCATCCCCCTGAACGAGGTTCAGGAGTTCCAGATGCGAAAGTACAGCGCGGTAAAAGAGTACGGCGGCTGGGGGATCAAGGGCTGGTCACAGAAGAAAGTCGCATACAACGTCAGCGGCAACGAGGGAGTCGAACTCACACTGCGCGACGGCCGCCGCGTGATGCTGGGCTCACAGCGGGCCTCTGAGTTGGCTCAGGCCATCGAGATGGCGAAAGGGCGCACGTTGGACGCGTAGACCGGGCGCGTGGTGCTGTCGTCGTGAGGGCGGCCGGACTAGTCCTGTTCCTCGACTTGGTTGCGCCAGGGGCGGTGCTCGCCGATCTTGGCGCGTAGACGCCAGATCCGCGACTTCGGTTGGGCCTCGATCGCCTCTTGGAGACGGGCCAAGTTCGCACGCACCTGGTCACCGACGTCGGGCGAAAGAGGGTATGCGTCGAGCCGCTCGCGCAGACGCGCGAGGTTGAGCTTCACGTCGTGGAAAAGGCCCCAGTCACTCGCACATAACCGGGCGATGTATGCGAGGTCGATGGCGCCGGGATCTCCGGCGGTACCGAGCCGGAGGTCCTGGAGCAGTGTGAAGAGATCGCGCTCGTCCTTTTCGTTCAGGCGGGCCATCTGCAGCTTCGTGAGAAGGATGTCGGTCACCGTGACCGTGTAGTCGTCGAGGTAGAGGCGGTCGGTCAGATCGATGACGTGGTCCATCTTGAAGGTGTCGAGAAAGACGTCGATGTGGTCGTCCACGAGCGGCTCGTAGCGGGCCCACTCGGCTCCGTGGCGGCCTTCCCGCGCGAACTGCAGCTGACGTCCGCCGGTCGCCTGGCGTACGTGGACGATCTCCTCGAACCCCAGGTCGGCGAAGAGGCTCGCGATGCGGTTGGAATCGGCCCTGTGCCCGACGAGGTCGATGTCGCCGTGGTCTCGTTCGCAGAAGTCCAGCGAATCGCAGTGGAAGCGGACGGCCAGGCCACCGATGAGGCGCAGGACCACGCCTTGCGCGCGGGCCGCGTCTATGATGCCTTTGGCCTCAGCGATCTTATCCGCCCGGGTCGCTAGTATCAGATCCACGGGCACAGCGGGTTCCATAGTTCCCTACATCCCCGCGTGGATCGACGGCAAACCTCTTATCGGCGGTGAGAAGGCTCTCCCGTCGAGGCGTCTGTCAACCGAGTGTGCGGTATGCTGGAAGGACCGAACGAGCTTGACAGGCGACACGTGCTCTAGAACTCGTTTCAGGATGACCTCTCGGCCATCGAGGCCGCGCTTGGCGGCCGGACGCTTCGTCCTTTCCTCGCGTCCCTTGGCTCCGCCACGCCCGGTTCTTGCGTCCTTGCCTCTCGCGTGCCAATCTCATCCTGCCGGCGAAAGGTTATTCTGAAACGAGCTATGAGGCGCTGAAAGGAGCAGCAATGGAGTACAAGGATCTTCTCGAGCTGGTGCAGGCGCGAAGAAGTACCCGAGCATTCACAGCCGATCCCGTGAGCGATGAGCTGGTGGAGCAGATCATCGAGGTCGCCCGCTGGGCCCCATCGGGGACCAACTCCCAGCCATGGGAGTTCGTGGTAGTGCGAGACAAGGAGTCGAGGGAGCGGATCGCCGGATTCATCAAAGCGCAGGCCTATCCAGCGCATGAGGTCGAACTCACGCGACCGGAAGACATGAGGTGGCCTTCCGCCGCGCGCCCGGTCGCAGACCCCGGCTGGAAGGATGCTCCCGTGCTCATAGTGGTGTGCGGTGATCTGCGCACCAAGAAGTCGTACCCGCTGGTCACCCAGTTGGCGAGGGGAGAGCTGGTCTTCGACTCCTCACTGGCCAGCGCCTTTCTCTACATGACCCTGGCGGCGACCAGTCTCGGCCTGGGCTGTCAGTGGACGAGTGCGGTGAGCAACCCCATCGTGATGCCGCTGGTCATGGAACTGCTGGGGATCCCCGACGACCTTGTGATCTACGACATGATGGCGTTGGGGCATAAGGCCGCGGAGCCCAAGCCCCGCATCGTCCGAGACCGGGCGGAGATCACCCACTACGACCACTACGACTCCACCAAGCACCGCACCGACGAGGAAATCAGGGAATTCCTCCGCAGTCTTCGCAGGTAGCCCGGAGCGTCCCACGCGGCGCTTCTTCCGAGTAGGAGGCTAGAGCGATGGCGAATCGTTCGACCGCCAACTCCATCGACGATTACATCGCGGAGTTCCCCGCCGAGACCCGGCAGGCGCTGGAAGGGCTGCGGGCGCTCATCAAGGAAGCGGCTCCCGACGCTACAGAGACGATCAGCTACGCGATTCCCACGTTCGATCTGCACGGGCACCATCTGGTGCACTTCGCAGGGTACAGAGGGCACATAGGCTTCTACCCCGGTTCGGAAAGCGTCTCAAAGGCGTTCGCGGAGGAACTCGGGCCCTACAAGCGCGGAAAGGGCTCGGTGCAGTTCCCGCTCGATCGTCCACTGCCGCTGGAGCTGATCCGGCGCATGGTCGGGCTCAGGTTGGAAGAGAGTAATGCGAGGGCTTCTAGGTAGGGCGGCCGGCCGGCGTGGGCCGACCCTTGCCTGTGCTCCCCGCCTTGCCGGCGGCGGTGTCTCTGGCGTCCGGCGCCTGCTTCTTGTAACCTGAAAGACAGTCCGGCGACCCGCCGGGGAGACGACAGGCTATCGCCCTAGGGGCTTCATGGCACAGTTAGAAGGAAGAAGGCACGCTATCCTCGCACGCGATCTCAACCTCAACGTGCGCGGGCTGAAGCTCTCCGCTACCCTTGCCATCAACGAGCGGGCCAAGACCATGCTGGAGGAGGGGCGGCAGGTCTACAAGCTTGGTCTCGGTCAGTCCCCTTTCCCGGTGCCCGGCGTGGTGGTCAAGCAGCTTCAGGAGCACGCTCACGAGAAGGACTATCTTCCCGTGCGTGGTCTGCGGGCCCTTCGTCACGCGGTGGCCAACTACCATCGGCTGCGACACGGGATCGAGTGTGCCGCTCAGGATGTCTTGATCGGTCCCGGGTCCAAGGAGCTGATGTTCATCCTGCAGCTTGTCTACTACGGAGATCTGGTGATCCCGACACCAAGTTGGGTCTCATACGCTCCCCAGGCGAATATCATCGGCCGGCCGATCACCTGGGTACCCACCCGTTGGGAGAACGACCTGAAGCTGCTCGCTTCGGACTTGGACCGCGTCTGCCAGCTCGATCCCAGCCGTCCCCGGCTGGTCGTCCTCAACTACCCTTCGAACCCCAGCGGCACGACCTACACCATGCCGGAGCTCAAAGCGCTGGCGCGGGTCGCGCGGAAGTACAACGTGGTGCTCGTCTCGGATGAGATCTACGGGGAGCTCCATCACCGCGGCCAGCACGTCTCCATAGCCCGTTTCTATCCGGAAGGCACGATCATCAGCAGCGGTCTCAGCAAGTGGTGCGGCGCAGGGGGCTGGCGCCTGGGGACCTTCACGTTCCCACGTGGCCTCAGTTGGCTCCTCGACGCGATGGCGGTGGTGGCGAGCGAGACGTACACGTCGACGAGCGCTCCCATCCAACACGCGGCGGTCAGGGCCTTTCGGGGAGGCATCGAGATCGAGGAGTACCTCTTTCACGCCCGGCGCATCCTCAGGCGCCTGGGGCGCTACGCCTGGGTGCGGTTGACGAAGGCGGGAGCCATCGTGCCGGAGCCCAAAGGGGCGTTCTACGTGTTCCCCAATCTCTCTCCCTTCCGGGAAAGTCTGGCCGCGCGGGGCATAAGGACCGGACCACAGCTGTGCGAGTCCCTTCTGGATGACACCGGCGTCGCCGTGCTGCCGGGCTCGGCATTCGGGCGGCCGGTCGACGAGCTTAGCTTCAGGTTGGCTTACGTGGATTTCGATGGAGCGCGGGCGCTCGTGGCGGCTCGGGGTATCGGGGGCCGGGCCGAACTCACCGACGCGTTCCTGCGCAACTACTGTCACAACGTCGTGCAGGGGGTAGATAGGATAGTCGTCTGGCTCAAGAAGACCGCCTAGCCCCCGGGCCCAGGAAAGGAGCAAAGATGGATAAGGTGAGATATGTGACCCGCCTCGACCAGGTCCCTCAGCTCTCCGCCGCCGAGCTCGAACGCCTGTCTCCGGTGGCGGAACGTTATGCCTTCCGTGCCAATACCTACTACCTGGGGCTGATCGACTGGGACGACCCGGACGATCCTATACGCAAGATAGCCATCCCCAGCGAGGATGAGATGGTGGACTGGGGCCGGCTGGATGCTTCCGACGAGCATCTCTACGCCAAGGCCCCCGGCCTAGAGCACAAGTATGAGTTCACCGCTCTTCTACTGGTGAACGACGTGTGCGGGGGCTTCTGCCGGTTCTGCTTTCGGAAGCGTCTGTTCATGAACGACAGCGCCGAGGCTTCGCGGGATGTGACCGAGGGTCTCAAGTACATCCGCGAGCATCCCGAGATCAACAACGTCCTGCTCACAGGCGGAGAGCCCCTGATGCTCTCGACGAAGCGCCTCGACCAGATCCTGACCGAACTCCGGGCCATCGACCACGTCAAGATCATCCGCATAGGCAGCAAGATGCCGGTGTTCAATCCCTACCGGATACTGAACGACCCAGCCCTGCTCGAGACTCTCAGACGTCACAGTCTCGAAGACCGACGGATCTATCTCATGGTGCATTTCAACCATCCCCGGGAGTTGACCGAGCAGGCGATCCACGGTATCGCTGCAGTTCACGACGCCGGGGTCATCACGGCGAATCAGACCCCGCTCCTCCGCGGCGTGAACGACGATCCGGCCGTATTGGCCGAGTTGTTCAACAAGCTTTCGTATATCGGGGTGGCCCCCTACTACGTCTTCATCGGCCGGCCCACACAGGGAAACAGGCACTTCCTGGTCCCCATCGAGGAGGCACTGAGGATCTTCGAACAGTCCCGGATGAACTGCTCGGGCCTGGCTAAGAGGGCTCGATTGGTGATGTCCCATGCGACCGGCAAGGTCCACGTCCTGGGGCGGACCGAGGACCACGTCTACATGCGCTACCACCGGGCGGCTGATCCTGACCAGAAAGGACGTTTCCTAGTCCTGCGCAGCAATCCCGAGGCTTTGTGGCTCGACGACTACGCCGAAATAGTGAGGGACTACTCGATCGAGAATCCTTTCCTCTACTACGGCCCCGACTGAGACAGAGGATTCGGGTCTGATAACATCGGATCCATGAATCTGCTTGAAGCTATCGGCAATACTCCCTTGGTGGAGCTCGGCAATCTCAACGGGAATCCCAACGTCAAGCTCCTGTGCAAGCTCGAGGGCTGTAATCCCGGGGGATCGGTGAAGGACCGGCCCGCCCTCTACATGATCACGAAGGCGGAAGAAAGCGGCGAGCTTACCAAGGAAAAGACCATTCTAGAGCCGACGTCCGGCAACACGGGCATCGCCATAGCCATGATCGGCGCGGCCAAAGGGTATGAGGTGCAGCTCTGTATGCCCGAGTGCGTGAGCACCGAGCGGCGCCTCATATTGGAAGGCCTCGGGTCCCACGTGTTCCTCACGCCGGCCCGGGAGAACATCGACGGGGCCATCCGTCACGCCCAGGCCCTCATACAAGACTTCCCGGGAAAGTACTACATGCCCAATCAGTATGATAACGAGGCTAACGTCCTGGCCCACTACGAGACGACCGGTCCTGAGATTCATCGCCAGACCGAAGGTCAGGTCGATTACTTCGTGGCCGGCATGGGTACCTCCGGGACCCTGATGGGGGTCGGTAGGTACCTGAGATCAGTGAGACCTTCTGTGAAGATCGTCGGGGTCGAACCCGTCATGGGCCACACCATCCAGGGGCTCAAGAACATGACCGAGTCGCTGGTACCCGGTATCTACCACCCGGAAGAACTGGACTTGAAGGAGTTGGTCGAAGATGGCGAGGCCATCGAGGCGACTAAGCTTCTCGCCACCAAGGAGGGTCTCTTCGTGGGTACGTCGGCGGGCGCTGCCGTAGCCGTGGCTCTTCGCGTCGCCAAGATGATCGACCACGGGACCATCGTGGTGGTCCTCCCCGATCGGGGAGACCGCTATCTAAGCACGATGCACTTCAGATCCATCTGCGCCAAGTGCCCCCCGTGATCGTGGGGGCCAAGGCCTACTACTTCTCGACCGGCTCCATGTAGAAGCGGGCCCAGGCGATCTCGTCGCCGTCCAGTCCGTGGATGACCACCCCGGCCATGTCCCCCGGAGAGCCGTCGCGCTGAGTGCCTTGCCAGAACCACTCTGCCCACACGACGTCTTCAGCGACGGCAGAGCGCACCACCGTGGCCCTGAAATCGGCCATGTGAGCAAAGACCGGCGCCCAGGTGCGCCAGATCTGATCTCTCCCTTGGAATCTTTGCGCCGGATGTGCCGGGTACTCGATGACGACGTCCTCTCTGAAACAACCGACCAGGGCCTCGAGATCACGGTCTCTGAAGGCCCGCTCGAGCCGCCCGAGGATATCCGTCGCAGCGGACTCCGCTTGACCTTGGTCCACAGCAGCACTCCTTTCTCTCGTCGTGCCCGCGCAGCGAGAGGCGTTGACGACGTCCCTGTGGAATCCCTATTCTAGCGGGCCTCGAAACATCCGGTAACCGGGCTCCGCTGGCTAGGTCGTCGGCTCCGAACTCACACAAACCTCACGACCAGCGAAGCGGTTCCTAGTAGACGAGGCCCCAAACAGCGAACTGATCAAAATAGACGGCGAAGTTCGTCGCATCGAAGGTGCCCACGTAGAATCCCACCTTGCCCGTGGCGAACGTGCTGTCGGTGAACTCACCGACTTCGACGCCGTCTACGTAAGCCACAAAGGAGTCGTCCAGCATCATCACCTCTAGGTGACGCCAGCCGTTATTGGTAGCCTGTGGCAGGGCGACGTATGAGGACATCGCTGTGAGCCGGCCACCGACCCGCTTCCAAAGGCGCGCGAAGCCGTCTCCTTCCACGCTCAGCTCGTAGAGGTTGTTCATGTCCTGCAGTCGAAACACAAGACCATACTCCCAGCTCCCGGAGTCCGGCGACGGCCAAGCCCAAGCCTCGTAGTAAGCGTCGTCGAACTGCTGACCCCACCACGAAGCGGTCCTGATATCTGCGGCCTTCATGCTGATCCTGTAGAACCCGTCAACGTAGCCGACCGCGGAATTGGTGTAGGTGTCCTCGACCCACCCGCTGTCCGGGTCTTCGAAGTCGTCGTAGGCCAGGAGGTTCACGTCCACAGAGGGGAGCTTCTGCATCAGCCGCCACAGGATCTGCGCCACCTCGCCACGGGTCGCCTTCTTCCAAGGGTCCCACACGCCGGCGCTGTCCGGGCGGATGCCCCAGAGGAGTCCATTGGCTTCGGCCATCTGAGCATATAGGCCGTGGGTCGCGTCATCAAAGTTCCAGAAGATGTGGCGGTGGTCGCTGTAGTACGAACTCGTAGGCTGATCGAGCACGACCCCCATCTGAATGGCTGCGCGGACGACCATCGTCATAACCTGGGCGCGGCTGATGTTCAGATAGGGAGAGAACAGCGTTTGAGCCTGGTTCGTACCCTTGGTGATGTTGTTGGCAGCGCAGACGGCCACGTAGTTGTCCGGATAGAGGTTGTTCCCAGGCTTCTCTACGTCGGAGAAGGGGCAGATGTCGTTCTCGCTCACCGGGAGACCAAGGGTGAGCACGATCATCTTGGCGAACTGTTGCCGGATCACCAGATCCCTGGGGCGGAATGTGTCGTCGTCAAAACCGTTGATGATGCCTTTGCTGGAAAGGTCGGCGATTGCCTCGGAGTAATCGGCACCGGGGACGACATCCGTAAAAGCGAGCGCAGTACCGGCGCAGAGCAAGACTACGAGAAGAACACCGATTCCTAGGGCAGCCAGACGCGACCCAAGGAGAAACAATCGCTTCCGAGGTTTCATCGCTTCTCCCCTCCTCGACAGTGCTTGGCTTGCACTCCGATACCTACACTGAACGACCCGAGGCGAAGTGTCAAGGGTCAGAGGCTCATCGAGCGGAGGAGGAGCCGACGCGCCCGGGCCACCCGGCAGTTTGAAGATTAGGCTCTACCCCGGACCGATCGTATCCGGCGGGCTGGTAGTCCCAGGGCCGATGGTATCCGGCGGACTGGTGGTCTGGGTGGTCGTCGGCTTCTTCGTGGTGGTGGTCCGCTTCACTGTAGTCGTGGGCCTCGCCGTTGTGGTTGTTGGTTTCGCGGTTGTTGTCGTTGCTCGTACGGTCGTGGTAGGCCGCTTGGTGGTGGTGGTCAGCCGCGTGGTCGTGGTCGTCAGCCTCACGGTCGTCGATGTGGTGAGGGAAGAGGTCGTCGTCGAAAGCAGTGTCGTGCCGGTCGTCGTGACGGGGAGTGTGGTCGTCGATTCGGCGCTGCCGCCCTGCAAGGCTAGGGTCGTTCCTGCGCCGATGGCTCCGACCAAGACTACTGCTGCCGCGGCGACGATAATCAGCCTGGTTCGGTTCCGGCGGCGAGGCGGAGCCCCCCGGCCCGCGTCGGCCGCACCTGCCGCCTCGGGTTTTGCCTCGGTCGTAGTGTCGGACGTGGGCTGCTCGACCTTTCCCGACGGCATGACTTCCGGGGAAGCCGCGATAGTTTCGGCCCTGGGAGCGGTGGGTGGAGGTGGTGGGGCGGGAGGCATCACCTTGTCTGCTGCCGATGGGGTCGGAGGGCTTTCCCCGTGCGCCACCGCGAGGATCGAGGCCGCTTCGACTACGGGCAGAGCCTCCAAACGGGTTGAATCGGCCGCCTCCAGTTCGGCCGCTTCTTCGTCAACCGCCTGTTGCTCGGCGGTCGAAGAGTCGGCCATATCTTGCTCGATGACGGGCTGCTCGAACGTGGTTGCATCCAAATCCGGAGTCGGCGGAGGCGCCGCAGGTGTTTCGACAGGAGCCGCGGTCATCGCAGCCTCCAGCGTGGTCATCGCGGGCACTGACGCCGAGGGGGCAGCCTCTGGCGCGGACACGGCAGTTTCTGGCGCCGCGGGCTCAGGCGCCGTCGTCGGCGGAGCCGTGTCCTGCGGTGGAGCGGTCTTCACCGTTGGGGATGTCGCCCGTAGCGGAGCCGTTTCCACGGTTGGAGGTGTCGCCGCCGGGGGTGTCTCTGTGAGCACTGTCTCCGACAGCACCGCTGCCGATGCCACCACCTCCGTGGCCGCCAGGGTGGACCTGCCTGGAGCAAGCGCGCTCAGGAGCTCCTCGGCGAAACTGGCGCCCATCTCGTAGCGGTCCTGAGGCGGTTTGGCAAGCGCCCGGGCAAGCATCGGCTCGATCGCGGGCGGAAGATTGGGGCGCAGTGCGCGGATCGACGGAACCGGCGCAGAGATGTGCTTCACCAGCACGGTCACGGTCGTGTCACCCTCGAAAGGCACGACTCCCGCAAGGCACTCGAAAAGCACGATACCGAGCGAGTAGAGGTCCGATCGGACGTCACAGTCCTGACCCTGCGCCTGCTCGGGGGACATGTAGTGCGCCGAGCCGACTACCGTCCCCGGCGAGGTAAGCGAGGTCGAGCCGATCATCTTCGCGATACCGTAGTCGGTGACGATCGGCTCCCCTTCCTCAGACATGATGATGTTCGCCGGCTTGATGTCCCGGTGCACCATGCCCCTGCTGGCCGCATAGTCGATTGCGCTGCAAAGCGGGGTGAAGATCCGGCCGATGTCGGGGAGTGACAACCCACCGGCGTTCTTGCGTCCCGAGAGCACAGTCGAAAGAGTGGGGCCGCCGATGTACTCCATGACCATGTAGTACAGGTGATCCTCGTGGTCGAAGTCCAGCACGCGGACGATGTTGGGGTGCCGCAGGGCGGCTACCGCGCGTGCCTCGCGTCGGAAACGGTCGACGAAGGAAGGATCGGTGGAGAGGAACGGGTGGAGTATCTTCACGGCGACCTCTTGATCGAGGCCGGGATGGTGAGCCTTATAGACCGTCGCCATCCCGCCGCCACCGATCATAGCGGTGAGCTCGTATTTTCCGAGCATGCGCCCGACAAGGCTCTCCATACGGATCTCCCCCTGCTTCGCGCTGTGGTTAGACGACCTCTAGCGAAGCCGCACCCCCCATTGTACTGCGCTCACGCGTGCGCGTGGACGAGAATGCACCCGCGCGATGTAGAAAGCTGTCGAGAGCCACCTGCGGGCGTACTATCTAGCTGTCCCCGACTACCTGGAAGAGTCCGTCTGCGTCCTGGCCGACCAGGTCGGCGATCGTCACGCTGCCGAAGAGGTCGTCGAGGAGCTCGCCCGCCCTCTTCCACAAGGCTTTGGTAGTGCACCCCGGTTCCCGTTCGCAACCCTCCATGCCCAGGCAGGGAGCCATCACTATCGGGCCTTCACTGGCCCTGAGGACCTCCGAGACCGTTATCGACGAAGGGTCCTTGGCAAGAGTGAACCCGCCGACCTTGCCCCTGTGACTGTTCACAAGCTCCGCCGCCCTAAGCGTCATCATGAGCTGTTGCACGTAGGCCGGGGAGATCAGTTCAGCCTCGGCGATCTCGTGCTTGGTGAACAAGTGGCCCCTTGGTTTGGAGGCCATCAGCGCCAGTATCCTGACGGAGTACCGCCCCTTGGTGGAGATCGCCATCATGGCCGTGAGCCCCGATTCTTTAGGAGTACATCACAGGTTCTGCCTCCAATATAGTAGCACGTCCATAATAACATGATAATAATACTTGACATACACATCTTACTCATGTATAAAGGCTGGCACAGACACAGAGCCGTCTTCCAGCGTGTGAGCTGAGGAGGTTTCTCTCCGGTGCTCCGGCGATAGGGAAGGGCTCAGAATCGTTTCTCTGGGCTCCAGAGGGCGAGGACGCCAGAGGGCGAGGATAGTAACCGCAAGGCAAAGGAGTGGGACGGTATGATCAAGAAGATTCTGGCAGTAGTGGTGATCGTGCTGGGAGTGGTGAATCTGGCCCTCGGCGTCACGTTCATCGCAATCGGTGAGAGTAAGCAGGCGTACCTCCAAGAAGCGATGGACAGGGAGCAGATCACCCTGACGCTTTCCGACGAGCAGATCGCGGCAGGCGAGGTCATTGATACCGCGGCGGAAGCCCAAGCCGCCGGGGACTTGGTCAGGGAGCACCGCCACGAGATGGGCACATACAACGAGGTCCTCGGGGGGGGAAGATTCGACCCGACGAACCCCGAGCAGTTGACCTATGCTCAGGCGCTGAACTTGGAGAACTATCTGTATCTCGCAGTGGCGTCATTCGGTCTTACGACTGTAGCTATCGTGGCCGGTGTGGGTATGCTCGTGACCGGAATAGCCTTTATTATCGTGGGCGCGGTGGTGCTGTTCTGGCGGAGGAAAGCCGAGCCAAACACAGCCTGACCCCGACCGCGACCGCGACCGCGACGCCCAGACCTGGGCGCGTGCGTCCCACTCTGATCGAGCGCTTTTCGGAGAAGCCCGGTCCAGCGATAGACCGGGCTTCTCGTCGGTATGAAGTCGAGCACGGTCATCGCCTGCATCGTGGTGCGGCGGGAGGGGCTTCAGAGCCCGACTTTGTTCATACCGGCGGCGCGGGGTAGCGTGTGCCGGCCGCGACTCCCGGTGGGCTGTGGGCAAGAGCTTGCGCATCAGGGTAGAGTGGGCACATCACACACGACTGTCGCCGGTAGACAGTCCGAGAGACGGGAGGTCGGGTCGTGTCGATAGCCAGATGCGTAGTCGTTGTCCTCGGGATCCTTCTAATCGCTGTGGGTGGGTGTGGATCGTCCGACACGGGATCGGCCGGTTCTCTCGCGAGTGAGAGTGGGCTCCCGGCGGATGCGGCAGTGATTAGCGACGTTGAGGGCGATGTGAGGGATGGAGAAGGCCAGAAGCCGCCCGCGGGCGCACGAGTGGCGGACATCACCGCGGCAGGCATCTATCTGTCGGAGACGGACTTGACCCTGGCTGTGCAACAGGTGGATCCCATACCTTCCGAGCTGGTGTCGGCCACCGCTGCCGACGGAGGGAGTGAGTGGCTCATCTACACACTCTTCATCGCGGACGAGCAGGGCAATCATCTCTACATGCCTCGTGTCAGGCTCGATGGCTCCGAATGGCGCCCCGACGTCTTCGACCGTGGATCAGGCAAGAGCACGCCAGTGGAAGGGCTGCCTGACGTATCCGGATCGACCGTCACCTTTGTCTTTCCGCTGGCGCTGATGCCCGATCTCCCGGGTTCTTTCAAGTGGGCGGTAGGTACGGAATGGGGCATGACCAACGCGGCCGACGCCAGTGGTCTGGTTACATTCGCAGACCAGGCTACAGAGGATGCCACCGAGGGCTACGGAAGCCCGTATCCGATCGAATGGGCCGTCTACCCGCAGTGAGGGTCGACAGCGTTGAAAACCTAGCCGCATGACTCGGACGGGTTGCTGTGAGGTGGGTCGTTCTCTACTGCGGCCGCAGTAGATGCACTCCTCGCGGTGCACAGACACGGCGCCGCCGCAGCCGAGTGCAAGGGTATTTCGCGCATTCGTAACAGTAGTCGCCCGCCCGCTCAGCGCACGTCTTGATACTGCATTCCACACTTCACCGCTCGGTGGATCCCGGCTCTCTCCGCTCGTCCCGCCGCCGCCCCATCCGTCGTCTTGCATCGAAGACGAACCAGACGCCATTGCCGAAGACCACGACGCCGACGATGATGAGGAGCAATCCCGGCCACGAGGCGGCCATGGCTCCGAAGACCACCATCACCGTGCCAAGGGCGACCCCCACGGCGACCGAGAACATCTGTACCCGGTCCAAGCCACATTCCCGACCTCCGCCGGCTCGACAGCCGATAGTTGCCTCGGGGCTGTCATCGGGTGACTGGACGCCTGCACTCGCGGGTCTCCCGTCATTCTCCGGCGGTACCGGACGCCGGATCGTGCTCACGGCGACCGCGCCGGGCGGCGGTCGCGTCGTCGATACCGTCCTGCCACCCGTTGCGCGTGTTCTCGACGCGGTCGAAACGCGCCGAATAGGGCTTGATATCGAGTAGGGGCGTCCCATCCAGGACGTCTACGCCGTCGAGCAAGAGTGTGTTCCACTCGATCCCGAGGAGCTCCACGATGCTGAGGCCGATGGGATTCGGCCTGACGGGAGCCCGGGTGGCGAAGACACCGCGCACCTTTTCGTCAAGGAAGGGGCGGACCAGAAGCTTCGCCGTCTCTGCCCGGTCGAACACATAGATCAGGTAGATGTGCGAGAAGCCCTCCAGATCGCGTAGTCCGTCGACGTACTCGGGCGAGAGCTCTGCTCTGCCCCGGCAACCCTCTGCGAAGACCGGCTGGATGGGAGTGGAGGCTGCGCGCGCATGCTCACTTCGGATCACTCCGATGGGCGTGAACGTGAAGGACATAGCCGGGGCTCCTTTGAGGTCGGGTCCTCATCCAGTGGTCGGTCACCAATACTAGCGGCAGACGGAGGGAGCGTCGAGTTTCTCTGCGCCGAGGGCACGAGTAGGTGGGCTCGACTTGAAGCCGACTCCGGGTGACTGCAATCGGGTCGGTTCTGCCTGCGCGCCGGGCGGCGGGGACCACCGTGACCAAGGCGCTCAGATTCCAGTAGAAGTCGGAAGTCCCTAGTCCGCTCGCTTGGCGCCAGCCGCTTGCTCGGCTTCCTCGATCCTTGCCTTCAGCCTGTTGACGTCCGCCTCATACTTGCCGACCTCACTTGCGGACAAGTGAAGACCGGTCTGACCGAGGACGAACATCCTTTCTTCCTCGATCTCTTCGAGGTCTGCCCTCAATTTGGACAGGTATTCTTCCAGTTCGCCAGGAGTCATTTCCGACAATTCGTTCATCGATTCTTTCGCCTGGTGGTAGGGTGCCTTGGAAATCCTTTCCCAGGTGAGCGCCGGACTATGCGCCCTGCTTTCTGGCGGGAGGTTGTGGCGAGGCCGGGTGTCCCGTCACGGCTGTCATGGTAGGTTCGTTCTTCTCCTGCGAATCCTCATGTTTCGACGGGACGTGCCTCACGTCCGCAGGGTCGCCGTGATCCGTCGGGGATTCAAGAGGAGGTCGAGGGCGTCGCAGACGTCGGTGACGACGATGTCGGCCTTGAGAAGCGCCTCCGTGGAAGCGCCCTCTCTTCCCATCACACATATCCCCAGGGCGCTTTGCTCGAGCATGAGCGCGTCGTTAGAGCCATTGCCGATGGCCGCCGTCGTATCCAGACCCAGGCGGTGCAGAGACTGCAGCTTCTGAGGAGCGCCTTCACCTGCGTTGAGGACCATCACCTCCAAGCCCAGATCCTCTCCTAGGCGGACGGCTCCGCCGTGCGTATCGGCCGTGACTATCACGACCCTTGTCAGCTCCCGGAGCCGACCGATCCTGTCGACTACCCCCTCGAGGAGCTTTCCGTCCAGCGCGACTGTGCCGTTCACGTCGAGCACCACGTTCTCGATCACCAGGTCGTCTCGGCCGGGGACTTGGACCTTCATCGTCGTGACTCCTCCCGCGCGCTGCTTGATCAGTACGATGTCTCCGTCCGGCGGTGTGGAGTCCACCGCGGTCTACAGTCACTCATGCGGGGAGGAATCTCGTAGCCGGGATTCGACTCAGTGCGGGCCATCCCCGGGACGCAGGAAACGCCGGGGGGCACATCACGTGCAGAGATCACTCAGCCCCCGCGACTCTCTTGGAGCCCGGGATAATCGGATCGTCAGCTCTGCTTGGTCTTCTCAGCCTCAGCGGCGGTCTCGTCGACGCGGTTCTCCACTTTCGCCGCGGTATCGGCGGAACTGCTCTCGGCCTTGGCGTCGGCCTTGGTATCCGCCGGCGTATCTTCCTTGATCGCCGTCGTAAACTCCTCTTGGCCTTCCTTGAGGCCTTTCTTGAGGCCTACGACCGAACGACCGAACGAAGAGCCGAGCCGTGGCAGCAACCTACCCCCGAAGATGAGTAGGATGATGACGACGACGATGATGATCTCCCAGGGGCCTATCCAGCTAGGCATCCGACTACTCTCCTCACTAGTACTGAAGAAGCTCAGCCTCTATTGTCGCACGGTCTGCGCTAATCGGCACGCGGGCGACGTGAGTCGCTGGTGAAACGCCGATCTGCAGCTCTGGTTACAGCGTCATTCGACAGGCACACCTATGACGGGGAACTTGTCGAGGAACTCGGGCCCATGGGGTGCCGACGCGGCGCGGGAGGCCGACAAGAAGGTCAAGGAGGACGAGCGCTCCGACGCGGCAGTCAAGAACGAGTGAGCTGACCCGAACCGCCTGCGGCACTTAGGGTGCACCGGATTCCGGCCCGGCTGGCGAGTCGATCCCCTCCGCCTGGTCACGCGCGCCCCTTCGCTCCGCGAGCTCGATCTTCTCGATCATCTCGTCGACGGTGATCACTTGGCCGAAGAGGAAGCCCAGTGTCGCCAGGGAGGTTCTCTGCAGCTCAGCCGCCGACACCCCACCCATGTTCGCCGTGGCTGTGCCGTTACTCAAGAAGAACACGCGGAATTCTCGTTGCATCGCCTCCCGGGCGGTGGTCTCACAGCAGACGTTGGTGACCACGCCGCCGATGATCAGGGTGTCGATGCCCCGCCCGCGCAAGATCTCTTCGAGGTCGGTGCCGAAGAAGGCCCCGAATCTGGGCTTGTCGAGGATGATATCCCCCTCCCGAACGACGAGCTCTTCATCCAGTTGTGCGGACGGCGTGCCCTCGTTGAAGAGGCCGGCTCGGGCGGGCGGAGAGGTCTCACCGAGGAGCCCCAGGTCGGAGCCGTCTGGTCGTAGAACGAGTCGCGTATGGATGACTGCGATGCCGGCCCTCCGACAGACGACACCCAGCCGGTTGAGTCGCTCCACTACGGCGGGCCCGTCAGGCGCATAGACGGGCGAGTCTCGGACAAAACACTCCTGCAGGTCTATGTTCAAGAGGGCGGCCCGCTCAGGGACCAGATCGAACTCCACCACCAAAAGACCTCCGCTCCTCTAGTAGTCGGCGTAGAAGATAGTCTTGCCGCCCCTATGTTTGCAGCTCCAGCCGTTCAAGTCGCTTACATACGCCAGCCCGTCGGAGAACACGGACGCCGTATGGTACAGCGGTTCGATGACGGTCTTTCCTGTTATGTCGATGTAACCCCACAGGTTGTGGACTTTGACGGGGTGGAGGGTCTCGTTTCCAGGGGAACAGCCGGCCAGGAGGATACCCGCGAGCAAGCAGACGGCCCCCAAAACCATCAGGATGCTGCCTCGTCTGTTTAGGGGTCCCACTCGGTCCATGCCCCAAACCTCCGGGCGAAAAGCCGGGTCGACCCACCTATTCGCGTTGTAGCAAAGGGGATCGCGCCTGCCTTCATATCGCGCCTGAGTTCATCATACGTCCGGCCCGCTCCTTCGATGCTTGGTCAATACCGGAAGGTGAGGCTCCTGGCACAGCGCGTGGGCCCATGGTGCCGACCGTAGAGCGGGACGACCGGCTTCTATAATATAATGCTTGCTTACGCTGCTGTTCGCCCGAAGACACGCGTGACAGGGGGAGACCGTCGTGCCACTCGAGATTTCTCCAGACACTCTTCGCGACCTGGGACTCGAGCCCGAGGCCGCACGCGAAATGGCCGAGAAGCTCGGCTCGATCAAGCCAGACGGCCCGGCGGCGGACCTCTGGGGCCGCGTGTCCCGCGAGGTTCTCAGTCCCGACATACCCTTCGCGGTGCACAGGCACATTCACGCACTCATCTTCAGTGACTGGGATGCCTCCCAAGGTCCGCCCCCCGCGTGGATGCCTACCGATGCCGAGATCTCGGCCTCGAACATCGCCGCCTTGTCCAGCAAGGTGGGACTGGGTTCGGTCGGTCAGCTCCACCGGTGGTCCGCGGACAATCGGGAGGCGTTCTGGGAGCAGATCATCGAGTCTCTGGACATCAAGTTCAAGAAGAGCCCGTCCGCCATCGTCGATCTGAGGGCGGGTGTGGAGTCGCCGCGTTGGCTCCCCGGGGCCCGTTTGAACATCGCCGAGAGCTGTTTCCTGGCGCCCGCGGATACACCCGCTATCCTGCACCAGCCCGAAGGCGGCAGGATCGAAGCGACCACCTACGGAGAGCTGGACAAGCTCTCGAATCGGTTCGCGAGGGGTCTGGTGGCGTCCGGCCTGCCCCGCAGCGCCAGTGTCGGCATCGTCATGCCCATGACGCTGGAGGCTGTGGCGGCCTATCTCGGGGTCATCAAAGCTGGGTACGCCGTGGCTTCCATCGCGGACAGCTTCGCTCCGCACGAGATCGCGACGCGCATGCGGATAT
>CAZCCL010000013.1:30024-36883 GCA_964497095.1 uncultured Gaiellales bacterium | reverse complement strand
CTAAGGAGCTGCCCCATGGCCGAAGACGTGTTCCGCAATGAGGCCGCCGCCGACTTCTCGCAGGCGGCCAATCAGGAGAGCATGACAGCTGCTCTTACGACGGTGCGCACCTCGCTCGGGCAGACATATCCCCTCTTCATCGATGGCAGAGACGAACCTGGGCGGCCTACGGCCGCCTCTATCAACCCGGCCCGTCCCGCGGAGGTGGTTGGCCACGCCTGCCAAGCGACCGCCGACGACCTCGACGCCGCCGTCGCGGCGG
Source organism: uncultured Gaiellales bacterium (assembly GCA_964497095.1). GTDB lineage: Bacteria > Actinomycetota > Thermoleophilia > RBG-16-64-13 > RBG-16-64-13 > CAVPLM01. The sequence goes on along the minus strand of CAZCCL010000013.1, from coordinate 36,621 downwards.
CAAGAGTCGCTTTCTCGACGTGGCGTGAGATCGACCCCGAGGCTCGGGCGGCCTATCTGCTTCGCGCAGCCTCCGCGCTCCGCAGCCGCATTTGGCAGGCGACCGCCCTGCTCGTATTCGAGGTTGGAAAGCAATGGGAACAGTCGAGCCACGACGTCACTGAGGCCCTCGATTTCCTCGAGTACTATGCGCGTGAGATGGTACGCCTTGCGACGCCGGTGAGATTCCCACCGGGACCCGGCGAGTCGAATCAGCTCTTCTACGAGCCAAGAGGGGTCGCGGCCGTCATCGCCCCCTGGAACTTTCCGCTTGCCATAAGCTGCGGTATGGTCGGAGCGGCAGTCGTCACCGGCAACTGCGTCGTCTACAAACCTTCCAGCCTGTCCCCCGTTGCCGGCCACATGCTCGTGGATATCTTCCGCGAGGCGGGACTGCCGCCTGGCGTTTTCAACTACGTGCCCTGCAGCGGAGGAAGTCTGGGCGATCACTTGGTGGACCACGCCGACGTCGCCCTGATCGCGTTTACCGGTTCGAGGGAGGTGGGGTTCAGGATCTATGAGCGGGCTGCAAAGCTGCAACCGGGGCAACGCCACATCAAGAAGGTCATCACGGAGCTCGGAGGCAAGAACGCGATCATCGTCGACAAGGACGCCGACATAGAGGCGACGGTGCCGCGCATCATACGCTCGGCGTTTGCCTTCCAGGGGCAGAAGTGCTCGGCGTGTTCGCGAGTGATCGTGCTGGAAAGCGTCTACGACGAACTGCTCGAGCGACTGGTCTCGGCCGTACGGTCACTGCGGATCGGCCCCCCCGAGTCGTACGACAACGACGTCGGCCCCGTGGTGGAGGCAGCCGCTCAGGCCAGGATCCTGAGCTACATCGATTCGCCGGAGGTGGCCGGCCGCATCGTCTACCGCAGTGGACTACCCGACTCCGAGGTCACCGCCGGCGCATTCTATGTGCCTGTTACCATCGTAGGTGATGTCACGCCAGCCGATCGCATAGCCCAGGACGAGGTCTTCGGGCCGGTGCTCGCCGTGATGCGGGCGAAGGATTTCGACCATGCGCTCGACCTGGCCGTCTCGGCGCCGTTCGCCCTCAGCGGGGGCGTCTTCTCGTCGAGCCCGGAACATTTGGCCAAAGCTGTCGTGCGGTTCCGGGTCGGCAATCTCTACCTGAACCGAGCGATAACGGGGGCCATGGTCGGTCGGCAACCGTTTGGCGGTTTCGGCCACTCTGGTGAGGGAACGAAGGCCGGCGGTCCGGACTACCTGCCCCACTTCATGAACCCAAGAATGGTCACCGAAAGGTACCTGGGGGATATTCGAGTGCTCGACTAGAGCACGCGGAGGTCGATGGAGGCCCAGCATTCCTCGGTAAGGTCCATCGCGACCGGAGGGAAGCAGCCGTGGATGATCTTCCGGCCGTGTGCTTGGAGATACCGGACCACCGGGATGAGCAGCAGGTCCGTGGAGACGACGACGGCCCAGTCGTAGGCGTCTTCGCGGGCGAGTTCGATGAGGTCGTTCGCGATCGGGTTATCGCGTCCCTGTCCGCCGCCCAAGTCCCTGGCGCCTCCCTGGCAGTGCGTGCACGCCTTTCCGCAGCCCTGGCACTCTCGCTTGACGCCCATTCCAGGCTCTCTGAAGACCACGCGTTCGACTTCACCGGAGCGGTCCGCCTCAACGGGCGAGTACAGGTAGACGGCGTCGAGCGGAAGCTCCGCCTCCGACAACGCTGGGTCCAACCGCGTCAGATCGGCCTCCAGTTGCTCCAGCACCGTCGGCAGGTCGGGCTCGGACGCGCCGCCGATGCGCTTCACTTGCGACCGGAGGTCGGGTAGATCGATCAAGGCGATCACTCGCGGGGCGTTTCCGGAGGGGCCGGCCAACATGACTCCTTGCGACGGCGCTCGCGTACGTTGTCGGTATACCCGGATCGCAGAGTGTGGAAGCAAGAGGGCCTGAGCCCATTCAACCATCGCCGGCACCATCGGCCCGCGCGCCAGCCATCTCTCGGGCACAAGTAAGCGCTGGGTTTGCACGGTGCCCGACTTGGGTGTCACAGCAGCGGCGGCCGGGGGGCACAAGGAGATTTCGGTACCGCTGACTGATCGAGCGCCCCGAGTTGAGGACTATCAGTTCTCCTATGTCGTCTTCCATTTTGTCGGTGTGGAAGGTCTCCGAGGAGAAGTCATTGGTAGTGTATGGGCCTGTAACAAGAAGCCGAGCAGAATCAAATCACGCCGAATGGGCCCCGGGCCGGGGTCAGAACGGGTGTCGAAAGGGCCCGGACTGCGGCGGATCAAGCCGACGCGGCCTGCCTGCGAAGTGCGACACCCAGGCCATATGCGTGGAAGTATCGGTGCCACGCCGCCGGCGACGATCCATACTCGTTGGAGCCTACGAAGTAGTCGACCAACGCCTCCCGCAATCGAGTGAGCTCCTTCAGACGGCGCCTGTTCTTCGGATCGGCGATCGTCAGATCGAGCAGTTCGAGAGCTCGATCGACGGCCAAAGCGCTGAACTCAGCGTTGCCTTTTGCGGCCCAATTGAGGGCTCGCTCGACCTCGCTTCCGGTATTTGCCAGCTGTTCGATGAGTGGCAGCGAAAGCCATCTCCCTGCGGCCAGTTCTCGGTGCTGCGCCTGTGGCACTGGTCTCATTCGCACACCAGTTCTTGCACAATCTGAACGATGGTGTCTCGGATTGCGGGGTCATCGACGCTACGCGAGCGATTGCCCTGAGCCGGGCGAATGTTGATCAGCGAATCGAATTCGATGCGTTCATCTCCCGGGAGTTCGGGATAGATGTTGATTCCCCAAAGGTGGTGCTGGCCGGAGCCATGCTCGAGGAGGAGGGCCTCTTCATCGGCGTGCAACTCACCACCAACCGCCATCATGCGCCGTTCGACGTCAACGACCGCCTTGACGAGGTTGCCGAAGCCGCCCTCGGCAAGCTGTATCAGGTATAAGAGAGGTACCGCCTTGTCAATGACTTCTATCCGCATGAGGGGAATGTAGCAGACAGGGGCGAAACAAGGCACCGGCTGTCCCGGGTCGTCAGACGGACCCCAGCTAATGTTGCTGCCCCGGGTCGCTGCCGCCCAGGAACATCCCCAATAGCAGCCAATTGGGGGCGAGGGGCACCAGTCCTTCTCGGAACCTGCGCCGCTCAGCGAGCGAGCGATCAGCTAGGCGAACGGACATCAAGACCAGGCCATTTACAGGCAGATTGTTGTCGAATTGACAACAGAGGTGGTCCTAAGTGGACAGCTCTTAGAACCTTCGGGAAGAGGTCAAGCGCCTCTGCTGAGCTCGGTCGGCGTATAGGACTTGCGAAACGCGCCACGTGCCCGGATTTCGGCAAGGGTGAGGGCTAGGTCCTTCCGGTAGTTGCGGCCGAGCCATACAACGCTACTCACGAGGCCGTCACAAACATAGTGGCCGCGATAGTGAACCAGCCCCGTTTCCACGAGCGCGCCAGAACCGCCGATGAAGTCTCGAATCCTGTCGGTCAGACCCAAGACAGCATAGGCGGTTTCCGCGGATGGATCAACAAAAACGGAATACCTCGTGGTGTCCGTGAGATAGAACCATTGCTTGACTTCGAGACTCCGAATGGCGGACTCGACCTCAGGGGCAACGAGTATTGATCTTGCCCCCAACCTGCGCAGCGCATCGTCGAGTGAAGCGCGGTCTGACAGATACTTGGCACGGCCGCGTACCAGTATTTCGGGCAGCGTCATCACCGACCTGCTTGCAGTTGGACCGGCGATCTCCGCCATGACCAGCGTGTAGCCGTGAATGAAAGCGGCCGCCTCCTGTTCGGTGACGATCATCGACTGTGCGCCTTCTCACTGCCAAGATGCTTCGCGAACAGCTCCGCGGCCAACCGTGCGCCCTCATCGCTGAGTACCACCGACCGGGCTCTTGACTTTGGATCCGAAATCAGACCCTTGGAGTGGAGCCGCTCCAAGGAATCCCAGTCGAACCCTTTCCAAGCACGAGTGATGCCGTGGTCGGTGAACGAATTGAGGTGGAGAAGGGCCAAGACGATCTCGTCCAGTCTGCCAGCGTCGTATTCCATGCCCACCCCCTGCGTCGGCGCAACGTTTTCGGGCCTGAGCAGACGCGCTCACGCTCTCGGCCAGTCTACCTCTCCGGCGTTCTGCTCAATACCTCGTCAGCCAGCCGGCCGTTCGTCCCCATTCTCTCGCGACCGGGCCATCAAGACCGCCCTACGTTCTCGAAATGCCGAAGTCACCAACCTAGATCATGTGGTTCTTCGTCCGCGTCGACATCCCACAACGCGGCCTGGAACTTCTTGCGCCACTTGGGGCTGAAGCTCCGGTCACCGGATAGCGTGACGAGCCGTTCTCGAGCCAAGTCGTCCGGCAGCGACTCGAGCGCCGCCAGAACGGCATCAAGGTAGCGGCGGGTGGTGTTGTTGGACGGGACCCGGTGAAGCTCGGCGGTGAGGGCGTCCGCAGTTTCTCGCCTTTGGAACTTGGAGAGCGCAAGCACTACCGCCGAGAGTCGCTCAAGATCGCCCCTGTAGTACGCCAGCAGGCCCAGCAGGAAGACGCCGGCGTCCCATCTGCCGCAGCCCGTCATCGCCCCGAGTAATGTGCATGTCGACCTGAAGGCGTGTTCGTCCTCGTCGAGAATCAGGCGCACTACCGGCTCAAGAGGTAGTCTGCCGAGGTCAATACCATCAGGTGTGATCCAGTCTGGCATTCGTTCATCCGTCACTGTCTCCACCGTCCTCTTCTCTCACTGCACTGCATCACCCACGCTCCCGCCAGTAGCCGGGGCGCCGACTGTGGTGCGCTAGGGCCGAGACATGGATTGTCGTGCCATCAAACCAGCACAGGATAGAGTAAGGGAATCGGCCGACGACGCGTTTGCGTGTCTCGCCCAGCAGCACCGGGAATGCGTAGGGGTTATCGACCACAGTAAGGAGCGCAGCCTCGACGGCATCAAGGAACGCGGTTCCAAGCCCGGGCTGTTCGAGGTCATAGAAACCGGCCGCCTCTATCAGTTCGCGAGAGGCAGCAGGCTCGAACAGCACCTGATGACTCATGCGCGAGCTGCTCGTGCCTTGGCAAACACCTCGTCCATTCGAATGGGAATCGACTTGCCCGACTGGACGTCAGCACGTCGGCGCTCAGCCTCCTCTAGCCAGAGACGCTCGACGTCCGGCTCGGGTAGATCGTCCAGGCTCTCGAGAAGCTCGCGGGCCAAATCGGCCCGGACCGAGGGATCGAGCCGCAGTGCCTCTCGCTTGATTTCGTCGATGGTCATGGCACCTCACCTCGCAACAGACCGATGCACGCGACTATCATACCCCCGACGGCTGACACCGAGACTACAACGTTGGTTCTAGCGTCCGGTACGCGCGGCAGTTGGCGGCTTGCCCACAACTGTCCGCTCGATGGAAGGGTCAGGCCTCACTGCGCGCCCCGACTACCGAAGCGCTCCCCGAAGAGCTCTCTCGCCTCTCCGATGAAGGGCGAAAGTTGTTCTTCGGCGATTCGAACGACGCCAATGCCAACCCGCTCTGCTTCCTCGACCAAGAACCGCGCGGGCTGCTCTGCGGGAATGAAGAGGGTTTTCGGCCAGCGCTTCTTATGAGTCTGTCCCTCCTTCAACAAGCGCTTCGACTCAAGCGGTGTAGGTTCCGCCTGTCTTGCCGGAACGGGCGTGGAACCGAGAATGAAGCAACTTGCCGCGTCCATGAGCGCGAGGAAATCGAAGTCTCCCTCTCGTTCTGTATGGATCGGGTCATCGTTCAGCTTGAAGGCGATCCAGGCTTCGTTGACTTTGAACTGATTCGGATGGAGCACCGGCGTTCCGTCCATCCGATCACCACCTGCAGCTACGCGGCATACAACATCTGCTTCGCGCCCGAAATGTCGCGGTCGAAATAGGCATGCGCTTTCGCATGTCCACCCATCGTGCCGAAGTCAACAAGGAGATCGAGGTCACTGTTCCCAGGTCGAAAGTCGTCACGCGTAGCAGAGCCGAAGACGTACAACTGCGCGACGCCGTACTCGCGGCACGGATCGCAGATCGCAGATCGCATCAAGCCTGTCCTGAATCACCACGACCACGTCACACCTCCTTGCGGCCATAGTACCCTTTCGATTGCGAACAACCAATGACTGAACTCGGTCTACAGGCAGGACTCGCTAGATTCGCTCGTTGCTGACCTATCGAAGCCAGGGGAGTCATCGACTTCTGGCGTGGCCGCGGCTTTCGGTTGGAGTCCTCAAGCGAGAATCCCCGACTCCAGGGGTCGGACACAAGAGGACGGCGAGCGGCCGGGTGGGGCGACCGGGTTGGGGCGACCGGATATCAGAAACCGCCCATTTGCGGGAATAATGCTGTCGTTTCGACAACAGAGGTGGGCGATACTGGATTTGAACCAGTGACTTCTGCCGTGTGAAGACAGCGCTCTTCCCCTGAGCTAATCGCCCACGTCAGGGGCAAAGATGATACCAGCAGCGTCAGCCCGCCGCCAAGACGCTCGGCAGCCACACCCCGCCTGGCGATCGCACCCGCCTACTGGACGCGGAACCGCCGGAGCCGCAGCGA
>CAZCCL010000013.1:19565-29924 GCA_964497095.1 uncultured Gaiellales bacterium | reverse complement strand
CCCGCCTGGCGATCGCACCCGCCTACTGGACGCGGAACCGCCGGAGCCGCAGCGAGTTGGACAGCACGCTCACCGAGGAAAGGGCCATGGCTACGGCGGCGAACACCGGGTCGAGCAAGATGCCAAAGGCCGGGTAGAGCACCCCGGCGGCAATCGGGATGAGGGCGATGTTGTATCCGAAAGCCCAACCCAGGTTCTGCTTGATCACCCGCATGGTGGCCCGGCTCAGCCGGATGGCGGTCCCGATGGGAGTGAGATCGCCCCGGATAAGAGTGATGTCCGAGGTCTCCATGGCCACATCGGTGCCGGTGCCGATGGCCATGCCGATGTCGGCCTGGGCAAGAGCGGGAGCGTCGTTGATGCCGTCGCCCACCATCGCCACCACCTTCCCCGTGGCCTGAAGGTCTTTGACGGCTTGAGCCTTGCGCTCGGGAAGGACTTCGGCGAGCACGTTGTCTATGCCCGCCTGCCGGGCGACGGCTGCGGCTGTGCGCCGGTTGTCGCCCGTGATCATGTAGACGTCCAGGCCCAAGGACCCGAGGCTCCGCACCGCCTCGGGAGAATCCGATTTGAGCACGTCGGCTACGCCGATGATCCCGAAGACCTCGCCATCGACCACGACGAACATGGGAGTCTTGCCCTCTTCGGCCAACTCCTCCGCCCGAGCCTCGAGAACGCCCAGGGCGAAAGCCCGCTCGTCAAGCAGTTGGCGGTTACCCAAGAGGATCCGAACCGGCGCCGACGCCGCCCGTACCCCGGGGCCTTCTTCGGTAGGAAAGGCTTCCTCGTCTTCTGAAGCCGCGCCCGCCGGGCGCCGGACCGTCGCTTCCACGCCTCGCCCCGGGATAGCTTCGAATTCGCCGGCTTCCAAAAGAGCCAAGCCCCGAAGACGGGCTTCCTCGACGATCGCCTCCCCCAGCGGATGCTCAGAGCCACGCTCGGCCGAGGCCGCCAGGACGAGCAGGTCGTCCTCGCCCAGCGGAGCCCCGGGCAGACCGGCTCCTGAAGCGACGACGATATCGGTCACCTGCGGTTCGCCTTGGGTTAGCGTCCCGGTCTTGTCGAGAACGACGACGTTCAGCTTGTACGCGCGCTCAAGCGCCTCTCCCGAGCGAATGAGGATGCCGTTCTCCGCCCCCTTGCCGGTCCCTACCACTATGGCCGTGGGCGTAGCGAGACCCATGGCGCAGGGACAGGCGATGATGACCACGGAGACGAACGCGAGCAGAGCCAGGGTGAAAGTCGGTTCCGGTCCCAGGAGATACCACACCAGGAACGTCACCACAGCCACCCCCAGCACCACGGGGACGAAGATGCTGGCTATGTAGTCGGCCAGACGCTGTATGGGGGCCTTCGAACCCTGTGCTTCCTCCACCAGGCGCACGATCTGAGCCAGGGCGGTATCGCGCCCCACCTTGGTCGCCCGGAAACGGAAGGAACCGATGCGGTTGAGAGTTGCTCCGATGACTTCGTCCCCCGGTCCCTTCTCGACCGGCATGGACTCACCCGTGAGCATCGACTCGTCCACGGCCGAGCGCCCCTCCAGCACCGTCCCGTCCACGGGGATCTTCTCTCCCGGGCGGACGACCACCACGTCGCCGACTGCGACCTCCTCCACAGGGATATCGACCTCGAGCGTCTCGCCTGCGGCGATCGAGCATGCTCCGACCTCGCTCACCACCGCAGCAGTGTCGGTCGATGTCGCGAGCTCGCAGGTCGCGGGGGCCTCCGGAGCCGAAGGCCCGCCAGGTACCGGACCACCGGGTGCTTCGCCGCCGGCGGGGCTGGTCCCCGAGGCAGGCACCGGGCGCAGCACCCGGGCGGTCTTAGCCTGCAGGCCGATGAGCCGGCGCATGGCGGCAGACGTCTGCCCCTTCGCCCGAGCTTCCAGATATCGTCCAAGCAGGATCAGCCCTATTATGATGACTGCCGAATCAAAATAGACGGCGGCCTCGACCCCAGCCCCGGCCGCTGCCTCGAAGGCCCCGGGGAAGAAGGTCACCGCGGCCGAATAGAGGTAGGCCGCGGAAGTGCCGACGGCGATGAGCGTGTTCATGTCGCTGGTGCGATGGCGAAGCGCGGCCCAAGCTCCCCGGTAGAACTGCCATCCGGCCCAGAACTGCACAGGGGTGGCGAGCACGAACATCACGATCCACTGCCGCTCCATGCTCAGCCACGACTTGGGGATGAGCATCATGAGCATGAGGATGACCCCTACCGAGAGGGCGACGATGAACTTCAGCCGTATGAGCCCCACCTGTTTTCGGCGGGCGGCTTCGGCGGCCGCGCCCGGCTCCGCCGGCGCGGCCCCCTCCACCGGCAACACCAAGCCGTAGCCCGCCTTCTTCACAGCCTTCGCGATCTCCCCGGGGGTGATCACGCCCGGCAGGTAGGTCACCGTCACGCTCTCGGTCGCCAGGTTGACCGCCGCCCGGGTCACTCCCGTCAGACTCTGCACCGTCTTCTCCACCCGGGCGGAGCACGCGGCGCAGCTCATGCCGGTGACCGGATAGGTCGCCGTCTCCAGAGGTACCCCGTAGCCGGCGGCCCGGACGGCATCCACGAGAGCACCGGCGCCCACCTTGCCGGGGTCGTAGCTCACCTGGGCTCGTTCGGTGGCGAAGTTAACTGCGGCCGTCGACACGCCGGGCACTTCTGCGAGCGCCTTCTCCACCCGGGCCGCGCAGACGGCGCAGCTCATCTGAGCGATAGGGATCTGGATGGTCGCCAGACCTCCCTCAGGCGGGCCCTCCGGCAGAGAAGCACCGGAGCCCGCAGCGCCGGCCGGCGAGCGGTCGGCAGAAGTCGAACCGCCGGCTACCTCGGGATCGGGCGAATCGTCGGAGTCTAAGGGCGCATCATGGAACGAGGGTTCACCGGGGACCTTGGCTTCTCCGTCCATTGTTCTTCAGAAAAGTGGCGGCGCGGCTCCGGAGGCGATCGGAGGCGGACCCTAGTGCGCCCTGCTCCGCAGATTGCGGGTCTTATCGATAGCCTGTAGCTTAGCTAGAGCTTTAGCTTCTATCTGGCGGATGCGCTCGCGGGTCACGCCGAAGCGCTTGGCTACCTCTTCCAGAGTGCGTGGGTGCTCGCCTTTCAGACCGAAACGCAGCTCTATTACCTTGCGCTCCCGATAGGGAAGCGTGTTGAGGGCCTCGTTTACCCCGTCCCGGTCGAGCTGGGAGGCCACCGCGTCGAACGAGCGCACGGCGTCCTCGTCCTCGATGAAGTCACCCAGTTCGGAATCCTCCTCCTCGCCTATGGGCGTCTCCAACGAGACCGTGGTCTGGCTGATGCGGAGGATCTCCCGGATCTCCAGATCGGTCATGCCCATCTCAGCGGCGATCTCCTCCGGGGTGGGCTCGCGGCCCATGTTCTGGAGCAGCTGCCGCTGTACCCGGATCAGCTTGTTGATCTTCTCTACCATGTGCACGGGGATGCGGATGGTGCGGGCTTTGTCGGCGATGGCGCGGGTGATCGCCTGACGGATCCACCAGGTGGCATACGTGGAGAACTTGTGACCCTTGCGATAGTCGAACTTCTCCACCGCCCTGATCAGCCCCAGGTTGCCCTCCTGGATCAGGTCGAGGAAACTCATGCCGTCCGTGTGATAGCGCTTGGCGATGGACACCACCAAGCGCAGGTTGGCCTCGGTGAGTTCATGCTTCGCCCTGATATCGCCCCGTTCGATGCGCTTTGCCAGAGAGACCTCTTGTTGGGCGGTGAGCAGCTTGACCCGGCCGATTTCCTTCAGGTACATACGGACGGGATCGGTGGTCGGCACGTCCACGTTCAGATCGAGATCGTCGCCCCCCCGGCGCCACTCCGCCTGCTCTCCCCGGCCGTCGAGCTCCAGATCCTCGTCCGTCTCGACACAGGACTCATCTACGACTTCTATGCCCTGGTCAAGAAGAGCGGTGTACATCTGCTCGATCTGCTCGGTGGTGAGGTCGACCTCGGCCAACACCTCGGCAATATCCTCGGTCGTGACGAAACCCCGGCCGCGGCCGAGCTCGATCAGCCCGTCGACTTCTTCGAGCTGGACGATCCAACCTTCCGACGCTGGGGTCCCGGTCAACTGCTACCTCCCGCCCCGACGCGCTCGGGAGGAAGACTACGCACCGGGTACGTCGTCATCAGATGACATGCCTGCCTGTGGGCCGCCGTCGCCGAGCCACTTGGTGCCGTATTCGCGCATGTGATCGATGAGGGGGATGAGGTCCCAACCCATGCTGGTGAGCGTGTATTCGACCCTGGGCGGTACTTCGGCGTAGCTCTTGCGCGTGACGATCCCTGCCTTCTCCAATCCTTTGAGCCGCTCCGACAGAGTCTTGGGGCTGATGCCGGCGAGCGAGCGTTCCAGTGCGCTGAAACGGTTGATGCCTTTGGAGAGGTCGCGGAGGATGAGGAGCGTCCACTTGCCCGAGATGATATCCGCGGTTCTCAGAACAGGACACGATTCCGGGTGCACATCTGTGGATTGCACGACGCTTGCGCCTTCCTGGGGTGGTCGAGCGTTAGAAAAGGTAAGGCAAGGTACCAGACATGGTCCCGGTTTTCAACCTTGAGCAGGCATTGTGTGAGAGCACCGGCAGCCGGGTTCTGCCGAGCGTCGGGGCCGCCCACAGCAGCCGGTCGCCGGTCATCCTGCGGGACCCCCCAGATGTTTCCGGAGCAGATCGTTTACCAGCTGAGGATTGGCCTGGCCCCGGGTCTCCTTCATCACCTGCCCGACAAAGAAACCGAGGACCCGGTCGCGGCCCTGCCTGAATTCCTCGGCCGGCCCGGGATTGGCGCCGACGATGCGGGCCACGATGGCTTCCAGCGCTCCCGCGTCGGAGATCTGGCCCAACCCCTTCTCGTCGACGATCGTCCGCGCCCGCTTCCCAGTGGCGGTCATGAGTTCGAACACCTCTTTGGCCATCTTGCCGGAAAGGGACCCGTCGCTCACCAGGCCCAGCAATTCAGCCAAGCCTTCGACGCCAACCGGGCACTCGGTCGCCTCCAGTCCGGCCGCGTTGAGGTAGGCGGAGACGTCGCCCAGCATCCAGTTCGCCGACATCCGAGGGTCGCCGGTGGCGCCCGCCAGGGATTCGAAGAAGTCGCCCAGAGGCTTGTTGGCTGCGAGGAGGGAGGCATCCTTCGCAGGCAGGTCGTACTGATCGATCAACCGTTTCTTCCGGGCTGCGGGCAACTCCGGGAGACCCGCCCGGACTCTCTCCACATAGGCCTCGTCCAATTCGATAGGAGTCAGATCGGGTTCGGGGAAGTAGCGATAGTCGTGGGCTTCTTCCTTGCTACGCAGGGTCGATACCAGCCCTGTGGCCGGATCGAAATGGACCGTTTCCTGCACGATGCGTTCGCCGGCCTCCAGGGCTTCGACCTGGCGCTCGATCTCTACTTCCAAGCCCCGTTGCAGGAAGCGGAAGGAGTTCATGTTCTTGAGCTCGGTCTTGGTACCGAAGGGCTCCCCCGGCTTCCGCACGGAGACGTTGGCGTCGCAGCGCAGCGAGCCCTCTTCCATGTTGACGTCGGAGACCCCCAACTGCTGTATCAGGTTGCGCAACTGCGTGAGATAGGCCCGGGCCTGATCGGGGGTGGCGATGTCCGGCTCGCTCACGATCTCCACCAGCGGGGTGCCTCCCCGGTTGAAGTCCACCAGGGAGTAGTCGGCTCCGTCGATACGGCCCGAAGCTCCGCCGGCGTGGATGAGCTTTCCTGCGTCCTCTTCCATGTGCACCCGGGTGATACCGACCCGCAGGTTGCCCCCGTCCTCCAACTCCACGTCAAGATGCCCGCCGATGCCCAGCGGCAGGTCGTACTGCGAGATCTGGTAGGCCTTGGGCAGATCGGGATAGAAGTAGTTCTTTCGGTGGAAGATGGTGCGCTCGGCGATGCGGCAGTTGAGAGCGAGGGCGATGCGGGTAGCGTACTCCACGGCCTTCTCGTTGGTGACCGGCAAGACGCCCGGATGCCCCAGGCAGACGGGGCAGACACGCGTGTTGGGCGGCTCACCGAAGGTGACCGCGCAGCCGCAGAACATCTTGGTGCGTGTGTTCAGCTGCACGTGGATCTCCAAGCCGATGACGGCCTCCCAACCGTCCTGCCGGGCGGCGGGGACGCGCCCCGGGCCGCTCCCGGCCGCCGATCCGGCACCGAGGCCGGGTCCGACGGTCATCGGGTCGCCTCCGCCAAAGGCGCGACCACCTCGACGGCCAGCTTCTGCTCGACCGCGTGAGCCGCATTCAGCAGCCCCCGCTCGGAGAAGTGGGGCCCGATCATATGCAGGCCCGCCGGCAGTCCGCCCGAGAAACCTGACGGTATGCTGATGCCGGGCAGCGCAGCCAAGTTGACCGGGATGGTGCACAGGTCGGACAGGTACATGGCCAGCGGGTCGGCTGTGCGCTCCCCGATCTCGAAGGCTACCGTGGGAGACGTGGGCGAGATGAGGAAATCGAAGCGGGAAAAAGCCTGCTCGAAGTCCTGGATGATGAGGGTGCGCGTCCGCTGTGCCTGAGCGTAGTAGGCGTCGTAGTAGCCGGCGGAGAGCGCATACGTGCCGATCATGATGCGCCGCTTCACCTCATCCCCGAAGCCCTCGCTCCTGGTACGGGTGTACATCTCGTAGAGGTCCCGGCCATGGACGGTGCGGTGACCGTAGCGCACCCCATCGAAGCGGGCCAGGTTGGAGCTGGCCTCCGACGGGGCGATGACGTAGTACGCGGCGATGCCCCGCTCCACGCTGGGCAGGCTCACCTCCTCACACACCCCTCCCAGCATCCCGATGGTATCCACCGTGGAGTCGAACACCTCGCGGACCCCGGGGTCACAGGCTTCGCCCACGAACTCCTTGATGACCCCGAACCGCAGACCCTCCAGATCCCCCCGGTCGGGCACGCCGACCGGCTCCGGAAGGCCGATGCTGGTGGAATCCCGAGGATCGCGCCCGGCGATGAGATCGAGCAGGGCGGCCGCGTCCCTCACGTCGCGGGTGAGGGGACCGATCTGGTCGAGCGAGCTGGCGAACGCTATCAGGCCGTAGCGACTCACGGCTCCGTAGGTGGGCTTGAGGCCCACCACCCCGCACAGCGAGGCCGGCTGCCGGATGGAACCGCCGGTATCGGTGCCGAGGGCCCAGGGGGCCTCGGCGGCGGCGACGCAGGCGGCGGAGCCGCCGCTGGAGCCGCCCGGCACCCGGCCCAAGTCCCAGGGGTTCCGCGTGGTCTTGAAGGCGGAGTTCTCGGTGGAGCTGCCCATCGCGAACTCATCCATGTTGAGCTTGCCCAGGAAGATCAGCCCGGCGTCCCGCAACCTGGCGATGACCGTGGCGTCGTATGGGGGGATGTAGCCCTTGAGGATCCGTGAGGCACAAGTGGTCTCCATGCCTTTCACACAGAAGATGTCCTTGAGACCGATGGGCACACCCTCCCAGGGCGACCGCTCCCCCCGGGGCTTGGCGTCCACCGCCGCGGCGGCCGCCATGGCCCCGTCCTCGTCGACCAACAGGTAGGACTGGACCCTGTCGTCGACAGCGGCGATGCGGTCGAGATAGGCCCGGGTCAGCTCGCTTGCCGAGACTTCCCTGGCGGCCAGCAGTTCCCGGCATCGATGGGCGGTCAGCCCGGTGACGTCGAGCGCCCCTCCGCCGATCCCGCCTCCCACGTTACCGTGCGCGCTCACGACTGCGCCCTGCTCACGACTGCGCCCTGCTCACGACTGCGCCCTGCTCACGACTACGCCCTAGCCTATCTTGGGGACCACGAACTGACCCCTTTCGACATGGGGACCGTTCACGGTGGCCTCTTCTTGGGTCAGACCCGGGACAGGCTCGTCCGGACGGAGCACGTTCCTGAGGGCGACCGCGTGCGATGTGGCTTCAAGGCCGGACAAATCCAGCTCTGAGAGCTGCTGCACGTAGTCGATGATCTGGCCCAGTTCCGGCTGCAGCCGGGCAAGCTCCTCTTCCCCGAAGTGGAGGCGCGCTAGACGGGCCACGTGTTCGACCTCTTCCCGGGAAATCATGGTGCAGCACTCCTTGGACGGCACGGCCGCGCTGCGAACCCCGCGACCATGCGTAGCCGGGGAACGGCGCGGACCCGGGGGATTATAGCCGAAAAAAAGTGGGCGCCTCGGCGAGGCGCCCGAGAGGAGAAAGGAGAGTTTGAATGGGAAACTCTCACCCTCCTTATCGGCCTGAGCCGCCGAGACTTTAGCGGAATCCATCGTTTCCGCGCCGTCAGACCAACGAAAAAAGCCCCGCCGAAGCGGGGCTCGCATTGCGGGAAGGGATGATCCCTTCTGTTGGACTAGACAGGCGCTACGTTCGCCGCCTGCAGACCTTTGGGGCCCTGGACCACGTCGAAAGTGACGGCCTGCCCTTCCGCGAGCGTCTTGAACCCGTCCGTCTGGATCTCACTGAAATGCACGAAGAGATCTTCTCCCTCCGGCTGTTCGATGAAACCGTAGCCCTTCTCGGGACTAAACCACTTGACAGTCCCCTCAGCCAACCCTGCAACCTCCATGTGTTTCGGGGCGACACGGGAACCGGGCCCACCCCTCTCTAAAGCACGCGGGCCGAATAATCCGGACTCGCGGCCGCTACATTAGCGGAACGTCAAGGCCTGGTCAAGCCTCGATGTCAGGCCTTTGCGTAGAAACCTGCGCGGGTGCGTGGGCGATTTCACCCGTCGATATCTCTGAGGGCTTGGGCGTCACGGTAGTTCTTGAGGCGGTTCAAGGTCTTCGCTTCCACCTGCCGTATGCGCTCCCGGGTCACGCCGAACCTCTCTCCCACCTCCTCCAAAGTCCGCGGCCGCTCCCCCTTGAGGCCGAAGCGCAGCTCCAGGACTTTGCGGTCTCGGGTCGGGAGACTATCGAGGACCTTGAACAATTCCTCCCTCCGCAACTCGCGGAACACCACCTCGAGGGGCTGATCGGCATCCACGTCCTCGATGAAGTCGCCCAACTCGGAGTCGTCCTCATCGCCCACCGGGGTTTCGAGCGACACCGGCTCCTGAGCGGCCTTCTGTATCTCGCGGATCTTGCCGTCCGTCACGCCCAGGGCGGCGGCCATCTCGGCGACGGTGGGTTCGCGACCGTAGCGTTGAACCAGTTCGCGCTGCACCCGGCTCAACTTGTTCATGGTCTCGACGGCGTGCACGGGTACCCGGATGGTCCGCGCTTGATCGGCTATCGCCCGAGTCACCGCCTGCCGGATCCACCAGGTGGCGTAGGTGGAGAACTTGTAGCCGAGACGATAGTCGAACTTCTCCACCGCCCTGATGAGACCAAGGTTCCCTTCCTGGATGAGGTCGAGGAACAGAAGGCCGCGGCCCATGTAGCGTTTGGCGATAGAGACCACCAGGCGCAGGTTGGCCTCGGTCAGACGGCGTTTCGCCTCTACGTCCTTCTTCTCGATGAGGCGGGCCAGCTCTACCTCTTCCTCCGTGGTGAGAAGCGGGATCTTGCCTATTTCGCGGAGATACATGCGTACGGGGTCGTCGACACTGTGGTCGATGGTCACGTCGAGAGAGCCCAGGAACTCCTCCTCCTCGGAGAAGTCGGGGAACTCCTCGGCCCGCTCGTCGACGACCTCCACCCCCATGTCGAACAGCAGGGAGTAGAGGAACTCCACATCGTCGGGGGACAGATCGGCGTCCTGGATGAGAGCGCCGATCTCGTCCACGGTCAGGGACCCGCGCGCGCGCCCCCGATCGAGCACCTCTTGCAGGAGGTCGTGGCTGAGTTCGCTCTCGTCCGGCACCTCAGACCTGTCCTTCCTCGGGGTCCAGATTGGTCAGGTTCGCCCGTACCGCTTGCAGCAATTGCTCTATGCGGAACAGACGGCGCTGCTGGCTCTCAGTATCGTCGCCCTGCTCCAGGCTCTCCCGCAGACTGCGGATCTCCCGGTTGAGATGTTGTTCCTGGAGCCGGAGGTGGAGTTCCTCGAGCACAGGCAAAGCATACCGCCCTTGATCGGCTTCCATCACCAGCCGCACGAACAAACGACCGGCTTCGGAGTCCACCCGGGCCTTGGCCTTCAGCTCCGTGATCGCGGTCCGCCGCTCGTCCGCGTCCTTCGTCGGCCCCAGAGCGTCCCGGAGGCCGATGAACACTTCGCGATTGCTGGGATCCTCGAAATGCTCGGGGTTGAGGGCGGGAACGATCTGGGCCGCCCGGCCCGGATTGCAGGCTGCGGCCACAAGGAACTCCCGTTCGAGGGTCGCCTCGCTGCCCAGGAGACGCTGAGCGAGAGACGGCTCGGAGTGCGGGGCACGGGAGTCGACAGGTCGGGGGGCGGGGGGGGGGGGGGCGGGGGGCGGGCGGCCCGCCCCCCCCGCCCCCCCCCCGCGACCGCGC